>JBMYPC010000006.1:0-43966 GCA_049599895.1 Bacteriovoracaceae bacterium | reverse complement strand
CAAGAATACACTTCTATTAAAGGAAGAAGATTTGAATATTTGATATAACAAACCGTAAAGAGACAGACCTAAAATAGAAACGCCAGTCTTTCAAAGACTGGCGTTTCTAAACACTTTAAATTTCATTTTAAGAAAAGGCTTTTCTTACATTACCTAAAAAGTACCTGGCACTTTTTATGGCACTTTTTAGCGAGATGCTAGAGGGTGAACCTTTCTTTCTGTTTCCCCTGTGTATTGGCATAGGGGGCGGATGATTCTGTTATTTTCGTGTTGCTCGATGATATGAGCCGCCCATCCCGTAATTCTCGACATTACGAAGATTGGAGTAAACATATCGATATCAAAGCCCATTAGGTAATACGCAGGCCCAGCTGGAAAATCTAAGTTTGGATAGATTCCTTTTTCTGAGACCATTGTATCTTCTAGGATCTGAGAGATTTCATCCCACTTCGTATCGCCTTTAAACTTTCCTAGGTTCTGAGCATATTTTTTCATTGTTGGAACCCTTGAATCTCCACTTCGATAAACTCTGTGCCCAAACCCCATCACTTTCTTTTTATTCTTAAGAGCATCAAGCATCCACTCTTTCGCAGTCGCAGGATCTGCAACCTCTTTAAGCATATGCATCACCTGCTCGTTTGCACCACCATGAAGAGGTCCTTTAAGGGCCCCAATAGCTCCCGCAACAGCTGAGAACATATCTGAAGTTGTTGAAGCAATCACACGTGATGTAAATGTTGAAGCGTTGAATCCATGTTCAGCATAAAGAACTAAAGAGACATCAAAAGCCTTCACGATTTCATCATTTGGAACTTCACCGAAGCACATATGAAAGAAGTTCTCTGACATCGTCAGATCACTCTTAGGATCGATAATCTCTAACCCTTGGCGAACTCTGTAATCTGCCGCGATCATTGTTGGAATTGATGAAAGAAGTCTTAGAGCTTTATCTCTATTCACTTCAGTAGTGTTATCAAAAGTTCTCTCATCTTCCATTCCTTGAAAACTCACACATGTTCTCAATGTATCCATAGGGTGAGCATTTTTAGGGAATTTTTTAATCACATCTTTAAGATCATTTGAAATCGTTCTGTAAGCTCTTTCTGATTTTTCAAAAGCCTCTAATTCACTTTGGCTTGGAAGCTCACCATTCCAAAGTAGGAAAGCCACCTCTTCGAATCTGCAATTTTCAGCAAGATCCTGAACCGGATATCCTCGATAAACAAGTGAGTTAATTTCAGGCATAACTTTCGATACATTTGTCGTATCAGCAACAACACCTTCTAAACCTTTTTTCACATTCACAACTTTCTCTTCACTCATATTTCCTCCTCACTACACCTTAAAATTGAATATCGATTGATCGAATTGATTATAGTCTTCGTATTTTAAAATTTCGTACAATCTTTTTCTTGTTTGCATATTATCAATGATTCCCTCTTGAGACCCTTCATTAAAGATATGGTCTAGGCCATCTTCAACCGCTTTCATCGCAAGTCTAACCGTTGTCACAGGATAGATAACAAGATTAAAACCAAGGTTTTCCAATTGGGTTTTATTCAGAAGTTTTGATTTTCCAAACTCAGTCATATTCGCAAGCATTGGAACATCAACAGCTTTTCTAAAAGCTTCAAATTCACTTTCATCTTTTAATGCCTCAGGAAAGATCATCTCCGCTCCTGCATCGACATAAGCCTTCGCTCGGTCAATCGCCTTATCAAGACCTTCAGAAGCTCTTGCATCAGTTCTTGCAATAATAAGAAAGTTCTTATCGCGCTTTCCATTAGCAGCGGCCTTAACTTTCTTTGTCATCATTTCAACTGAAACAAGCTCCTTATTATCAAGGTGCCCACATCTTTTGGGATTCACTTGATCTTCAAGGTGGCAGCCCGAAATCCCAAGTTCTTCAAGTTCTTGGACTGTTCGAACCACACTCATAGGTTCACCAAACCCCGTATCAATATCAATAATTGATGGAAGATTTGTTGTACGAGCAATTTGTCTTCCCCTACCGGCAACTTCACTTAAAGTGGTCATTCCAATATCAGGAAGTCCAAGGTCATTAGAAAGAACAGCTCCAGAGATATAAATCCCATCAAAGCCTTTTTGTTCAATCAGCATTGAAACCATTGGTGAGTATGAACCAGGAAATCTTAAAAGCTTTCCTGAATTAAGAGCTGCTCTAAAGTCAGCTCTTTTTTCAGCTCCATTTTTCGTGGTAAAAAGCATTAGAAAATCCCTCTTTCATCACGAGCGTTATGAAGAAGATCAACGTTATCCACCTGAACGTTAAGATTGAGAAGTTCATCTCCTGAAAGCTTCGCAACATTTTGAACTGTTTCTAAAAATCGATTTGATTCACTTTCAGAAATAATTCCTTCAGTCAGAGTTTTAAACTTATTGATGTAATGTTCTCTTTGAAATGGTCTTGCACCAAGAGAGTGAGCGTTTGCCATGGCAAGCTCATCATCAATCACAGAGCCGTCTTTCATTTTGATCACAACACGTCCACCAAAGGCCTTCTTGTTTGGATCTTTTTCATGATATCTCTCTGTCCACTTTGGATCTTCAAGAGTTGAAATCTTATGCCATAGTCTTACGGTATCTTCTCTTCCCGCTCTCTCTGGTGCATAACTTTTTACGTGATGCCATTCACCGTCTTGAAGAGCAACTGTGAAGATATACATGATTGAATGATCAAGAGTTTCTCTTGAAGCTTTTGGATCCATTTTTTGAGGATCGTTGGCACCTGTTCCAATAACGTAATGAGTGTGATGAGAAGTATGGATAACAATTGATTCAATATCATCAAAGTTTGAAATCTTCTCACGCATTCTAAACGCTAAATCAATAAGCGCTTGCGATTGGTATTCAGCTGAGTGCTCTTTTGTATAAGTGTCTAAGATTGCTCTTTTAGCTTCTCCCCACTCAGGAAGATCAATAAAGTATTTTGCTTCTTTCCCTGAAAGCATCCATGAAAGAACTGAATCCTCTCCTTCATAAATTGGCGATGGAGCTCCTTCACCTCTCATACAACGATCCACTGCTTCGATTCCCATTTTTCCGGCAAATCCAGGAGCGTAAGCTTTCCAACTTGAGATCTCACCCTTTCTTGATTGACGAGTTGAAAACGTCACATGAAGAGCTTGTTGCATTGATTGATAAATCGTATCAACATCAAGACCGAGAAGTGTTCCAATCCCACCAGCAACAGAAATTCCAAGGTGAGCAATATGATCTTTTTTCCACTCATGAAGACAAATGCCTTTCACAAGATTCACTTGAATTTCATAACCAGTAGCAATCCCTCTTAAAAGTTCAGCACCAGTTCTTCCCTTAGTTTGAGCAACAGCTAAAATTCCAGGAATGTTATCAGCTGGGTGAGAATAATCAGCCGCTAAAAAAGTATCGTGAAAGTCGAGCTCTCTTACAGCTGCTCCATTGGCCCAAGCAGCCCACTCAGGAGAAAAAGTTTGATCATTAGGAAGACCAAAAACATTCGCTCCACCTTTTCTAGCAAAACAAAGAGCTTGAGATCTCGCGTTTGCAACAGGTCTTCTGTTTGTTGCTGCGATTGCGACAGAAGCATTATCAATCATTCTATTAATAATCATATCGATAACAGCTGGTTCAAGATCGATAGGATCTGTTGCCATTTTTGCCATTTTATAAGCTAGTTGATCTTCTTTCGCTAAATGTTCTTTTGAAGGGTATACTCGTACCTCATGACGCTTCATGCCTTAATCCTTTGCCGTGGTTGAATAATTCATTGGTAATTGGCAGATAGCCTAGCAAAAACCAGGCTTTCGGGCATTACTTGCGGCGCAATTCTTACATTATAAACGTTTGAAAATACTAGAGGTCTGTCATTAAACAGGTTGATTACTTAATAAACAAGATAAACATCTGAATAGATCTCAAAACACTGCTTTTTATCAAAGCTTTCCGCATAATCAAGTCTTAGATCTAGGATCACATCCTCAGTACAAGGCCTTAAATCATCTTGATTATAGACTAGTTTCGAAGGCTCAATCCTCTCATTTGATTCACGAATAACATTTCGTCCTTTTGGGTAACTATGAAGAACAAGAGTCATCTCACCAGCATGAGCAAGACAAACATCATCATACATAACTGATTGCTGACCGCAATGAAGAGAGTTCATGGCCCTGCCATTTATATCTTTAACCTGATTAAACTCAGCAATTTTGTAAGTTGCAGCTTGAGCAAGAGTCGAAAGAAAAAGAAGTGCTAAAAATATACTGGCTTTCATAGGGATTCCTTTTAGGAATCTCATATCAAAAGAACTGATTTTTTGAAAGGGAGCTTAGAAAGTTTTCAGGTTCATTTATTCTTTAATAAGCTCATTAATTTCATCAACATGGCCCATGAATTCTGCTGCAAGTACTTGAGTTTCCTCAGCTGCAGCCTCAATCCTTTCATGCTCCCAAACTAAGATTCAAGACTCAAAAGCAAGACACCTTTTTCCACTGTCTCACCAGCTTTGACATTAATTCTTTCAACAGCTCCAGCCTGACTTGCCTTAATCACATTTTCCATTTTCATCGCTTCGAGAACGAGAAGGTTATCGCCTTTTTCAATCTTCTGTCCGACCTTCACAAAAACGTCAGTCACTTTCCCAGGCATTTGGCTTCGAAGTCCTGAATCTAAATTATTATCGATTCCTGAAGGTTTGAAACCTCTGTGAAGATGAAATTCTTTATTGGTATTGACGATAGTATCTGGAATTTCTTGCCTTGGAATTTTCTTCCAAGTCTGCCCATCAAAAGAAGCAAAATAACGAGCGGCTCGTTTGCAGATGTAAACTTTCTTTTCTCCAATCACTTCACCTTCATTAATGACATTGTAGGTAAATTCCATTAACTCTGCAGAATGCCTAATGGACTCGATAAGATTAAAGACATATTCTTTTGAATCATTTTTATCAACAAGATAATATCGCATCGTTAAAGCCCCATCTCTCGGGCCTCAAATCCGGCCAGTTTAATAAAGATTCGGTCCATATCCATTTCATCAGAAACTTTTTCCTGTGGAGCTTCTTTCACTAAAAAGTTCGTTGTATAAGTTCCTTCTTGAAATTTTTTATTTTCAAAAATTTCAAGATGAAGAGGAATATTGGTTTTGATTCCTTCAATGAGAAGTCCATTGAGGGCTGCTTTCATTTTTCGAATTGCAACATCTCTTACAATTCCCTTTGTCACCAGTTTCCCCACCATGGGATCAAAGTCAGGAGTAATTTCAAGGTTTCGATAAAGACAATTATCAAAACGAGTTCCCTGAGGAAATGAAGTTTCAAAAGCTGTGAGTTTCCCTGGGGATGGAATCATCGTAATAGGGTCTTCACTACAAATCCGGCATTCAATCGAATGCCCCACTTTCGTAATCCAATACTGCCCAGGAATCCCAATATCTTCCCCTAGTGCTGACTGGATCATACAAACTACAAGATCGATTCCTGTGATCTCTTCAGTTACTGTATGCTCAACTTGAATTCGCGTATTCATCTCAAGGAAATAAAAGTTTTTATTCTCATCAAGAATAAATTCAACAGTTCCAATGTTGTCGTACTTCACATACCTTGCAAGTTTAAGAGCATTCTGACAAAGTTTTTCTCTTAATGTTTCATCTACTCCTATAAATGGACTCGGTGCCTCTTCAACAATTTTTTGATGCTTCCTTTGAATGGAGCATTCTCTTTCAAAGAAGTGATACACATTGCCTTTTCCGTCAGAAAGAATTTGAACTTCAATATGATGAGGGTTCTCAACAAACTTCTCAATGATGAGAGAATCATTACCAAAAGATTTATCTGCTTCTCTTTTTGAGATCACCCAATTTTTTTCAAGCTCTTCAGTGTTATAACAAACTCTTAATCCTCTTCCTCCGCCACCAGCTGTGGCCTTTAATAAAACAGGAAAACCGATCTGTTGAGAGACTTTCTTAGCTTCATTAATATCAGAAACGATTCCTTCTGAACCAGGAAGAACCGGAACACCTGCCTCAACAGCGACTCTTTTTGCATTGGCCTTATCACTCATAAGCTCAATGCTTTGAGCACTGGGCCCAATAAAAATAATTCCATTATCGCTTAAAGCTTTAGCAAACTCATAGTTTTCGGAAAGAAAACCATAGCCCGGATGAACGGCATCGATATCATAAGATTTAATAAGATTAAGAATTCTTTCAATATTAAGATAAGTTTCTTTATTATGAGCACCTTCGAGATAAACCCATTCATCACAGAATTCAAGATGAGTCGAGTTTCTCTCTCGGTCAGTCCAAACACCCACTCCCACATGACCAAGCTCTCGGCAGGCCTTTCCAATACGTGAGGCAATCTCACCTCTATTTAAAATCAAAATTCTTTTCGATGAAGTTGTTTTTGTCATAGTGGTATATTTCCATGCTTTCTTTTGTGAACCAAAATATCTTTTCTTCTCATCATTTTCAGATACTGATAAATGCGGCTTCGAGTGTCTTCTGGACGAATAATTTCATCAAGAAATCCTTTTGAAGCCGCTTTGAAAGGATTGGAATATTCATCGTTGTACTCGTCAACAAGCTCTTTTCTTCTCTTCTCTAGATCATCCCCCTCAAGCTTTGAAAGCTCAGATCTTTTAAGAATATTTACAGCTCCCTCAGCCCCCATCACGGCAATCTCAGCTTCGGGATAAGCCAGATTGACATCGGCTCTTAAAAACTTAGAGGCCATCACAATATAAGCCCCACCATAGGCCTTTCGAGTAATTAAAGTAATGAGAGGAATTGTCGCTTCCGCATAAGCATAAATAAGCTTCGCTCCATGGCGAATAATTCCACTGTACTCCTGCTCAGTTCCAGGAAGAAAACCGGGAACATCCACAAGAGAAAGAATCGGGATATCATAAGCATCACAAAAGCGAACAAATCTTGCGGCTTTAACAGAAGCATCGATATCAAGAACGCCTGCAAGGTGCATTGGCTGATTCGCCACAATCCCAACTTTCATTCCGCCAACAGAAGCAAATCCAATAATAATATTTTGTGCGTACTCTGATTGCACTTCAAGAAAATGCCCATCATCGATAATCGATGAAATCACGGCCTTCATGTCGTAAGGTTGCTTTGAATTACTTGGAATAAGGTCATCGATCTCCTGAGTTTTTCTTAAAACAGAATCAGAATTATATTTTTTCTTTGTGTATTCAAATGAACTATTGGGAAGAAAGATCATAAGTTCTCGAACCCGCTCAAAACAATCATCTTCATCTTTGCAATGAAAGTGAGCGAGACCTGATTTTTCACTATGCGTTTTCGCTCCACCAAGATCTTCTTTTGTCACTTGTTCATGGGTCACAGACTTGATGACATCAGGACCTGTCACAAACATATGGGAGGTATTTGAAACCATAAAAATGAAATCTGTTAAAGCAGGAGAATAAACAGCTCCACCAGCACAAGGGCCTAAGATCAAAGTAACCTGAGGGACAACACCAGAGGCGCTCACATTTCGCTGGAAAATTTCGGCATAACCAACAAGAGACTCAACTCCTTCTTGAATTCGTGCTCCACCAGAATCATTGAGACCAATAATGGGAATTCGATTATTAAGAGCAAAATCCATAATCTTACAGATTTTCTTTGCGTGAGCATGACCAAGCGACCCACCCTTTACAGTAAAGTCTTGAGAATAAAGGGCCACTTTTTGACCATTAATTTCACCAATACCTGTAACAACTCCATCACCAACGCCATCTGCTTCAAAAGACTTTTCCCCCTCTGGTAGTACTAACTTATCAAATTCAACAAAACTTCCAGGATCTAATAATCTTTGAATCCTCTCTCTTGCTGTATATTTTTTTTGAGCATGCTGTTTGTCGATTCGTGCTTGTCCACCACCAAGCTCTGCTCGCTTCTCTAGACCTTGCCAAGTTCCAAAATGATCCATAAAGGACGTCCTCAATTGATTTTTAACGATAGAAAAGGATAGCAAGTCTATGAGTTATACGTAAAACTCACTGCACAGAAACCATTTACTGACCACTCTAATTTTGAGCACTTAAGACTGACAATTTTCTAGACGACAAGAGAATTTTTACAATTTTAGTCCACTAATTTCAACACTCTGTTGGTGTCCCCAGGACTAAAAAACAATCTTAACCTTGGAAGTGATGTTGAATCAGAAGTGAAATCAAGCCCAAGGCTCGACTCTGCTTTTGACGCTGGCTTAGAATAAGGCCTTAGCTTATGAGGAACACAACTCATTTGCTTTTTCTTACTCGAGCAATGAAAGGTGATACTAAAACCATCTTCGTCTTTGTAATCAATCTTTTTAGACTTCTTTAAATACTTTTGAACTTTATAGATTTCTTCTGGTTCAATCTTTACATTGCCAAGCTCTTTTCGATCTTTAGCTGTTAATTGATCTTCCATATCGACAGCAGAAAAAACATTTGTAACGCTTGCGATAATAACAAAAACGAAAACTCTCACTGCTTACTCTCCGTCTTGTTTTTGATCTCTCTATGGAGACTTTCCTCCTCAACAAATCGATACCCATCATCCATATAACTATTATAAATCTGAGAAGTAACAGGATAATCATTAACACAATTATCTGGGTTCGCTGGACACTGTCCAGTCTTTTCATCAGCAAGGCAGCTCACAGCATAGAGTGTTCCAGCTTCAAATGTCTGATTTTCTCCCTGCTTAATATCTTTCTCACAAGTAACATCAGCTTTACAAAAAAGAACCGGCTTATCAAAACAACTTAAGCGCTTTCCTTTATCTTCAATCACTCTTTGAGGGAAAAACTCAAAAACAGAAGTATAATAATACTTGCACCAAGAGGTGATCCCTCCCTCTTCAAACAATACTTTCTCAAGGTATTGCATATTTTTAAGATCAGGTTCGTTTACATCTTCTATAAGGGAAACCTCTTTTATAGAATAAAATTGTCCTTTTTCATTGATCCATATTAATTGATCTCCAGAAAGCATAACTGACCTTGTTTCAGATTTATTCGGATGTTGTCCTTTTATCGCTCCTAAAAAAGTTAGATTCTGAGTTCCTACAATATTGGGATCAAGCTTAGATCCAACAAAATAATGTATTGTTTTTTCTCCATCATCCCAGGTTAGCTCAATATTCGTTAAATTTTCAGGCTTTGAATCTTTGATCGCCTGTCTATTGATTTCAGCAGACTTATTATAAAGTTTTAAGATCTCCGCTCCAGACGAAACAGTCTCTACCGTTTTCTCTATTGAAAACCCCACATAAGATGTCATTAAAGCCCAGATCAGGACAAAGCTTTTCATCGAAAGTTTTCCTATAAAAAAGGCCCTCAACCGAGAGCCTTATATCATTAACCGAATGTTACTTTTTTTATTCCCCAGCCGCTTTCTTTCTCTTATCAAGTTCATACTTATCAACTTTCATGATAAGTGATGCTCTCGAAATCCCAAGTTCTTTTGAAAGCTTAGACTTATTGAAGTTGCATCTTTTAAGACCTTCTCTAATCATAAGCTTCTCAAGCTCTTCGAGCGCTTGCTTTAAAGAGCCTGAAGTATTGATTCCTTGAGCAACCGCTGGCTTAGACTCTCCAAAACCAGAGATCCGAGAGCTTAGAAGATCAGGTGTTACGACCTTATCGTCTCCAGCAAGAACGACAAGTCTTTCAACTTCGTTTTGAAGTTCACGAACGTTTCCTGGCCAGTTATAATCAAGCATTTTCTCTAAACATTTCTTAGAGAATGTCTTCATCGGAAGCCCAACCTCATCACATCTTTTCTTTAAGAAGTGATCCATAAGAAGAGAGATATCTTCTTTTCTCTCTCTTAGCGGAGGAAGTGCAACTGTAATTACGTTAATTCTATAATAAAGATCTTCTCTAAATTCACCTTTTGCCATCATCTCTTTAACAGGCTTATTTGTCGCAGCAATGATTCTCACATCACATCTTTTAGGTGCACTTGCCCCAACAGGAAGATAAGTTCCCTCTTGAAGAACACGCAGAAGCTTTACCTGCATCGAAAGACTGGTATCTCCAATTTCATCAAGAAACAGAGTCCCACCATTTGCTGCCTCAAAGAGACCTTTTTTATCTTTAACCGCTCCAGTAAATGCCCCTTTAACGTGACCAAAAAGTTCACTGTCTAAAAGGTTATCGTTAAAAGCTGAACAGTTCACAGCAAGAAAAGGTGTATCTTTTCTATGTGAATAATAATGAATCGCCTTGGCCACAAGTTCCTTACCTGTTCCGTTTTCACCTTGAATGAAAACACTTGAATCAGTGGCTGAAACCTTTTCAAGAAGCCTGTAGATCACCTGCATTTTCTTTGATTTACCAATCATTGAATGGAAACGATATTTCTCACCAAGCTCTGAGTTGAGCTCATGAATTCGATCTTCTCTTTTTGAAATCTCGGTATGAAAGTCAGCAATCTCTTGTGAAGCAAGTTCAACAAGCTCAACAAGATATTCAAGATCATTCTGAGTAAGCCTTTTAACATTCGCAACAGCTGTTTGAGCATCCCCTTCTGTTGCCCCCGCTTCGACTAATTTTGCGACAATATTTTTTTCATCTTCAGAAGTTGCTGTATCCATAATGAAAGGATACGCAAAAACGGACCCAAGATATTCACCATCAACAATCACTTTTGCACAAACACCCTTCACATCTTTAAAGTGTGAATCAAATGTACAAACTGATGTGTCTTGATTCTGAAATTGATCAGTGACTCTTTCAATATCCTGACTAAAAATTGAATAGCCATGAGGAATTTGAAGCTGAAGCTTAAGAAAGTGATTGTGAAACGCATGCTCTTTATCAAGATGCCCACTTCTTACTTTATAATGTGAATCAGTCAGCACTTGCTCAACTCCAAACCATTTCGCAAGAATCTTTTCAAGCTTTGAAATTACATGAAGGTCGCTTATCTCTTTCCAGTTAATCATTTGTTCTCTCCAAATTTTGATTAAACTTCGTTCAGTTTTTCAGATTGCTAAAACCTAATCTGTTTAACTTTTCGGCAAAACTGATAGAAACTTAAACATCTGGAGCAAAATTCTTTGCTATTTTTGAAAACTAAATTGACGATTTCAACGGAATTTCAGAGAGATAGAGAGGCATGAACGGTTTGAAGTTTATTAGGAGATTCGAAAAACACATCGCATGCGTGGTAAAGAAAACGATAAACTTTGCTAAAAAATACTCAATTGATTTAAATAAACAGGATTCAACCACTCCTGAGGGCCAACATATTTACGAAGAAGCTTCCCAGACTTTCCAAATAAAAAAGTCTCAGGGACCTTGAAAGTCCCAAATCGAGTCATAAGCTTAGTGTCTTCATGAACGGAGATAACGATATTTCTAGGAAGTTTTTTAAATCTTTTAAGAAACTTCTTAACTTTCTTTTTTTCATCTTTAACAGCAAGAAGAACAAAAACAATATTTCTCTCTTCAAGCTTCTTGGCAAAGGTCAGAAGATCAGGAAACTCCACCTCACAAGGAGCACACCAAGTCCCCCAAAAGTGAACCATAAGCGCGTTCGAGTTTTTCAAAACTTCGAGGGAGTTTGTTGGCCCATCTTTTAAAGGAGAGAGTTCAAAGTCTGGAAGGTTTTGAAGAACATAAGTTCCCGAGCTCTCTTTAAGCTTCACAACCTTCTTTCTTTCATAATCAGCATAGAGAAATGTAATCGAAAGAATCGCAATAATTGTAAAAAGTTTTGCTTGTGTACTCATAAAAAGCTCTCAAAAGGCAAAAACCGATCTGCGTAAATGGGCGGGATCATTATAATGACCTTTTTTGCAAAAAAAAGCCCCTTCTTACGAAGAGGCTTTAATATAGCAAATTATTTTGATTTGAACTAATCGACAAGAGCTATATAGGCCATAGGAGCGTTGTCTCCAACTCTCCTATCAGCGAGCTTCATGATTCGTGTGTATCCACCAGGTCTGTCTGTATACTTTGGAGCCACTTCAAAAAGCTTCTTAACAGCGTCTTTATTATTTAGCTTCTTAAAAGCCATTCTTCTGTTAGCAACACTATCAACTTTCGCAAGTGTGATAAGCTTTTCAACATATGGTCTAACCGCTTTACACTTAGTTTGAGTTGTTTTGATCATCCCGTGGTCAATTACTTCAACCGCAAGGTTTCTAAGTAATGACGTTCTATGCGCCGGGTTTGTTCCAATTCTGTATCTTTTCTTTTGGTGTCTCATAATTCACTCCACGGGATAACTGCCCCACTTATAATTCTTTCTAGATCAAATTTCAAGTGTCGCTTCACCGCATCCTCAACGGATGCTAGTCGTCTGCGACGCCGGAAACCTCATCCGGTTTCCGTATCCTACTCTGCTTCACCTTGAGCCTGATCTTGTATATCTTTCATGATATTGTCGACTTTCATCCCAAGACCGAGTCCCATATTGTTTAAAATTTCTTTGATTTCGTTTAAAGACTTACGTCCAAAGTTCTTAGTTCTCAGCATTTCACCTTCTGTCTTAGAAACAAGCTCGTAAATATACTTGATATTTGCGTTTTGAAGGCAGTTAGCTGAGCGAACAGAAAGCTCAAGCTCAGAAACAGGCTTAAGAAGGGCGCTGTTTGTAACATTTTGAGTTTTCTGAGGCTTCGCAGTCTCAACTCTTCCAATCTCTTCCTCGTCTTCAAAGTTAAGAAATACAGCAAGCTGATCTCTAAGGATTTTAGCTGAATAAGCAACTGCATCTGTTGGATCAACAGAAGCGTTTGTCCAGATTTCAAGAGTTAACTTATCAAAGTCGGTTCTCTTTCCAACCCTTGAGTTAGTCACTGTGTAGTTAACACGGCTAACAGGTGAAAAAAGTGTATCAAGGTAGATCCACCCAACAGGAAGATCATAAAGCTCTTTGTTATCAACAGCAGTAACATAACCTTTACCACGGCAAACCTTAAGCTCCATTTTAATTGTTCCACCAGAAGAAACATTACAGATAACGTGATCTGGGTTTAAAACTTCAACACTTGGATTCTCAGTAATATTAGCAGCAGTTACAGGTCCCTCTCCTGACTTCTCAAGAGTAAGAACAACTTCTTCTTTACCTTTAATTTTTAACTGAACTTCTTTTAAGTTAAGGATAATTTCAGCAACTTCTTCTTTAACGTTGTTGATTGTCCCAAACTCATGCTCAACACCTTCGATTCTAAGAGCAACAATACCTGCTCCTTGAAGAGAAGAAAGAAGAACTCTTCTTAAAGAGTTACCTAAAGTTTGTCCGTATCCTCTTTCAAGAGGTTTCGCGACAAATTTACCGTAGTTGCTTTTTAAGCTGTCTGAATCAAGCTCTAAAGCCACTGGTCTAATGAGGCTGCTCCAATTTTTAACGACGAAAGTGTTATCCATTATGGGATTCTCCTTAAATATTTACTTCTACTTTTATAGTATTCTTTAGTTTGCAACCGCGCGCTGACGCTTGCTAGCTCCCTGCGGGGCCTAAAACCTCGCGGTTTTAGACTCTTCTTCTCTTAGGTGCACGACATCCATTATGAGGAATTGGTGACCGATCAGCAACTGACGTGATTTTTAAACCAGCTGTGAGAAGAGCTCTAATTGCGTTTTCACGTCCAGCACCTGGTCCAGTAACTTTTACGTCAACTGAACTTAGTCCGTGCTCCATAGCCTTTTTGGCTGCTTCAACTGAAGCCGACTGTGCCGCAAATGGAGTTGATTTCTTAGATCCTCTGAATCCTAACTGACCAGCACTGGCCCAAGAAATCGCCTTACCTTGAGGATCAGTGAATGTAACAATTGTATTGTTAAATGAAGCCTGTACATGACAGATCCCATGAGGAATATTCTTTTTAACTTTTTTCTTCGCTGCAACTTTTTTTGCCATAACTTTCCTACCTACTTCATCGATTTAATAGATTTCTTACCAGCGATTGCAACAGCTGGACCTTTACGAGTTCTTGCATTGGTGCTTGTTCTTTGCCCGCGAACAGGTAAACCTTTTCTATGTCTTAAACCACGGTAACAACCAAGGTCTTTAAGTCTTTTAATATTAAGACCAATCTCTCTACGAAGATCACCTTCTACAGTGTAACTTTCTTCGAGAATTAAACGAATTTCGTTTGATTGCTCTTCTGTTAAATCATTTGAGTTACTTTCTGGATCAATGTTCGCTTTCGCTAAAACATCCATCGCAACTTTTGGTCCAACGCCATAAAGTGATCTTAAAGCAATTCTCACTACTTTATTTCTTGGAATATCTACACCTAGAATACGTGCCATAACAACTTCTCCTAACTACTACTTCTTAACCTTGACGTTGCTTGTGTCTTGGATTTGTTTTACAAACAATTCGAAGAACACCTTTTCTCTTAACAACTTTACAATCTTTACAAATCTTCTTAACCGACGCTCTAACTTTCATGACTTCTACCTTTCTATCGCTATTACCGCTAACGTTTTAAGCTCTTCTATTACTATGCCCGCGCGCTGACGCTTGCTGGTTCCCTCCGGGGGGGTAAAACCTCGCGGTTTTACTTATCAGTTCTTGGTGGTGGTTTCGCCCCACCCTTACTTCTATAAGTTATTCTTCCTTTAGAAAGATCATACTTACTGATCTCAACTAAAACTTTGTCACCAGGTAAGATCTTAATAAAGTGCATTCGCATCTTACCGCTAATGTGAGCAATAATTGAATGGCCATTTGGCAGCTTTACTTTGAACTTCGTATTTGGAAGTAACTCAGTTACCTCTCCTTCAACTTCAATTGACTCAGCACCAGACATTCAAATTACCCATTTTAATCCATCGATGTATAACTAAAACTCTCTAATTATGCAAGTCTCCAAAGGACCTACCTAATTAACCTATTAACTTTTCTATTTCTGAGAACAATTGCTCTGCTTCAGTGAGAGCATTGACTCGCTGCAAACGTCCCTTACCCTCGTAATACTCAAGCATAGGAGCAATTTCAGCCCTAAAAACCTCAAGTCGCTTACGCACAACGTCTTCTTGGTCATCAGGTCTATGAATTAGATCCTCACCAGAAACGTCACACTTTCCCTCAACCTTAGGAGGTCGAGACTTAAGGTTATATATTTCGCCACTTCCCTTGGCGATTCTTCTATTTACAATTCTCTCAACGATAACTTCATCATCAATTTCAAAAAAGATTGCCATGCTGGCAGAGTCTTTAATGATGTGCTCATCTAGTAATTGAGCCTGATCGAGGTTTCTTGGAAACCCATCAAAAATATAAGCATTCGCAGCTAAGTCACAGTTCGCCTTTAAAAGATCAAGAACAGTGTGATCATCAACAAGCGCGCCTTCTTTTAAAATTGATTCAACCTTTTTTCCAAGCTCTGATCCTTTAGCAATCTCAGAACGTAAAAGATCTCCTGTTGATACGTGGCTATAACCAAGTCGACTTGAAATTTTAGCTGCCTGAGTTCCCTTTCCTGAACCTGGTGCACCTAAAAGAATAAGATTTGGCTTTGCCATAAGTTTATCAACCTTTTAAAAGCGTCTGTTAGCGCCCTTATATTTCCCACGAGACTTTTGAGCTGTTTCATAACGATCAGCAAATAGAAATGACTGAATATTCATCATTACTCTAATACTAACTGAAACAAGGATAAGAAGTGCCGTTCCACCAAACCGTGTTTGCTGACCTGTGATAATCGTTGGAATCACACAGATAATGATAAGGTAAACACAACTTACAAAAGTCATTCGATTAAGAACATAATCAAGATACTCTTTTGTTTTCGGACCTGGCCTTACACCTGGAACGAAAGCATTATTTTTTTGCAACATTTCAGCAATTTTCTTCGTCTTAAACTGAATTGGTGCATAAAAATAAGTCATATAAACAATCAGTAACCCAAAGAATAGGTTAAAGAGCATGTTCCCAGGGTAAAGTGATTGAAGGATTGAATCCAAGTAAGGAGCAATCGCACTATCTTGAGGAATAAATCTTCCAAGAGTTGCTGGTGCAGCAAGAAGAGAAGAAGCTAGAATAGGAGGCATAACCCCACCAGTATCAACTCTTACAGGCAGAGTTTGAGTTCCACCTTGCATTTGTCCATTAACCACCCGTTTCGCATATTGAACAGGCACCCCTCTAAAGGACCTTTCAATAAATGAGACCACATAAAAGGCAATAGCAATCACACCAAAGATCTTAAAGAGATCAAATCCATGTAATTCACCGTTTTTGTAAAGAGTAATATTTTGGAAGACTTCAGTTGGAAGCTCTACCGCAATACCTGTAAAGATAATTAATGAAACACCATTTTCAAGTCCCCACTCAGTGATCCTCTCACCAAGCCAAAGAAGGAACATAGTCCCACCAACAAGAGTGATTGTTGCTGTTAACTTAAAAAGCAGTCCGGGCTCAGGGATAACCGGTGATCCACCAGGAGCATTGACTGACTCAAAGTAAGCCGCAAGACCGTAACCTTGAACAGCACAAAGAAGAACTGTTGCGTAGCGAGTCCATTTTTGAATTTTCTTATGACCCTCACTATCCTCTTGAAGTTCTTGAATCTGAGGAATAACTTCCCCCAAAAGACTGAAAATAATTGAAGTCGTAATATAAGGCATAATCCCAAGAGCTAGGATTGAGAATCTTTTAAGGGCACCACCAGAGAATGTATTAAGAAGATCAAAAGCATCTCGTGTGTCATCACCGAAAAAACTACTTAGCGCACTCGCATCAACTCCAGGTACAGGGACCTGTGCTGCAAACCTGTAAACAATGAGTAGTAAAAACGTAAAGAAAATCTTTTTCTTGAGGTCATCGTACTTAGTTTGCGAAATCGCCATATGCAAATATCCTTAAATTTGGCTTAAAACCAACTTCGAAAGAGGAGAAATCTCTCTAAAGAACAGAGAAATTACTGAAGTTTTCCCCCGGCCTTCTCAATCGCTTCCCTTGCTGATTTTGAGAATTTTTCAATAGATATAAAAGATAAAGACTTATCGAAGTTCTGTCCAGCAAGGATCTTAATTGGAAGTCTTCTATCCTTTCCTTTAAGAATTCCCTTCTCAACAAGAAGTTCTCTCGTCACTTCACCAGAATCAAAGTGATTCTTGATCGTATCAAGAGAAACAATCGCATATTCAGTCTTAAAAGGTGCGTTAGAGAAACCTTTTTTCGGTAGTCTCATATAAAGAGGCATGTTCCCACCTTCAAAACCAGTTCGGACACCGCCACCAGCTCTCGCCTTTTGACCTTTGTGACCTTTTGCCGCCTGAGTTCCGTAACCAGAACCTTGACCACGACCAATTCTTTTAGTGTTGCGATGCGCACCCTTAGGGCTTTTTAAATTATTTAGCGTCAACATATCTCTATCCTCAATTATTCAGAAATTTCTAGTAGGTGGATAACTTTTTTGATCATCCCTCTAACAGCAGGTGTATTCTCAAGAGTTCGGCTTGAGTTAATCTTTCTAAGACCAAGCCCTCTTACACAAGCTTTTTGCTTTTCAGTACAAGTGATAACACTTTTCTTTAGTTTTACAGTGATTTTTCCAGCTGACATATCTTTATCCTCACTACCTAATTACTTAATTCGAACTGACTTAGGGTCAATTCCTCTGGCCTTAGCAACTTGCTCTGCTGATCTTAAAGACTTAAGAGCTGCAAATGTCGCCTTAACAATATTATGTGGGTTATTCCCTCTTTGTGACTTTGTAAGAACGTCTTTTACACCCGCAAGCTCTAAGATCGATCGACATGCACCAGCAGCCTTAACCCCGGTACCACGAGAAGCTGGCTTAAAAAGGATTTTACCTGCATCAAACTCTCCAAGAGCTTGGTGAGGAATTGTATCTCCATCAAGAGGAACAGAGATCATTGACTTCTGTGCTTTTTGAGTCGCTTTTCTAATTGCTTCTGGAACTTCCTTAGCTTTACCAAGTCCGTATCCAACACGTCCGTTTTTATCACCAACAATCATAAGAGCAGAAAAGCTGAATCTTCTACCACCCTTAACAACCTTAGCAACACGGTTAACAGCAACAACTCTTTCTTCGAGTTCAGCATCAATTGTTGAAGTTTTTCTTTTTTGAGGAGCTCTTTTTTGTCTCTTCTGCTTCTTATCACCACCATCAGCTTTTGCTTCTGCTGCTGCTTCTACTTTTGTTTCTTCAGTTTTAGTTTCTTCACTCATATTCAACTCCAAAATCTAAGCAAAGCTTAAATTTGTACTCCATTTTCTCTAATAGACTCTGCAATCTGCTTAACAACACCGTGATACTTGTATCCAGCTCTGTCATAAACCGCAGCCTTAATACCAGCACTTGTCATTTTCTCAGCAAGAGCTTTTCCAACAAGAGCGGCACCTTCTTTATTAGCCTTCGCTCCACCAACAGCAGCCTTTCCAAATGTTTGAGCACTTGCAAGAGTTTTTCCTGCAGCATCATCAATAACTTGAACAGCAATGTTTTTGTTAGATCTGTGAATAACAATTCTTGGACGCTCAGCAGTTCCCTCAACCTTGTTTCTAATCGTGAGTTTTCTTCTGTAACGCTTTCTTGAAGATTCTTGTTTAAACTTTTTTAAGCTTTTTCTTATCATTTTTAACTCCCACCCTAAGCAACATTTAACATTTCAACATGTTAAGAAACTTAAAAATCGCTATATCTAGGCAGATGGTATATCTGAAAATATTGCCAATGGCAAAAACTAAGCAACCCTTAAGGATTACTTAGCACCAGATTTACCAGCCTTTCTAATAATTCTTTCGTCACTATATTTAATACCTTTACCTTTGTATGGCTCAGGCGGTCTAAAAGACCTTACTTTTGCTGCAACAAATCCAACAAGTTCCTTGTCACAACCCATAATGTCAATTTGGTTTTTCGTCACTTTTGCTGTGATCCCCTCTGGAAGATCATAGTCAATTGGATGTGAGTAACCAAGGTTTAGGTTAAGAACACTTCCCTTAACAGCAGCTTTGTAACCAACTCCGTTAAACTCTAGTGATCTTGTGAAACCTGAACTACATCCAGTCACCATATTATTGATAAGCTGCCTTGCTGTTCCCCACATCGCGCGAGACTTTTTCTCTTCATCGACAGGAGTCACAGTCACTTGCTTACCGTCAGACTCAATATTCACTAATCCTTTAAAGTTATAGCTAAGCTCCCCTTTCGGGCCCTTAACATTTACATCAGTTCCATTAAGTTGAACTGTAACTTTCTCAGGAATTTCAACTGGTAACTTTCCAACACGTGACATCTTTTACCTCATTAACCTTATATATTAAAAAATCGTTACCAAACGTTACAAAGGATTTCACCACCAACTTTAAGCGATTTCGCTTGTCTGTCAGAGATAACACCTTTTGAAGTTGATAAAACAGCAGTTCCAAGACCACTGATAACCCTTGGGATTTCTTTGTAGCCACGGTACTGTCTCAGACCAGGCTTTGAAAATCTTTGGATTCCAACAATTGCGTTTGGCTTAAGCTTTACTTTGATCTTAATGTCACTTTGTGACTTCATGACAATTTTAAAACCAGCGATGTATCCTTCATCTTTTAAAACTTTACAAACACCAGCTTTCATTTTGCTCGCTGGAATAAGCACTGTTTCATGGTCCGCGTTAATCGCGTTTCTGATTCTTGTTAACATGTCTGCAATAGGATCTGTCATCATAACTAAATTCTCCTCAACTACTCTTACCAGCTTGACTTGGTTACACCAGGGATCATTCCTTTTAGAGCAAGTCTTCTAAACTCAAGTCTAGAAAGTTTGAAATCTCTATAGAATCCTCTTGGACGACCAGTTACTGCACATCTATTTCTTACTCTAACGGGCGATGAATTCTTAGGAAGCTTTTGAAGTCTTATCATTGCCTCAAATCTTTCATCTTCTGAAACTTTTGGATCAACGATCTTAGCCTTTAACTCTTTTCTAAGCTTTGCATATCGCTTAGCGAGCTTCTCTCTCTTCTCATTACTAACTACTTTCGCAAGTCTTGCCATCTTATTCTCCGCTTATCGCTTTTCTTATTTATTAAAAGGAACACCTAGTTGAGTGAGAAGCTCACGCCCCTCCTCATTATTTTTCGCAGTTGTCACAATTGAAATACTTAAACCGCGAATCTTATCAATTTTGTCATAGTTGATTTCAGGAAAAATAATTTGCTCTTTGATACCAAAAGCATAATTTCCTCTTCCATCAAATCCCTTAGAAGAAATCCCTCTAAAGTCACGAACTCTTGGAAGTGAAATCGAAACTAATCGATCAAGAAATTCGTACATATTGTCGCCCCTAAGAGTAACGAAAGCACCAACTGGCATCCCCTCTCTTAGCTTAAACGTTGCAACTGATTTTTTTGCTTTTGCGACAACTGGCTTTTGTCCACAGATAAGTCCAAGCTCTTCAGAAATCGCGTTAACGATTTTACTGCTTTGGATACAGTCGCGAGACATTGAGTTCACAACAATCTTTTCTAGCTTTGGAATCTGGTGAACATTTGCATACTTAAATTTTTCTTTAAGCGCTGGAGCAATTGTTTCTTTATAATGCTTCTTTAGTCTAACTTCCATTGATCCTATCCTTAACTAAGCTCAGTCCCACAACGAACAGCAACTCTGACATTCTTATTATCTTTTCTTACGACTTTAACTCTTGTTGGCTTCCCGTCTTTCGGGCTTTTTACAGCAACGTTGCTAATGTGAAGAGCAGTTTCAACGTCAACAAATCCACCATCTGGGTTTTCTTGAGTTGGCTTAATCGATTTTCTCTTAACATTCACACCACTAACAATTACTCGATCTTTTCCAAGTCTAAGAACGTTCCCAGACTTTCCTTTATCTTTTCCAGCAATCACTACAACTTCATCGTTTAACTTAAGCTTTTGCATTTTCTACTCCTGAGCCTTGCTCAATTAAAGTACTTCTGGTGCCAGAGAACAGATCTTAGTAAAGCTCTTTCCTCTTAGCTCTCTTGCCACTGGGCCAAAAATACGTGTTCCCACTGGCTCATTTTGTGGATTCAATATAACAACACTGTTTTTATCAAACTTAATTGTTGAACCATCAGGTCTCTTTAATGGATATACTGTTCTTACGATTACAGCTTTACGAACATCACCTTTTTTAATTTTTCCACCAGGCAATGCACTTTGAACCGCTACGACAATGACATCACCAAGATCAGCGATCATTCTCTTCGAACCGCCAAGGACTTTGATACATTTAACTTCTTTCGCCCCTGAATTATCCGCAACTTCTAACTTTGTCTGCATCTGAATCATGCTAGTCCCCTAATATTAATTAACTGAAAACAGTTCCCATTTCTTTAATTTTGAATACGGCTTTGATTCGATAATCGTTACGACATCGCCTTTCTTAGCAGTATTCTTAACATCATGTGCATGATACTTTTTCGATTGGTTTATAAACTTACTGTAAGTTCTGTGCTTAAACCTTCTCACAACATTCACAACAATTGTTTGATCATTCACGTCGCTAACAACTGTACCAGTTAGCTTTCTTTTAAACTTTTGAACTGTTTCGTTTGCCATCTTCTTATCCTCGACTCAACTGGTCTTTCACTTAAGCGTTGTTTGCTCTTAGTTCAGTTAAAGCTGTCTCACATCTTGCAATATCTTTTTTGATATCTCTAAAGATATGAGGCTTTTCAATTCCACCCGTAACTTTTTGCATATTGAGTTCGAAGTACTGCTTTCTTAATTCAGCTTTCTTCGCTTCAATTGTTTTTTCATCCCAAGTTTTAATTTCGCTAATCTTTAACATCACATCACCTATATTTTGCGATTTATTTATTCAGCAGCTACTGCAGCTTCTTTTTTAATAATTTTCGTCTTCACTGGAAGCTTATACATCGCAAGCTTCAATGCATCCCTTGCTAGTTCTTCTTCAACCCCAGCAATTTCAAACATTACTCTTCCAGGCTTAACAACAGCTACCCAACTATCTGGAGAACCTTTACCTTTACCCATACGAACTTCAGCAGGTTTTTTCGTAAGAGACTTATCTGGGAAGATTTTAATCCAAACATTACCGCCCCTTTTAATCTTACGAGTCATCGCAATACGGGCAGCTTCAATTTGGCGGTTTGTAATATACCCACAAGTTAGTGCCTGTATACCAAACTCTCCAAAGGTTAGAGTATTGCCTCTGTAAGCTTTACCCTTCATTCGACCTTTTTGCTGCTTTCTCCACTTCACCTTTTTTGGGCTTAACATATCTCAAATCCTCTTTCAGTCATTTCAATTAGTTACGACTATTTTTACTTTTCCCACTTCATCTTTTAAAGAGTTGAACTCTAATACTAAAATTTACGCTATTTGTAAATTTCTCCCTTATAAACCCAAACCTTAACTCCAATCACACCGTAAGTTGTTTTCGCTTCCGCTGTATTGTAGTCAATGTCCGCTCTAAGAGTATGAAGAGGAACCTTTCTTTCAGAATATCCTTCCGCTCTTGCCATCTCAGCTCCACCAAGACGCCCAGCAGTTCTCACTCTGATACCTTTTACACCAGCTCTAAAAGCTGATTGCATCACTTTTTTCATCGCTCTTCTAAAAGCAACACGTTTCTCAAGCTGAGAAGCAATGTTTTCTGCAATTAGCTTTGCATCTGCGTCTGGTCTCTTAACTTCAGAAATATTGAAAATTAATGTTCCCTTAGTCATCTTTGCAAGGTCATTTCTGATCTTGTCGATTCCAGCACCTTTCTTACCAATCGCCACACCTGGCTTGGCTGTATATACAGTTACCTTTACCTGATCTGAGGTTCTCTGAATCTCAGTCTTAGATACGGCAGCGTTTTTCATATTTTTTTCGATATAGGCTCTGATCTTGATGTCTTCGTGTAAAAGATCAGCGTATCCATCATTTGAATACCAGCGTGAATGCCAATCTTTAATGTAACCTAATCTGAAACCATACGGATGAACTTTTTGTCCCATAAAACTACTTTCCTCGTTACAACCTAACTAACGCTAAATTCTATTACTTCTCTTTTAATTCAATTGTTACATGACTAGTACGCTTTCTCACTCTAAACGCACGACCTTGAGCTCTTGGCTGGATACGCTTTAGCGTTGGCCCTTCATCAGCAAAAACCTGACCGATAACTAAGTTATCAAGGTCATACTTTCCACTATCTGAAGCAATAGTCAGTCCACTGTTAATCAGCTTAGTTAGAATTAAAGCAATTTCCTTCTTTTCACAGAATCTTAATGTCTTTAATGCTTCTGAAGCTTTTTTATTACGAATAACATCGCAAACTTGCCTAACTTTTCTAGGGGCAATACCAACTCTTCTATTTTTAACTACAATTGCCATCTCAGGGCTCCTACTTTTTATTTCTTCTCCGTGCGCTGACGCTTACTAACCGTCTGCGACGCCCTAAAACCTTACGGTTTTAGCTATTTCTTCTTCTTATCTGCACCGTGACCATAATAAGTTCTCGTTGGAGAAAATTCTCCAAGCTTATGTCCGATCATGTTGTCTGTAACATAAACAGGAATAAATTTTTTCCCGTTATGTACCGCAAATGTAAGTCCAATAAACTCAGGAACAATTGTTGATCTTCTAGACCAAGTCTTGATCACTTTGCTTCCTTTCTTTTCATCTTCTTGGGCCTCAAGTACTTTCTTCATTAACTGGAAGTCTACGTAAGGGCCTTTTTTCAACGATCTCGCCATAACTTATCCTCTTGGATTATTTACCAATTACTTTTTATTTCTTCTCTTAACGATGAACTTGTCAGTTCTCTTATTCTTTCTTGTCTTATAACCCTTAGTTGGAGTTCCCCAAGGAGATACTGGGTGACGACCACCAGAAGTACGTCCTTCACCACCACCATGCGGGTGATCAACTGGGTTCATAACAACACCACGAACAGTTGGTCTGAAGCCCATCTTTCTCTTACGACCAGCTTTACCAATCACTCTTAGCTCATGATCTTTGTTACCAACTTGACCAATAGTCGCTCGACAATTGTTTTTCACTTTTCTTAATTCACCTGAAGGCATTCTTAAAAGAACAGAGTTTCCTTCTTTTGCCATAACCTGGATGTATGATCCAGCAGATCTTGCGAACTGCCCACCTGCACCAGGGTGAAGCTCAACATTGTGAACAAGTGTACCAACAGGAATACTTGCTAATGTTTTTGAGTTTCCTGTCTTGATATCAGCTTCCTCAGAAGCAATAACCTTATCTCCAACCTTAAGATTTGCAGGAGCCAAGATGTATCTTTTCTCACCATCAGCATAAGCAATGAGAGCAAGGTTACATGTTCTGTTCGGATCATAAGTGATCGCTTTAACAGTTCCAGGGATATCTAATTTATTTCTTTTGAAATCAACTACTCTATAACGTCTCTTAACCCCACCACCTCTATGACGAACAGTAATTCGTCCATGGTTGTTACGTCCGTTACTTGCAGACTTACCTTTTGATAAAGACTTAGGTCCTTTAACACCTTTTGTAAGTTCTTCATTTGAAAGAACTTGCATTTGTCTTAATGAAGGCGATGTTGGTTTAAATTTTTTAAGTGCCATTTTTAAATCCTCTTCAATAGCTTCTTTTCAATAACTTCCACTTGAGCCAGATTAAATTCCCTTAAAGAATTCGATCTTTTGTCCTTCTGCAATTTGGATTAGGGCTCTTTTCGTTTTACCAGTTTTTCTGATTCTCGTTCCCGCTCTTTTAAGCTTTCCAGGAAGAACAGAAGTTTTCACGTTAAGAACTTTTACATCGTAAAGGCTCTCAACTGCGTTTTTAATCTGGTTTTTATTGGCTTTTAACTGAACAACAAATCCGTATCTGTTATCTGTCTCAGATTGGAGTGATGTTTTCTCAGTGATCAACGGCTTAACAATTACTTCTTCTACATGCATGTTACACTCTCGCTAAAAGCTTTTCTAAAGCAGCTTTTTCAATAACTAGGTTTTCATACTTAACACATTCATAAACACTAAAACCTTCAACAGGAGCAGCCTTAGCATTTCTGATATTTCTCACAGCTTTAAGAGCCGGAGAATCTACACTGTCTGTGATAACAAGTGCAGGAAGAAGATTTCTTGAATTAAGCTCAGCAAAGATTTCTTTTGTCTTACCATTTGAAGCAATTTCTTCAAGAACAGTAAGCTTTCCAGCTTGAAGCTTGTCGGCGATCATTGAACGAATCGCAACAGTCATCATCTTCTTATTAACTTTTTGAGAAAAGTCTCTTGGGTTTGGACCATGAGCACGGCCACCACCGACCATGTGAGCAGCTCTAATTGAACCTTGTCTCGCACGACCAGTTCCCTTTTGCTTAAATGGCTTAATACCACCACCGCTTACTTGAGATCTTGTCTTAGTTGAAGCGTTACCTTGTCTTCTATCAGCAAGTAGAGATTTAACCACTTGATGAACAACAGGAACGTTAATAGCTTCGGCGCTTAGATCAACATCAGTTGAAAGAGTCCCTGAAGCATTAAATTGTTTATTTAAAACATTTAAATCTGCCATATCTAACCCCTACCCCTTAAGCCTTCTTGAGCGCTTTTGAAATAGTTACAAATCCTTCTTTAGATCCTGGAATAGATCCTTTAATTAGCATGTAACCATTGTCAGTATTAACTTCCACAACCTTAAGGTTTTGAATTGTTTTTGTTTTATCACCCATGTGCCCTGGCATTTTCTTGTTTTTCCAAACTTTACCTGGAGTTGCTCTGTTACCAATAGAACCAGTTGTTCTGTGAAACTTAGAACCATGTGCACCTGGACCACCACGGAATCCGTAACGCTTAATAACACCTTGGAAGCCTTTACCTTTTGAAGTTCCAGTTACGTCAACAAACGTATCTGTAGCAAAAGTTCCATACCCAAGCCTGGCACCAAGTTGAGCAGCATCTGCTTCTTCAACTTTAAACTCTTTAAATTTTGTTACGGCTTCTTTGATACCAGCTTTTGAAAGCTTAGTTTTAGTTGGCTTATCAAGACTTCTTTCTTTTTTCGTGTGGTATCCAACTTGGTATGCGCTGTAACCATCTTTGTCTTGAGTTTTGACCTGAGAAACGAAGTTAGGAATTAACTTAACAACAGTCACAGGAATTTCTGTTCCATTGTCATCGAAAATTCTCGTCATACCAGCTTTTTGCCCCACGAAGCTTGTGAGATCTAAACTAGCAGTACCTTCTGTTTTCTTTGTGTTTTCTGGAGTTGAAGCTTCAGCTTGTGCTTCAGCATTCTCATTTTGAGTTTGTTCGGACATCTTTCCTCCACAGCATCACCCTGACCGCAGGGATGCGTACATGGTTATTAATAGTTAACTTTAGTATTTAATTTCTACATCAACACCAGCAGATAGATCTAACTTCATTAGGCTATCAACAGTTTGCTGAGTAGGATCAACAATATCAATTAATCTCTTGTGAGTTCTCATTTCAAATTGCTCACGAGACTTTTTATCTTTATGAGGTGAACGTAACACCGTGTATTTATTAATCTCTGTAGGAAGAGGGATTGGCCCAGCAACTCTAGCACCAGTCTCTTTCGCAGTTTGAACGATCTCATTGACTGAGTTATCAAGTAATTTAAAATCGTAAGCTCTAAGCTTAATTCGCAATCGCGTCGCTTTCATCCGTCTTTACCCTTTATATGGATTGTGAGGCATGTTTTTAAATTTTATGCGGCCCTTTGTCAATCAATATAATTTCAAAATCGAAATTTTATTTTGCAGGGCCGGAAAATGCTTCAAAACGCGGGGTGCAGCATTTGTTTTCACCGCCTAAAGTACGTCGACTCGTAATTTTCCCAACAAATGCAGCAGCGCTATCAAGATTCAATAAGCCTTTAAAGTAGTCCTTGAGACTTTGAATGGAATAGAATACAAGTCAAATGAAATTTTCAATCCTAAAAAACAAAAAACCCCGTAAATAACGGGGCTTAATAGAGAACAAATAAAATTTTAAGAGTCTTTAGTATTCTTTGTGGTTTTCCAGATTGATATAATCAGTCCCAATAACTTTCGCCGGCTGGCCATTTGGGTCTGTGACAATCGCACCATAATCAACTAAGCAGTTTTTCACATTGATAGTCGAGTCATCGTCCATCACAAAATCAACATCAAACTTTGTTGTGACATACGCGACATAGGCCACAACTTTGTTTGTCACTTTGTTAACGATTTTATTCCACCAAAGACTTCCACCTTCCTGATAGGCCATGTAATAGCTAATCTCTTCTTCGGGAACGGCGCAGTCATAAAACACATCAGCCCCCTCACCACTATCATCAACATACTGAGAAACTGAGTCGTCATTTAAACCAAAAGATCTTTTATACCCCTCATCATCATAGAAATAAATATCCTTACCGGCTTTATAATCCTTATTAATTTCCTTCATAAAAGACTTAAGATAAGTTCTTTTCACACTCAAAGTCCGCTCTGATGAGTTATTTGAAATAAGGCCTGTAAGATCAACTGTTGACAGAGCTTGAACGGCTAAAGAAAAACCTGCAAACATAGAAAGTGCTAAAAGAGTTTTTTTCATTTTATCCCCCTATGAAATGAAAGCGAATAATGGCAAAAGCATAGCCTCCCCCCAGACTAAATGGCTATTGCAGATCGAGTGTCTGAAAGTTTTTCATTATATTCTTGGATTAAATATAGATTCCTTTAGCCTCGAGAATACTTTTCGCTTCGTCGTGAGAAAGGGTTTTGTAATTTTTAAAGGTCATGGTGAAACTTGCTCGACCTTGGGATTTAGATCTTAAATCTGTACTATATCCGAACATATTTCGAAGAGGCACATCAGCTTTAATCACTTCTTTTGCCCCTTTAGAGTCCATGGACTGAATTTTTCCCTTTTTCATATTGATATCAGAAATAATATCCCCAGTGTAATCAGACGGAGTCACAATCTCAATCTCCATAACGGGCTCAAGAAGACTAAGACCTGCTTTTCGACAAGCATCCGAAAATGCCTGCGAGGCAGCTATCGTATAGGCAATTTCAGCAGACTCTTCTTCTCGATATTCTGCAGACTCTAGAGTCGCCTTAATATTAATAAAAGGATATCCCGCTAAAGCACCACCTGGGGCAGTGTTGTTAATACTGTCATTAACTGCAGAAATATAATCTTCAGGCAGATCTCTTTTCGTAAGTTTCGTTTCAAAATCAACACCAGCTTGAAAATCAGCTGGCTCAACTTTAATTGTCACCTTACCAAACTGAACTTTTTCTCCTGCTTCTTTCACAAATTCTTTTTCTACTGTCGCCACATCTTGAATACTTTCTCTGTAACTCACTTGTGGCTTACCTACTCGAACACCGACTTTGAATTCACGCTCAAGTCGATCAGCAATAATTTCAAGGTGAAGCTCACCCATTCCATTAATCAGGAGCTGCCCGGTTTCAGCATTATGAGTAAAACCAAATGAAGGGTCTTCAACCTTAAGTTGCTTTAGACTCTCCATCATTTTCTTTTCATCTGCACTTGTTTTAGGTTCAATTGCAACAGAAATCACCGTTTCAGGGAAATTCATAAGATCATAAACAACAGGTCTGTGCTCTATACAGATGGTTTCCCCAGTTACCAGATCTTTTGGCCCAGTAATTGAAACAATGTCACCCGCTTTTGCTTCGGCAACTTCTTCTCGTTTATTTGAGTGCATTCTCAGAATTTTATGAACACGTTCTTTTTTCTTTTTATGAGGGTTAAACACTTGCTGACCAGTTTTAAGAGTCCCTGAATAGATTCTTAAAAAACTTAATGTTCCAACAAACGGATCCGTCGCAATTTTAAAAATAATTCCAGAGAAGGCATCCTCAGGATCAGGCTTTCTCACCTCTTCTTTTTCCGTCTTTTTTGGGTTAACACCCTTTACTTCCCCTCGATCAAGAGGTGAAGGAAGATAAGCATTAACAGCATCTAAAAGAGGCTGGACCCCTTTATTCTTAAAGGCACTTCCACAAAGAACCGGAATGAAATCATGCTCAATAACAGACTTTCTAATGGCGGCTTTAATTTCATCTACCGATAACTCTTCACCACCAAGATATTTCTCTGCAAGCTCATCATCGTAATCTGCAAGAGATTCAATAAGCTTTTCTCGATATTCTTCTGCTTCATCTTTCATGTCAGCTGGAATCTCTTCAGCTGAAACATTTTTACCAAGCTCTTCGTCACCGAAAACGTAGGCTTTCATTTCAACAAGATCGACAACCCCCTGATGCTCATCTTCGGCACCAATAGGAAGTTGAATCGCAGTAGCCTGCTTTCCAAGCTTAGAACCAATCTCTTCAATACAATTGAAAAAATCAGCTCCAACACGATCCATTTTATTTACGAAAGCAACTCTTGGAACCTTGTATTTATCGGCCTGGCCCCAAACTGTTTCCGACTGAGGCTCAACACCAGAAACCGCATCAAAAACACCAATAGCGCCATCAAGAACTCTTAACGCTCTTTCGACTTCAATTGTGAAATCAACGTGGCCAGGAGTATCGATAATATTGATCTCGTGCCCATCCCAAGGACAAGTCGTTGCGGCAGAAGTAATCGTGATTCCTCTTTCTTGCTCCTGAACCATCCAGTCCATAGTGGCTGCACCATCATGAACTTCTCCGATCTTATGACTTTTTCCAGTGTAATAAAGGATTCTTTCAGTGGTTGTGGTTTTACCAGCATCAATGTGGGCCATAATTCCGATATTTCGGATTTTACTTAAGTCGGCCATGGGACTGCACTCCTAAACTTGAACTCTTTTTAAAATAAAAAAGGGCTCCAATAGAGCCCTTTCTTTTATAAACGATTTTTTGTTTTTTTGTAAAAGCTAAAACGCTAAATCACCACTTAAGGTGAGCAAATGCCTTGTTAGCTTCTGCCATTTTATAAACGTCTTCTCTTTTCTTAACCGCTCCACCGCGATTGTTAGCAGCATCAAAAAGCTCATCAGAAAGCTTATCAATCATAGTCTTTCCATTTCTTGATCTTGCGTAGTCACGTAGCCATCTAATCGCTAGTGATTGACGTCTTGCTGGTCTTACTTCAACTGGAATCTGGTAAGTCGCCCCACCGATTCTTCTTGATTTAACTTCAACAGCTGGCTTTACATTTGAAAGAGCTTTCTTAAATGTCTTTAGTGGCTCTTCACCTGTCTTGCCTTCAAGTTGCTTTAAAGCTCCGTAGAAGATTCTTTCAGCAACAGCTTTTTCTCCGCCTTTCATAAGGGCGTTAACAAATTTTGTCACAACAACGTCCTGATAGATTGGATCTGGAAGGACTTGTCTTGGGGTAGCTCTGTGTTTACGGCTCATATCTTTTTAACTCCAGCTTTTTCTTTATTTCGAATTCTGCTTTAACTTTTGTTTTACCTTATGCGACCGAGCGCTAACGCTTCCTAGTCGTCTGCGACGCGAAATAACCCCTCGGGTTATTTCTTAGGTCTCTTAGCACCATATTTAGAACGTCTCTGACGTCTTTTCTCAACACCAGTAGTATCAAGGGCACCACGGATAGTATGGTAACGAACACCTGGAAGGTCTTTTACCCTTCCCCCTCTAATAAGAACAATAGAGTGTTCTTGAAGGTTGTGACCTTCACCACCAATATATGATGTAACTTCAAATCCACTTGTTAATCTCACACGACAAACCTTTCTCATTGCCGAGTTAGGCTTTTTTGGTGTCGTGGTATAAACACGAGTACAAACTCCACGTCTTTGAGGACACGCTTTAAGCGCTGGAGACTTGGTTTTTTCAAATTTATCAACTCGACCTTTGCGAATAAGTTGATTGATCGTAGGCATAACAGCTCCTCAATTATCCTTTGCAGCCTAAACCTGCAAAGTCCCTTAACAACATCTACTAATAAAGGTTCCAATCATGTAACACAGGGATAAGGCCTATAGCAACACTTTGGAACAAATTTTTTGGCCCTGGGCCATTTTCAGGCAAGGGCCATATTTTTAACTACTTAGAGTTAAAAGTTTAAGCTAATTCCGTCATCTTCTGCAGTGACAACTGTATCGTCTTCTACAACTGCGTCAAAATCACGGTATTTAGAAATCCCTGTTCCCGCTGGAATCAGTCTTCCCATAATTACGTTTTCTTTAAGACCTCTTAGCATGTCCTTCTTACCTTCGAGAGTCGCCTGGGTAAGAACCTTAGTCGTCTCTTGGAAAGAAGCTGCAGAGATAAATGAATCCGTAGAAAGAGATGCTTTTGTGATCCCTAGAAGAACTGGGCGACCTTGAGCAAGTTCGTAATCTTGCTCTTTAAGTCTTGCATTTTCTTCAAGGAACTCAAGCTTAGTGACTGTTTCACCAACAACAAAGCTTGAATCACCTGCATCAGTGATTTCCATTTTCTTAAGCATTTGGCTAACGATAACCTCGATGTGCTTATCATCGATCTTAACCCCTTGAAGCCTATAAACTTCTTGGATCTCATCAATAATGTAGCGAGCAAGAGCTTTAATCCCTTTAACTCTAAGGATATCGTGTGGATTAGACGGCCCATCCATAATAGGCTCACCAGATCTAATATAGTCACCTTCGTTAACGATCACGTAGCGACCTTTTGGAACTGAGTAAGTTACAGGATCTCCACCGTCATCAGGTCTTACGAGAATCTTTCTCGAACCTCTAAGCTCTGGGCCAAATTCAATTGTTCCAGAGATATCAGAAATCTGCGCAGCATTAGCTGGCTTTCTCGCTTCAAAAAGTTCTGCAACCCTTGGAAGACCACCGGTAATATCTTTTGTCTTCGTTGTTTCACGTGACATTTTAGAAAGAACGCTACCAACTTTAGTCTCATCACCATCTTGAACCATGATGTTGGCGCCAACTTGAACTCGGTAAACCGCATGTCTTTTGGTCCCTGGAACAAGAACAGGGTTCCCCTCATCGTCAACAACCGCAATTCTTGGCTGAAGTGAAGGATCTTTAGAGTCAATAACAACTCTTGTCGTCAGACCTGTCACAGCATCAATTTGCTCAGCAACAGTTGCACCAACAACAAGGTCTTCGTACTTTACACGCCCTGAAACTTCAGTAAGAAGTGGAATCGCAAACGGGTCCCATTCAATTAGCCTGTCACCAACTTGAACTTCTTTTCCTTCTTCGAAGAAAATCGTGGCACCGTATTGAGCAGGATATCTTTCTTTCTCAACCCCTCTTGCGTCTTTAATTAAAAGCTCACCAGTCTTGTTAAGAATGATAATTGTTCCGTCATCAGTTTTTGCTGTTTTAACGTTGTCATAAACAACCGTACCAGCTGTTTTAACTTCTGTTTTATTAACCTGTGCACCGGCAGTTGCAGTACCACCAACGTGGAAAGTACGCATGGTAAGCTGTGTACCCGGCTCACCAATTGACTGAGCAGCAATAACACCAACAGTTTCACCAATACTCACCATTGTTCCACGAGCAAGGTCACGTCCAAAACAATGTGCACAGAAACCAAACTTCTCATCACAAGTAAGAACTGATCTTACTTTGATCTGGTCAACTTCGTGCTCTTTAAGCTTTGGAACATCTTTTTCAGTAAGAAGATAATTTCTTGGGAAGATCTCTGCTCCAGTGTCATCAACAATTGGAGTTGAAAGAACTCGTCCCATCGCTCTTTCGATGACGTCCTCAACAACTTCACCAGCTTCAATTCTTGAAGTTAGGATAACTCCGTCTTGAGACCCACAGTCAGTGTTTCTGATAATACCATCTTGGGCAACGTCAACAAGACGACGGGTTAGATAACCAGAGTTTGCAGTCTTAAGGGCCGTATCGGCGAGACCTTTACGTGCACCGTGAGTAGAAGCAAAGTACTGAAGAACCGTTAGACCTTCACGGAAGTTTGAAGTAATTGGAGTTTCAATAATTTCACCAGATGGTTTCGCCATAAGACCACGCATGGCCGCAAGCTGTCTCATCTGAGTTGTAGAACCCCTCGCTCCTGAGTCAGCCATCATATAAAGAGAGTTAAATGAAGGAGCTTTATCTTCTTCACTTCCATCTTCAGAAACAAATGTATCAGTTGAGATTTTCTCAAGCATGACTTTTGTTAGCTGCTCATTAGTTTGGGCCCAGACGTCAACGATCTTGTTGTATCTTTCACCGTTAGTAATAGAACCTTCGTTATATTCTTCAGTGATTCCTGAAACTTCTTTATAAGCTTCAGCAAGGATATCAACCTTCTCAGAAGGAATCGTCATATCGTTAATGTTAATTGAGATACCTGCTTTTGTTGCATTCTCATAACCAAGTCTCATGATCGCATCAGCAAGAAGAACAGTGTCTTTCTCTGTTCCAACTCTGTAGGCCTTATCAATAAGTTTCCCAAGAGCTTTTTTATCTAAAATCTTGTTGATATCTGAGTACTCTAAACAATCAGGGATTACGTCAAATACAAATGTTCGCCCAACAGTTGTTTCAAGCATTTCACCGCTAACTCGAACATTGATTGGAGCCTGAAGGTGAAGGTTACCTGTAAAGTAAGCAAATTGAGCTTCTTCTTTTGAAGCAAAAGTTTTCCCGTATCCACGAGCGTATGGACGAATTCTTGTCATGTAGTAAAGACCAAGAACGATATCCTGAGTAGGAACGATAATTGGCGTTCCATCTTTTGGAGAAAGGATATTGTTTGTCGACATCGCAAGAACTCGACACTCTACCTGAGCTTCAAGTGAAAGAGGAACGTGAACCGCCATCTGGTCACCGTCAAAGTCAGCGTTGAAAGCCGTACAAACAAGTGGGTGAAGCTGAATCGCTTTACCTTCAATAAGAACTGGTTCGAAACCTTGGATACCAAGCCTGTGAAGAGTTGGAGCACGGTTAAGAAGAACCGGATGTTCCATAACAACTTCTTCAAGAATGTCCCAAACCTCTTGCTTTTGGCTGTCAACCATTCGTTTGGCCACTTTAATAGTTGTACAGTGACCTTTTTCAATGAGTTTGTTGTAGATAAATGGCTTGAAAAGCTCAAGCGCCATAAGCTTTGGAAGACCACATTGGTGAAGTCTAAGACTTGGACCAACAACGATAACCGAACGACCAGAGTAGTCGACACGTTTACCAAGAAGGTTTTGTCTAAAACGACCTTGCTTACCTTTAAGCATATCTGAAAGTGATCTAAGAGGTCTTTTATTAGCCCCTGTGAAGACCTTCCCTCTTCTTCCGTTATCAAAAAGAGCATCAACTGCTTCTTGAAGCATTCTCTTTTCGTTTCTAATGATGATCTCTGGAGCGTTAAGCTCTTTAAGTCTCATAAGACGGTTGTTTCTGTTGATAACACGTCTGTAAAGATCGTTAAGATCAGATGTTGCAAATCTTCCCGCCTCAAGAGGAACAAGAGGTCTAAGATCTGGTGGAAGCACAGGAATAACATCCATCATGAACCACTCAGGTTTGTTGTCTGACTTAAGAATCGATTCAACAACTTTTAAACGCTTAACAAATTTTGTTTTCGCCATTTCAGTTGTTGCATTTCGAAGACCTTTTCTGATCTCTTTAACTTCAAGCTCAAGATCAATTTTTCTAAGCATGTCTTTAACAATTTCTCCACCCATTCCAGCTTCGAAATCAACACCTTGCTCTTTAAGCTCTTGGTATTGTTGCTCAGTAATAACTCGACCAACTTCAAGACCACCTTCAACATCGGCAGTTGCTGAGTCAGTTACGATATGAGCTTCATAGTAAAGAACCTTTTCAAGTTCTTTTAGAGAAAGATTTAAAAGAGCTCCAAGTCTTGAAGGAAGAGATCTTAAAAACCAAATGTGAGCAACAGGAGTTGAAAGCTCGATGTGTCCACATCTTTCACGGCGGACTTTTGAAAGTGTAACTTCAACACCACACTTTTCACAAACCACACCTCTGTGCTTCATTCTTTTATATTTTCCACAGATACATTCGTAGTCTTTGATTGGTCCAAAAATCTTTGCACAGAATAGACCATCTCTTTCAGGCTTAAATGTCCTGTAGTTGATTGTCTCTGGCTTACGAACTTCTCCAAAAGACCATTCACGAATTGTGTCGGGAGATGCCATCTTAATTGAAACAGCATCAACACTAATCGGATCTTTTGGTTTGTCGAAAAAGTTTAATAAGTCTTTCATGTTGTTTTATCCCTTCTTTGAATAACTCAAAGCCAATATGTCATTCAAATATTATAAAATTGTTACTGATTCTTCTTCACTAGACTCTTCAAGTTTAACGTCAAGACAAAGGGCCTGAAGCTCTCTGATAAGAACGTTAAATGACTCTGGAAGACCAGGTTCAAGAACTTGCTCACCTTTAACGATTGATTCATACATTCTTGTACGTCCAATAACGTCATCAGATTTAACAGTTAAGAACTCTTGGAGTGTGTAAGCCGCACCATAAGCTTCAAGTGCCCAAACTTCCATTTCCCCAAGTCTCTGACCACCAAACTGTGCCTTACCACCAAGTGGCTGTTGAGTCACAAGTGAGTATGGACCAGTCGATCTAGCGTGAATCTTCTCATCAACAAGGTGGTGAAGTTTCAGCATATACATCACACCAACAGTAACTTCTTCCGCAAAAGCGTCTCCGGTAAGACCGTTGAAAAGAGTTGTTTTTCCATGCTCTTCAAATTCAGCAAGTCCAAGCATCTCTCTAATGTTTTGCTCTTTCGCTCCATCAAAAACAGTTGTTGCAAAACGAACACCTGTTGAAAGTTTTTTAGCAACCGCTCTTACTTGCTTATCAGAAGCTTTCTTAAGCCAAGCTGTTACTTTCTCATCTTGATAGATCTTGTCGATATAATCTTTAAGCTCGTGCATTTCACGTTGCTCTTCAAGAAGAGCCTGGAACTTTTCACCAAGTCCACGTCCGGCCCATCCAAGATGGAGCTCAAGAAGCTGACCGATGTTCATACGAGACGGAACACCTAATGGGTTAAGAACGATCTCAACCGGAGTACCGTTGGCAAGGTATGGCATGTCTTCCTGAGGAAGAACATTTGAAATAACACCTTTGTTACCGTGACGCCCGGCCATCTTATCACCCGGCTGAAGCTTTCTTTTAATCGCAACGTAGACAGTAACTTTTTTGATAACACCTGGAGGAAGTTCATCACCTCTATGAAGGTTTGCAATCTCATCATTTGCTTTTGTGCGAACTCGATTAACTCTGTTTCGAACATCAGCGAAGTATTCAGAGATTGACTCTTCAAGCTCTGCTTTAAGAGGTAAGTAACCAATAAGCTCAAATGGAATCCCGCTTAGAACCTCTGAAGTAATCTCAGTTCCTTTAGGAAGAAGCTCTTCTGTCCCATCTTCTGAAACAAGAGCATCAGTTGTTTGAGCGCCTTTAAGCATATCTGCAATTCTAATAATTGCTGAAGTTTGAATCGCTTTAATCTCAATTCTTTCATCACGTCTGATAAGAGTTGTTTCGTGATCAATAATCTCTTTTGATCTTGAATCAAGCTCAACTCCTTCACGAGTGTAAACTTTCGCATCAATAACAGTTCCTCTCACAGATGAAGAAACTCTAAGTGATGTATCTTTAACGTCTCCAGCTTTATCACCAAAGATCGCCTTAAGAAGTTTTTCTTCAGGAGAAAGTTGAGTTTCACCTTTTGGAGTAATTTTACCAACAAGGATGTCTCCAGGCTTAATGATCGCACCAACACGAACAATCCCCGCCTCATCAAGATCTTTAAGAGCTTCTTCAGAAACGTTTGGAATATCGCGAGTGATTTCTTCTTTACCAAGTTTTGTATCTCTGGCTTCAACTTCAAAGCTTTCAATGTGAACAGAAGTAAAGATATCTCTATGAAGTAGACTTTCGTTAATAAGGATTGAATCCTCATAGTTAAATCCACCCCATGGCATGAAGGCCACAAGAACGTTTTGTCCAAGAGCAAGGTCACCATTGTGAGTCCCTGGACCATCACCAATAACCTCACCTTTTTTAACCTTATCACCCTCTTTTACAAGAGCTCTTTGGTTATTACAGGTATTTTGGTTTGTTCTTTGGTATTTAATCAGTTTGTAAACATCAACCCCAGACTCACCTTCTTCAAACTTATCTCTTTGGATAACGATTCTGTTTGAATCAACGAAGATCACTCGACCAGAATTTTTCGCAAAAAGAATCGCCCCAGAGTCTCTGGCAACGATAGCTTCAACTCCGGTTCCAACAATAGGAGCATCAGTTTTCACAACAGGCACAGCCTGTCTCATCATGTTCGATCCCATAAGAGCACGGTTGGCATCATCATGCTCAAGGAAAGGAATAAGAGATGTTGCAATTGAAATCATCTGAGTTGGAGAAACGTCCATAAGCTCAACATCACTCGCTTCAACTAATGTATAGTCACCAGCAGCACGAGCAGGAACTTGTTCACCTACAATCTTTCCGTCTTTAATAAAGTTATTATCAAGCTGAGCAATAACCTTTCCTTCTTCTTCAAAGGCAGAAAAGTACTGTGCTTTACCAACTTCATTGCTTTCATTAACAACCTGATAAGGAGTTTCAATGAATCCATATTCAGAAACTCGAGCATAAGTCGCAAGAGATGTAATAAGACCAATGTTTGGTCCTTCAGGAGTCTCAACCGGACACATTCTTCCATAGTGAGTTGAGTGAACGTCACGAACCTCAAAACCAGCTCTTTCTCTTGTAAGACCACCTGGTCCTAGAGCAGAAAGTCTTCTTTTGTGAGTGACTTCTGAAAGTGGGTTTGTTTGGTCCATAAATTGAGAAAGCTGAGAAGATCCAAAGAACTCCTTAACCGCTGCCGCAACTGGCTTTTGGTTAACAAGGTCATAAGGCATCATCGTATCAATTTCTTGGATGGCCATTCTTTCTTTAACAGCTCTTTCCATTCTCACAAGACCAACTCTAAATTGGTTCTCGAGAAGTTCACCAACCGCTCTTACTCTTCTGTTACCAAGGTGGTCGATATCATCAACTTTACCTTTACCGTTGTTAAGATCAACAAGGTATTGAACAGTTTTAATAATGTCTTCATTCGTTAGAACAGTGTTCTCAACAGGAACATCCATTCCAAACTTATAGTTAACCTTCATTCTACCAACGGCAGAAAGGTCATACTTGTCTTCAGAAAAGAAAAGGTTGTTGAAAAGAAGTTCCGCTGCTTCAACTGTTGGCGGCTCTCCAGGTCTTAGTCTTTCAAAGACTTTAACAAGACCATCTTCTCTTGAATCAGTTTTATCAAGAAGAAGAGTGTTTCTGATTTGATCACCAAAGTTGATCATATCAATATAAAGAACCTTGATTTCAGTAACACCAGCAGCAAGAAGGTCTTGAATTTTACTTTCACTTAATGCTTCGTTAGCAAGGCAAAGAACCTCACCAGTGTTTTCGTCAAAGATATCTTCAGCGACAACTTTTCCAACAATGTCTTCAAGCTCAGCTTCAAGCTCAGTAACACCAGCTTCTTTAAGCTTTTTGATTGAAAGTCTTGAGAACTTCTTACCTTTTTTAACGATGACTTTTGCATCTTTCGGGCTAAGAACGTCTCTTGTTGAACGTGTTCCGTTTAAAAGATCAAGTTCAAGCTTACGCTTGATTGATCCGTCTTTATTTAATGTTAATGTTTCATGGTGATAGAAAAGATCAAGAAGATCTGTTGTTGAGTACCCCATCGCCTTAAGAACGACTGTTGCGTGAAGTTTTCTCTTTCTATCAATTCTCGCAAAGAGAACGTTTTTGTGATCAAATTCAAAGTCTAGCCAAGAACCTCTATGAGGAATGATTCTTGCTGAGTAAAGAAGCTTCCCTGAAGAGTGCTTCTTACCGCTATCGTGCTCAAAAATGATCCCTGGAGATCTGTGAAGCTGAGAAACGATAACTCTTTCTGTTCCGTTATAAATAAATGAACCTGTTGCGGCCATCAGAGGAATGTTACCAAGGTAAACTTCCTGCTCTTTAATAGCTGAAACTGTTCTTTGCTCTTCACCTTCTTTGTCGACGTTCACTTCGTAGAAAACAAGACGAACAACAACTTTAAGAGGAGCTTCATAAGAAAGACCTCTTTGACGACATTCTTTTTCAGAGTACTTCGGCTCTTCAAGTGCGTAGCTAACAAACTCTAAAGAGACTGTTTTATTAAAGTCGTGAATCGGGAAAACTGACTTAAAGACAGCTTGTAATCCAACATTTCTTCTTTTTGCAGGTGGAACGTCTCTTTGCAGAAACTCTTCATAAGAATCGATCTGTAACTTCATTAGAGAAGGAGTATCGATAACTTCAGGGTTTGAAGCAAAACTTCGTCTATACCACTCGTTGGGAGAAAAAACCTCAGTCATTATAGGGTCTCCTTAGTGCAGGATGCACCAGTAAAGGACGCGAATAGATTGTGCTCTTTTTGGCCAAAATAAGAGTTCGTCATATTAACTAGTTAATAAATTAGTAAACCTACTAAAAACATGAAAAGGCAACTAAGTGTCAAGCCCTTTCACAAAATTAGGCACAAAACTTGCTAGCGACACCGCGTTATCAAATCTTGTGCCCGTGATCATTATGAAAAATCGTTTATACGCACAGGGTCTTAGTGCGAAGACTTTTCTATTTAATTTCGGCTTTAGCCCCTGCAGCTTCAAGCTTCTTCTTAAGCTCTTCCGCTTCAGCTTTCTCAACACCTTCTTTAACTGGCTTAGGTGCTGACTCAACAAGTTCTTTTGCCTCTTTAAGACCAAGACCTGTGATTGCTCTAACTTCTTTAATAACGTTGATTTTCTTAGCACCTGCTTCAGCAAGAACAACGTCAAATTCAGTTTTCTCTTCAGCAGCAGCTCCACCAGCAGCTCCACCAGCAACAGCAACAGGTGCTGCAGAAACACCAAACTTCTCTTCAAGTTGCTTAACAAGCTCAGCAACTTCAAGAACTGACATACCAGAGATGTGGTCGATTAATTGATCATTTGTAATTTGTGTACTCATTGTATTCTCCTAAATAAAAATAAATTGTTTAAACTGTTTTCTCTATTCTTCACTTGCAGGTGCTTCTTCTGCAGCCGCTTCAGCTGGCGCAGGCTCCGCTCCACTTTCTTTTTGCTCTTGAATTGCAAAAAGTACTCTTGCTAGTGCACTAATAGGTGCATTGAAAGTTGCAAGAAGAGTTCCAAGCATTTGATCACGAGACGGTAAGTTCGCAAGTTGAACAAGTTGCTCTTTAGTTAGTTCGTCACCGTTAAGAATACCACCCTTAAGGTCGACGAGTTCGAAGTCTTCACCAGCGTCTTTTAAGCATTTAGCGACACCAGCTGCATCTTCAAAAGCGAATGCTACGGCATGTGGCCCCTTAAGACCTTTCAAAAGACCTTCAGCAGCAGTTCCTTCTGAAGCTTTCTGAAAAAGAGTATTCCTCGTGATGACCATTTTTCCGTCAACGTCACGAACACTTTTTCTGATCGCTACAGAATCATTTGATTTAACGCCAATAAGGTTCGTTAAGAAGATCCCTCTTGCGTTTTCAATGTCTGCTTTAAGTCCTTCGATAACCTTCGCTTTTTGTTCACGATTTAACATAGGTTACCTCCTAATTATGTTATTAAGAGGGGAGCTTCGGCAGGATTTCTAGCTATAACTTTCTTAAAAATGAATCTCCGTCGTTAAAAGTTCTCTCGCTTGTGCGACATACATTCGTATGTCTCCGCGCTCTTTCACTTTTGCCTAGGATCTCCTATTTTTAAGCAACTTATGTCTTTTATATAGCAACCGGCTTTCTTCAACCCCTTCAAATTGATAAAATTTCTACGCGCCAATTCCTGAAGCTTCAAGAGTATCAAGACTGATACCTGGCCCCATTGTTGTACTTACAGTTAATGACTTAAGGTACGTCCCTTTTGCACTAACAGGCTTCGCCTTCATGATGGCAGCGATCATAGCTGTAATGTTTTGCTTAAGTTGGTCTTCAGAAAATGATTTCTTTCCAACTGGAACGTGAATGATCCCGTTTTTCTCAGTTCTGTACTCGACCTTACCTGCTTTTTGCTCTTGAACAGCTTTAGCAACGTCAGGAGTAACAGTTCCAAGTTTTGGGTTAGGCATAAGTCCTCTAGGCCCTAGAATACGACCGATACGACCAAGTTTCCCCATCATTTCTGGAGATGCGATCATTCTGTCAAAATCAAGCCATCCACCTTGGATCTTAGTCACAAGATCATCTGAACCAACAAAATCAGCCCCTGCTTCTTCAGCGGCTTTAATTTTGTCTCCAGAAGTGATGACACAAACTCGTACAGTTTTTCCTGTACCAGCAGGAAGAGCAATCGCCCCTCTAATCATTTGATCAGCATGTCTTGGATCAACACCTAGTCTAAAAGCAAGATCAACAGTTTCATCGAATTTTGCAAAAGCAACTTTCTTTGTAAGTGCAATACCTTCATCTAGGTTGTAAGTTTTGTCTGAATCGACTTGTTTCTGAGCTTCTAAGAACTTCTTAGATTGTTTTTTCATGATTCCTCCGGTCCAAGCGACTGGCTCACGAAGTCCAGTCTCCCACAGTTGTTTTAAATGTTTACTGGCCTTATGCCAGGTTTTGTTTTTTTATCACCGCGCGCTGAGGCTTACTAGCCGTCTGCGACGCAGAAAACCTTTGGTTTTCTAATAGTCTAATTTAAGTCCCATTGAACGGATTGACCCTTCAATAGTTCTTCGTCCAGCTTCTAAACCAGCAGCAGTTAGGTCTGGCTTCTTTTGCTCAACAATCTCATCAACAATGTTCTGAGAAACTGTTCCAGCAACTTCATGACCAGGCTTATTAGCCCCTGACTTAAGCTTTAATTTTGTTTTTAATAGATAAGACGCCGGAGGTGTCTTTGTTACGAAAGAAAACGATCTGTCTGAATAAACAGTAATGATCGTTGGAAGCATAACACCTGCATCTTTTTGAGTTTTGGCATTGAAAGCTTTACAAAACTCCATGATATTAACACCCTTTTGACCAAGAGCTGGACCAATTGGGGGAGATGGGTTCGCTTTACCACCAGCAATCTGCAACTTAATAAATCCACTAACTTTTTTCGCCATAGCGATCTCCTAAAATATCAACGATCTTCTTAACCCTTGGGCTAAGAGACTTTTTCAACTTGAGAAAAATCTAATTCAACAGGTGTCGGTCTACCAAAAATCGAGACGTTAACCTTAACTTTACCTTTATCACTAACCGCTTCAACTGTTCCCACAAATGAAGCAAACGGACCTTCGATAACTTTAACTTGGTCACCTTCAACAAAACTGACGCTGGTTCGAGGTTTTTGAACTCCATCCTCAGCCTGATTTGTCATATACGCGGCTTCTTCATCGCTTATAGGAGCTGGTTTATCCGGCGTCCCACCAACAAAACCCGTAATTTTGTCCGTATTTTTGACAAGGTGCCAGGTTTTATCATTCATGATCATCTTAATCAAGACGTAGCCTGGAAAAAACTTTTTCTTGATTGTTCTCTTTTTGCCACCTGCGTGACTCACAACTGTTTCCTCAGGAACGAGGACATCTTGGAAGAACTCAGTAAGCTTGTAATTCACAATATTTTCTTTAAGAGCGCGAGAAACTTTATTTTCCTGACCCGTTAAAGTTTTAGCGATATACCACTTAAAGTTAGGATCTTCCGCCTGAGCTTCTTCTTCTCCAGCAGGAGCTTCAGTCTCAGTGGCAACTTCTTCAGAAGCTGTCTCTTCAGCAGCAACTTCAGTTGTTTCTTCGATTACTTCTTCTGTCGCTTTTTCTTGAACTTCATCACTCATTATTTATTCTCCAGGAACTCATCCTAATAGATAAGCTCTAAACCTTTTTGAAACATTACATCGAAACCAACAAAGATAAGACTTAGGATAGCAACAGCAATCACAATCCCAATCGTAAGCTTAAAAGCCGTGTCTTTCTCAGACCAAACAACCTTAGTTAGCTCATTATAGACTTCGTTTAAATAATCACTCGCTTGCTTATTCTTAAGAACAACAAAGAAAACCACGGCGCCAAGAGCGATTCCGAGTCCTTGAGATAACATCTCAAAGTTTCCGATTTTCGCTTCAAGATCAAACCATTCAGAAAGCTGCTCAAAGAACTTTATAAAGACAAATGCAGAGATTGAGCTCACTACAACGAGAAAGAAACTAATCCATTTGTTCTTATCTTCAGCCTTTAAAATTGACATAACTCTGTACCTTTAAAATTTCGTATTTAGCATATATGTAAAGTAATCTATCACTTATGCGACAAAAGGAAGAGATTGTCCACATTTAGGGGCAAGGAAAATGGCCCAGGGCCCAAATAATTCCCCCTCTCGGATAACACTACGCTCAACCAAGGCAAAAAGATGACCATTCAGGGCTTTAAGCATCCCCTCAATAAGCAAAACCATTTAAAATCAACAAATTAAGGAGACAGATAGATTCTACGGTGACGGAGATGGAGATGGAGATGGAGAAATTCAAACTCTCGACACCCAGCCTATTCAAGATCAAAGGAATTTAACACTTTTACTCCACTCTCATCTCTAAAGTAAAAAGTCGCTTCGTGATCTGTCCATTCATCGTCATAATACCAGATTATACAATTCCAAGGTCTATCCCCCCCGCAAGTTGTATCCTTTATTTTGTGAGGATTACCGAACATCTTTACAATTTCATCTGACTGCATTCCACTTTTTATTTTCATTTTGTTTTCATCTGTCATTGCTCTTGAGAAACTTGAACAACCTGTTATCAAACTCATTACTAGCAGCCCTAACAATAATTTCATTTTATTTTTCTCCCAATAATTTTATTTAACACTGTTTCTAACTTATCATTTTTATAAGCGTAATATCCCTAACGATGCATTATCCACCTAAACCTCTTAACTTGCATATATCACATTTGAAACACAGAGAAAAAACCAAGCTCACATTTTGATTTTAGTTTTGTGTAGATTCCGTCGACTTCGCAGAGAATCGCCGAGGACCGGTCTGCGGCAATGGTTGCCAGTGGCACCGACTCGTAGCAAAAGTGCCCAGTGGGCAGT
>JBMYPC010000005.1:0-45388 GCA_049599895.1 Bacteriovoracaceae bacterium | reverse complement strand
AAAAGTCCAAAAATGATAATGGCAAATAAATAGCTTTCCCAAGACAAGGCAATTGAAGCAAGAAGAGTCATCCCAGTAATGACAAGAAAGCTAAACGTCACAGCGGGACTTGCCATAAGATTTAATAACAAATGAGCAATTGTAATGGTGTAAAAGATAATCAGAAAATTTCTTTCATCGATTTTAAACTTAGGCATAGAACCATTTTAATGAAGACGGCCATTTAAGGGAAGATAAAAGATGAAAAGACTTAGTTAAAATCAGGAGTGTTTCCGATGATTTCAACCCCCTCAAAGCTATTCTTGAGCTCTTCTTCATCAAAAACTCGATCATCGAGGAGATAGATCACGATAACAGTGAAAATAATGAGAAAGAATGATGCTGAAAAGGCTGCTAAAATCATCTTACTATGAGAGATCTTTTTATACTGCCTAATTTCAGTAATATTGTCATCAAAGTCAAAATCTGAAACTACTGTAGACTCTGCAAGTTCTAATTTAACATGCTTTTCTTTTAAAAGCTTAAAATATTCGATTGTAGGCTTAACTGATTCGTAACGAACTTCAAGCTTGGTCTTCTCATCGACAAGGTTTTCTTTTTGAGAAAGTAGCTCCTCATACTTCTTCTTAAGTTTTTTAAACTGGGCCTTCAAGACATTCACATCAAACTGACTAAAACTACTTGCTCGGTCTTTTTTCTCGATGAGAGAGTCTAAACTGCTTACTCCTCGACTTGATCCTATAAGCTTTTTGTATTCTCTTTCTTTGACCTTTAAGTCTTCACGGAGACGATCAACAATATCACTGTCTTTAGTTGAAAATGAAGAATTGGCAAGCTCAAGACTTGTAATGTCTTCTCTTAATTTGTCAATTTTCTTTTTTAATTGCTTGGCTTTTTTGCTAATTCCCAATTTCTTAAGATTCACTTTCTTTGACAATGTTTCTTTCGTTTCATTTAGAACCGTTGAAGCTTGAGCTAATCTGTTTTGAATTGTTAGATAGGCTTTTTGGTATTGATCAAGCTGAGAGGTCACAGAGTTTAACTCTATTTCATTTTGCTTAATTCTATCAAGAACCTCAAACACCTTTTCATTCTCAAGCTCTTTCTTTTTATTTGAAATCAAGTCATCTGACATTTTTAATTGTTGTTTGAGATGAGACCTCAAGGTTCTGACTCTTTGATCAACTAGCTCTTTTGAAATAAGATCAATCATTTTAAGAGCTGTTTCCTTATGGTCATGTCGTATATAAATGTAAAACTGTGAAGAAACAGACTTATCAGCAATGACACTAAAATAGCTTGGAATAACTTCCGCAACCTTCATCGTCATACAATGCTTATCATTTTTACAATATTCTTTAACATGCTCACCAGTGTAGAGATTCTCGGAAAGCAAATGGTTGAGCCTAAACTTCTCAAAGTTTGGTTGTTCAATAACTTTTGTCGCAATCTCTCTTATAAAATCAACCTTGCGGCTTAAGGCCACAACCTCTTGTGACTTTAGTCCTGAAGTTTGTTCTCCAAAAGCGGCCATAAGTGAAGAAGCAGGAGAAGCGGCTGCACCACTTGATAAGTTTTGGAATCCTAATTTCACAAGAAAGAAATCTTTTTGTTTGAAGTAGATATGAGCACAAAACGAACAAATAAGTAGTGGAAGAATCACCGAAACAAACTTATACCTCTTTATGAGTTTCCATAAATACGGAAAGTTCACAATTAAAGTTTCATGTAAAAGTATTCCAAACTTTTTCAACTGAGTATTCTCCACAAGCTCTTTATTTTCTTTTCGGTTACTTTCGTCTCTTTTTTACTTTGATTCTCAGTAGGCGAGTCAAATAGTAGGCCTTTAAGGCTAATTCCGTAGCCTTGAAAAAACTGAACAATTTTATCAATGTCTTTTGAGTTACTTATGGCCATTGCCGCAATAATTGAAAGGGAGTCAACCTTCATAATAAAAGGGAAATACCTTTCTGAATCATTTTTAATCTTCAGAAGATCAGGAACATCCCAAAATACCACATCATAATAGTCAAACATCTCATCAATAATTTCATCGTATCCAGCAATCTCTTCGTCCTGAACAAGATCTAAAATCTTATCAAGGTTTAAGAAATCGAAATGCTGATGAAAAGTATGAGTCTGAAAAGGAACATTATTTGAAAGTAGCAGCTGACTTTCGGAAGACTTTTTAACGACCTTTTGAAAAACACCTTCATCAATACTGTCTGAGATAATTCCAATTCTTGCATCGGATTTATGATCAAAGAAACTAGCAAGTCCTAAAATACTATTCTGTTGAGATTGAGGATATCCCGTTGAAGATATCGCAAAGGACTTCACCCCCATCTGATAATCTTTAAAGAAGCTTACTCCAATTTTAAAAAGCTCATGATGGTTTCGAACTTTGTAGAAAAACTTATTACTTTTCTTCTTCGTTGATTTCTCATTATCTTGGACCTCATCAATTTGAGGCACTTCATGAAGAAAGTTCTTTTTTCGGGCAGCATTAGAATCGTCACTCACGATGCCTTCCTTTTCTTTTTATTTCTCTTAAACAGTTCCTTTCTCTTTCGTTTTTTAGGTTCTGCCTTAGAAAACATAAGACCTTTAATCTGAACTTGGTATTTATGAAAATAACGAAGAAGATCTTCGACTTCCGAAATCCTAGACTGTTTCTGGGATGCAATAACAGAAACACTATCAACCATTCGAGTCAGTGGAAAATAAATCTCTCGACAAGAATCCATAGTCTCAACCTCGGGCAAGTCCCATAAAATTAAGTCATAGACTTCTGAGATCTCTTTTAACCACTCCTCATAATCTAATTGATTCAAAAGATTAAAAACATTTCGAAGCTCACGGCTTGTTAAAATATCAAATCCCTTATGGAAGAGAACATTGTAGAAGATCTTCTCTTCCATAATCTCAACTGGGCGAACCTCTCCTACTCCTAGATAGCTCTTTAGAAAAGACTTCTCATGATTGTTAGAAATAATAAGAGTTTTTACATCAGTGTGATAATTAAAATAACTACAAACCCCAAAAACGGTTCTTTGGTTCTCTTCATGCAGGCCATCACTGGCAAAGCCAAAAAACTTTGCTCCCAGTTGAAAGTCTTCAAGAAAAGATGTTCCGACCTTAAAGAGTTCAACATGGTCTTTGGCGCGATAATAAAACCCATTATGTTCTTTATTAGGTTTCTTAGAGAGAATCTGGGCCTTATATTTAATCGTCTTTAATACGGGAAGTTCAGTATCTGAAGCATTCTTATTGGCTTCTTTAATTTCTTGATAATAATCTTTATCATAAGATATTGGCCCATCTTCATTAACATCTAAGAAGTCTTCTTCATCATGATTGAAATTAAACTTTACCCCTGAGTCCGGACGAGGCTTCTCGTTAAGCATCTCTTCAATGTCATCAACTTCTTCTTTACTCGCCTTTAGAGGAGCTCTGTCTTCTTGTTTTTTCTGATCATGTATTTTTTGAGATATTTCTTCCTCAAGACTTCTTCTTTTTACAAAATCAAGAAGTTCCTGAGCATTTGCTTCTTTTTCACTTACAAGCCTAAGATCTGGAGTCTTGTCACTCTTTTCAAGAGATTCATTTTCTTCCATTGCCTTTTGAATCTTCTTGGGTGCTTTTTCCTTAATAATTTTCTTTAAAGCATCACCTTTAATAACAGTCTTCTGACTCTTGTCTCTGAGAGCGGGATCATCAAAGTGAAAAGAGACTCTTTTAGCATCCTCAATATCCACTCTTTCAATAACGATTTTTTTAATGTCGGTCGAAGAAAGAATGATCTCTTTAAGGCTCTTCGGGTTGACGGTTTCTTCAGTATCATTCTTGCGAATGACCTTTACGACGGGTTTTGGCTTATTTTTGCCAGGCTTCGGCTTTTCTAGGTAAGCATCTGTTTGTGTATATTTAGACGTGACGTTGAATTGGTTGTTTTCAAGATCTTCTTTGAGTGTACGCTTTTCAGATGAAGGTTTCCCTTCACTCACTTCTTTGAGCTTTTTGCCTTCAACTTGAACTGGCTTTTGTTTTTTCTTAATACTCATTAACTATTTACCAAAATTGTACACGTCACATAAGTTATCGACGTTATCAACTACCCAAATTAAAGCGCTTAGACTCGATGGAGATATATTCCGGCTGAATTCGATCAGGTTTAAAGTTCATTTTTCTGTTTAAAGATCTCTTTAATGACCGACAAGAATGGCATATGAAAGTCCTGCATGTTGGAAAATTCTATCATCCTTTTAAGGGCGGAATCGAATCCGTAATCAAAAACTCTTGTGAAGAGCTCGTAAAAGAAGATATTGATGTCACTGTCTTGTGCTCTAATACGAAATGCCGTTTTGAGACTGATATTATTAACGGAGTAAAGGTTTTTAGAAGCCCTACACTCTTCACATTATTTTCTCAGCCACTTTCATTACTTATCCCTCTATTCCTTCTGAGGTGGAGGCATAAGTATGATGTAATTCATATCCATTCCCCCAACCCCTTCGTTGAGTTTTTCTCTATGCTTTTTCTTAAAAAGCATAAGAATGTCGTCCTCACTCACCATAGTGATATCGTAAGACAGAAACTCTTAAAGGTATTTTATCTTCCGTTTTATAAGAAGTTTTTAAAGACTGTTGAGTCTATCTTTGTCCCAACGACTAATCATATTACCTATTCAAACTCTCTTCCAAAGTTTGAGAACAAATGTCATATTGTTCCCTTCTTTATCCCAGAATCAAGTTTCGAGCTCAAACCAGAGTACTCTCAAACAATTTCAGAGATAAAAAATGAATATGGCCCATTTGGTCTTTTTGTAGGCAGGCTTGTTGGCTATAAAGGTGTTGAAATTCTTATCGAAGCAGCAAAAGAAATTAACCATAAAATCGTTATTGTAGGTGATGGCCCTCTTCGAATAAAATTAGAATCTCTTATTAGTGAGAATTCCCTAGAAGGAAAAGTCTACATTCTAGGAAGAGTTGAAAGTAATGAAAAGTTTGTGAGTCTTTATCATGCAAGTCAGTACATCATCCTTCCTTCTATTTCTCCAAATGAAAATTTTGGAGTGGTGCAACTTGAAGCGATGTACTGCCAAAAACCAGTGCTTACCACAAATCTAAAGTCTGGAGTTCCGGCCGTTGGAATTCCTGGAGAAACCACACTTCTTTCCGAACCAGGTAACGTTAAAGGTCTCGCCTCAAATATGAATCGCATTCATTCAGATGAACTTCTCTATAGAAGACTTGTGAAAAATGGAAAAGAGCTCTATTCAAAAAAGTATCAAAAAGATCAAGTCATCAAAAGAACCCTTGAGCTCTATGGTCATAGTTTAAAAGAAGAAAAGAAAGTCTCAATCAAAAAAGTTGCTTAAAGACTTTTTGAACAATCAAGATAACTTCGACAAAATTCTTTCATCGCTTGATGAGCAGTATTGAATGCGACATTGATACTTCCACCTTTTGAACCAGCAGAAATATCACCCACAAGAAAAATTCCCTGCCTCTGCTCAGATTCAAGCTCATTTGTCATATCAGGACCATCTTTGCTGACTTTGATACCAATGGCCTTAAGAAAGTCTTTCGGCGATGACCCCCCAAGAGCATAAACAATCTCATCATATGATCTTGTCTCTTTGGAATTGAAGATAACATTAACACCGCCTGTTTCAGATTTCTCAAGTCTTTCGATGTCAGTTCCTAGAAGCCCTGAAACTTTATCTTTCTTAATCATTTTTTCGATAGACTTGCGGTTGATCTCATTCATTCTGATAAATTCTTTTTTTCTATAAGAAATTGAGACCTTATTCCCTCTTTCAGCTAAGAACTGACAATATTCACTGGCAGAATCTCCCCCACCAACAACAAGAATTTTCTTATTGGAGTAAAACTTTGAGGTCACATCAAAGCTTACTTTTGAGCTTATATCATTCGGTATCGGATAGCTTGGCCTGTTTGGTTTTCCAAGAACCCCAATGGCAAGAGCAATCACTTTTGTGACAAAACATTCTTTTCCGGAGCAAACAACATAATACCCAGAATTTAATTTTTTTATCTCATCGACATTTTGATTATAACGAACGTTGAGACTGTGATCAGAAATTGCTTGATCAAGATAATTAAGAGTCCCATCTTTAGAGGAATCGACTAAGCACAGAGAACCTTCACATTTAGCGTCCTGTCCTTTGTAGTTAGCAGTAACAAGTTTATCATCGGGATAAAACTTTCGAATGGACCAAGAATGGCTTTCGAACTTCTCAAGAATAATCACTTTTTCAGGATCAATTCCAGAACTCTTGGCCTCAACCGCAAGAGATATACCAGCAGGGCCAGCACCAACAACCACTAAATCATATAAACTTTGTTCTTCATAATTCATATGAAGATTTTTATCATATGCAAAGAAGGCTTTGGGAGACTAGGTGCGACATTTAATGTGAATTCTAATACTTATTCATAATTTTTGACTCACGTTGATAGTAAGCCACTTTACTCTTTGAGATTTTCATCCCAGAGAGTACCAAAAAAACGGCTCCAGGAATGTGCCAGGCCATCATGAATTCAGGATGTCCAAAAACTCTTTTCGTAATGACTCCACCGAGAATCAGAATCACAAAGACAACAAAATAAATTTGTCCTAAGAGCCGATCTTTTCGAGCTTCTGCTCTAAGAGCTGCTTGGATTTCATTTTCTTGTTCCATAATAAAACTCCTATAAAGCAAACACTAAAAAGTGCCATAAAAACGCCAAACTCTAAACTAAATGACACTTCTGGTGCAGGGGCCACTTTGAGTTCAAAGCTTTGAGTTGTCGAAGTATCAGAAATACGGACTTTATAGTCACCCTCTCTTTGAAACCAGACAAAACTCACATATTCTCCTGAGCTTTTAAGCTCAACTGGAATATCACCCATTCCCACAACTTCAGCCTTAGGTTTTCCTGAAGACTTTGTTATGGTGAAATAAATCGGGTTACTCGCTAGGTAATTGCTTTTTGGTTCGACGTTTATCTTCATCTTTCTTAAACTTTTTTGTTAAATAAACAGTGTAACCAATAATAAAGACAACAAAGACCTCTATCACATGGACGACCATTTCAAAGTTAAAGTACGTATCGCGATCAAAGTTCATAATACTTTTCACCTTTTTTGACATAATCAAAAGTGACTTCGTCAAAGTTTATCTTCGTTTGCTCATTTTTAATCAGGACAAATCCAAGGTTCTTATAAAGAAGAGACTTTAAAACATAGAGAGAGCTTTCATGAGGGCGAGGGATTTCAATTTCCTTCCCAGAAGGAATAACCAATCGCTTAACTTGTCGACTTCCTCCATCTTCCTTTACTTCATAAAGTCTTAAATAAATTGTTGAGCCTTTACTATTTTTCACTAAAAACTTTTTATCTTTTTCAACAATAAAGAAGTTCCGCTCAAATCCACAGTCAAGAATTTCAACAGAGTTAAAACTCATCGCATTTTGGTGAGTATAAATTTGAGACCCCTGACATCCCAATTTCCCATAATCTTTTGGGGCTGGCTGGAACTCTTCTTTTTGTACAACAAAAGCTTCCACTTGAGTGGGGATAAAATAATCATTCAAATAGAACTGTGACACCACTGAAACCACGAAGGTAAAAGCTAAAGAAGCCGATTTTTGACTCCAAACAAATCGATGAGAAAATTTGAGAGCGAGAACAGAGAAAAAAATCAGGGTTGAGCCAATGGCAAGAAGTTCAGTGAAATGATGAATGTTTAATCTTGGAACAGGAAAATAAAAATAACTAAAGACAAGGTTTGCAATTGTAGAAACAACACCAAGATAGAAAAAAATGCTGAAATACTTTCGAATTTTAGGAATTTCATTCCCAAACCATAGAAACCAAAAAAAGAACAAATGAAAGAGAAGTGAAAAGATTGCTTCGTTAAAAAGATGATCTCCTAAGGCAACAAAACGGACAAAGGGGATGAGTAAACTATGAAGAATAATATAGCAAACAAGCCCACCATGGATAACAAGTAAAAAACGTTTTTCTTTTTCCATATTAGGCTCCCTGAATCCAGAGAAGTGATTCACGGAAGGTGACTATTTCGCTAGCCAAATATTAAGATCAGGAACCGCAAACTTAAAAGAATAGTAAAGACCCCAAAGAATAAGAACAACCCAAACCAGTTTAATCACAAATGGAATCTTATGAGACTTATATTCTGCTTTAAACTCGTAACCGCTATCATCTTTTACATTCATCGGTTTCTCACTCATCTAAATTCTCCTGACTTTCAAGTTTTAATGGGTAATCATTTAATGATTCTGGATTATTAAAACTTCCTTTTAAATAAAACCCTGCTGCCCATAAAAGAGTCGCTCCAACAAGAAACCCAATGACTCCGAAGACAAAAATCTTTAGGTCAGTTGAGTCAACACTACAGACAAAGCAAGGAGCCCCTATCTGAGAAACATGTTTACTCCACGTCTTTTTCAGCTTCGAAAACAGCATACTTAATATCCTCAACATCTTCATCATAATCAGTATGGGCCTTAACAAAGGCATACAATTGAAAGAGAAGAAATGAAAGACAAATAAAAGAATAAATTCCGCTTACGAGATAAATTGAAGCGTTCATATTCTCTTTATCAGTTACATAAATAATACTCACACATGTGCAAAAGACTGTAAGAGCAATAAAAAATGGAATACGATAAAAATTTTCTTTTTTCTTTTCCATGCTAGTTTCCACTCGGAACCACTGGAGGCATTATCACTTCATTCATATCATGATGAGTACTATTCACAGATGTCGCCCACTTCCCTAAGCTTTGAATATAGGCCACAAGAGCAACCCCATCTTTAGTTGGCTTAGGAGGATTTGTTCCTTTTTCAAAATACCATGAGTAACGAGGCATCACAGACTCGACAACGGTATTTTTTGGGTCATAAAGGTGAGCAAAATGCCAATCATTCGTTCGTTTACCTGCTTCTCTCGTAAGATCTGGTCCAACTCTTCTTGTCCCAAAAAGTTGAGGACGGTTAAGCTCGTTTTCGTACTCTCCAGGGGTTGAGATTAAACCGTAACGAACACTTTCGGCTCCAACCGGTCTTACATACTGGCTGTGGCAATGCCAGCAAGCTTCAGCAACATATAGATCTCGTCCTCGAAGCAATGCTTTTTGGTAATCTTCAAGTGTGGTGTAATAGACCTTAAAGTCGTCAGGGATTTCACCAGGAAGACCACCATCTTCAGGTATATTATTTGTCATCATGGCAGGCCAAATTCCAAGAACCAAAAAGGCAACTAAGAAACTTCCAAAACCTGCGACTAAAAAGACTGTACTAAACTTCTCTAAATTCTTCATGCTACTGCCGCCTCTTGAGCATTTTCATTTTTAACCTCTGAACTTGTAAAAGTCATAAACATGTTAATTAAAAAGCAGACAATCCCAACGAAAATCGCTGTTCCACTTAATGTTCTCACCCACCAAAATGGAATTGAAGCCACAACACTATCAATAAATGGTGATAATGATTTCCACATATATCCTTGAACCAGTCCTGCACACATAAGGTCGATATCCATTAAGAGAATCCCAAGTGTTGATAGCCAAAAGTGCCATTGAGTAAGAGCATTTGAATAAATTTTTCTCTTAAAATATTTGGGAATAAGATAATAAATCCATGCAAAAGCCCAAAAACTAAATGTACCGAAAAGAACTAAGTGAGCATGTCCAACAACCCAGTCAGTGAAGTGAATGATTTCTTGAACCGCAAGTGTTACGTGAACCGCACATTGAATACAAGTAATAAGATAACTAATCGCCCCTACTAAAATCCATTGCAGTGGAACGCTTTCAACAACTCGCTTCCAATCAGTTGCCATAGTTGCAATAATATTAAAGACAACAGTGTAAACAACGACGTGAACACCTACTGATGCAACAATAGAAGCGTATTGGGCCCACATTGGAATTGGTGAAAAGAGATAATGGTGAGCAGAGTTCATAGGATAAAAGAACGCCAATCCCCAGAAACCAATGAGTGATAAGGCGTGACTATAAAGAGGCTTTCTCATAAGAACTGGTAGAAGGTAATAAACCATTCCCGTTCCAACAGGTGTCACGAATAGACCAACAAGGTCATGGATGTACATTGAGGTAATTGTCGCTCCACCTGAGCCTCCAACAAAGTACTCAGAAAAGTTCCCCATAAGATAAACTAGTGGAGTCCAAATAAGTGCTGCGAGAACGTACCAAACTGTAACGTAAAATGGTTGATCTCTTCCTCGCCAAATACTTCCACAAGCATTGATCACAAAAAGAGTGGCAAAAAGAGCAATAAATGGATCGAGAATCTTTGGAGTTTCACCCCATTCAAGAGCTTGAGCAAAACCACCTAGGATCATAACAACGGTGGCAACAATCAAGATGTTATAACACCAAAAAACAATCCATCCCAATTTCTCAGAAAAGATCGGTTTTTTTGTAAGCTTAGGAATCATATAAAGAATAATGGCGAAAAAGATGTTCGCAATCCAAGCATAAGCAACAGCTTGAGTATGAACCATTCTCACTCGACCAGGACTTAAAAATTCAATTTCTGGAAAAGGATATAAGTTAATAAACTGTAGTGAATACCCAAGGCCCGCAAGTACGACGATGAGAATATAAACTAACGAAATAATTAAATGGGCCCATACAAGTTTCTTAGGCACTAAGTTCGTTTGTACTTCAGACATTATTCTTCTCCAACTTCTTCTTTAGAAATAGGTTTAACGTAATCTTTATCACCGTAGTGATCATTGGCCTTCCCTCTTAAGTAGAGAATGAAGGCTGCGAGGTCCCATAGCTCCTCATCAGAATAAGCATCTTTAAATGAAGGCATTGGAGTTCCCCCAATCCCACTTAGGATGACTCTATAGATGTCTTTGACGGACTTTCCTGATTTGATAGTTTTCTTTGAAATATCTGCAGGCTTAATTGGATTTCCCCAATCATCTTCAAGGTCAACTGCCCCTGGCCCATCACCAATTCCTTTTTGACCATGGCAGACAGCACATGATTCAACGTAAAGAGCACGTCCCTTGGTAGCCCTTTCGATAAACTTTCCATGGTCCTTAAAGTCTTCTAGGGGAAATGTTGCGCCAGAATATGCAGATTGTATTCTTTCCTTGTCGGACCATTCAGTTGAGAAACCTTTGATGTATTGAATGATGGCAAACCGCTCTTGCTCTGGAACAAGAGGAAAAGCTGGCATACTCGTACCTGCAACACCTTTAGAAAGAATTCTCATCAAGTCTTCATCTGTAGGTAGAGCATCAATGGGGGTCGACTTAAACTTAAAGACTCCTGTGGTGAAATCTCTAGGCTTGGGATCTAAAAAGACAGCTCCCGGTCCTTGACCATTACCTGCTTTGCCGTGACAGCCTGAACAACGCATTTCGTAAGCCTGCTTCCCATGAAGGTAAAGCTCTTGATTTGAAATGTTTTGTTGAAAGTTAGCATTTGATGAACTGAAAAATAATAATCCTACCAGTGTGATTATCCACTTTGACATTTAACAACTCCGAAGTTTTTTAAGATCCTTAAAATAAAAGTAACATTAAGTAGTTGGAGAGAATATGATATAGATCATACAGGAAAGTTAAATTTAAGATTTAAGATTAAGAGGTTAAGTATGAATAACAAAAGTAAAACAATCACATTTTTTTCTTCAAATAGCTTTGAGGTTCCCTTCCTTCAAAAAACCTTTGAGCCAAGCCTCTTTGATTGTCGCTACCTTGAGACCAACCTGAATCACCAAACAGCCGAACTAGTAAGAGATTCAGAGATCGTCAGTCTCTTTGTTGAAGACAAGGCCGATAAGTATGTTCTGGATATTTTTAAAGAAAGAGGAGTTAGACACATCGCACTTCGTTCGGCTGGTTTTAATAATATCGACCTTGAATATGCAAAAAAGATTGGAATTTCAGTTGCCAGGGTCCCTGCTTATTCTCCCCATGCTATCGCAGAGCACACTTTCGCTCTCATCTTAAGTCTCAATAGAAAAATCCATAAAAGCTATCACCGAGTAAGAGATTTCAACTTTTCTCTGAATGGTCTTACAGGTTTTGACCTTTATAAGAAAACGATTGGGATTATTGGCACGGGAAAAATTGGAATGGAGGTTGTTAAGATCGCTCGTGGTTTTGGCATGAAGGTTTTAGCCTACGACAAATTTCCCAATGAAGAAGTGGCAAATCTCACCAATGTTCAATATTGTGATCTTGAAGAGCTCTATCAAAACTCTGACATTATTTCACTTCACGCCCCTCTTACAGAAGAAACCCACCACCTTCTCGGTGAAGATTCTTTTAAACTTATGAAAGATGGACTTATGCTTATTAACACTAGTCGTGGAGGTTTAATTGATACCAACTCCATGGTTCAGAATATTAAGAATAAAAAAATTGGATCACTTGGATTAGATGTTTATGAAGAAGAGGAAGGAGTTTTCTTTAAGGACCTTTCATCAGGAATCCTCTACGATGATCGATTGGCAAGGCTCACGACTTTTCCCAATGTTCTCATCACCTCACACCAAGCCTTTTTAACTCAAGAAGCTTTAAGTGAAATTTCTCAAACGACTCTCAAGAACATTGAATCCTTTGTGAACAATGAAACTAATGAAAACCTTTTATAAAACTTAGTTTTTATGAACAAAAAGAGAATCATCTCTTAAATTGTAGAAATTGAGTTGATCCCAAAGCTTTTTCCTTAAACTATTGAGGTAACGAACATCGGAGTTTAAGTTTTTAAGATTATTAGTATTTCTTATAAGGGCCTCCATTGAACGCTTAAAATAGACTTGCTTGAATTCTTGCTTCAATGTGTTTTTCTTCCCACGATACTTTAAAATATTTTGATAACTATCAAATTGTCGCTTTCTGGTTTTGATTGTCTTAAGAGCATGTTTTTTCACATAAAACATCCTGGCATTCATATCGTCTTGCCCTTGAAACTTTTCTCGCCCCCACAAACGGTAGCCGAATTTATTGGCAAGTTCTCTCGGTGAAATTAACGATGAGTAAAGGTCCTTAAAGTATCGCTGAAAAAAGATCTCTCTTCCGTGTAAAAGAGTGGGGATATAGGAAGTTAAATAATCATTAAAATAAAGCTTTTTTTGATCGTCTTTATCTTGATCAAGATCTCCATCACTATTTAATTGATACCAGGTTTTATATTCAAGGTCTTTGAAAGCTTCACCACTGTAACTTACAATATTAGGTGCACGAGGAGGAATCCCTCTTTGCTTCGTCCAATATTCAATATTGCTGACTTCAGGGATTTTTATATAGCTTTTGTTGCCCATGAGGCTAAGGATTTCAAAGCTGCATGACTCACAATTCAAATAACCATTAAAGAAAGTGATAAAATAGGAACTATATCTTGATCCAAGATCAGTATTATGAAGATCAATCTTGTCATTGAGCTTATCAACTAGTTTTTTGCCTTTATTATCTTGAAAAAGATCTGAAGTATTTGTTCTCTCAATATTGGCTTCACGAATGGCAAGAGGTAAAAAAAGTTGCTCCGTTTCTCGTTGGTTTTGGTAGGGATAAGCTTTTCTGTCTCTTGCGATTCCACGAATATTTCCCCAATTTAAAGCAAGATTAAAGAAGATATTTTCTGTCCCAATGTTAACTTCATGAAACGTTAAAGATGTCTCGGGAGCAACTTTAATAAGTTGCCCATCGAGTAATAGAATATAAAGATGCCCACCCTTTCCTGTCACGACCTCATCACCTTCATGAATTTTGCTACGAGAAGATAATTTTGAATGTCGATCACCTTTATAAAGAACACAATCACCAACACAATCAAGTACTCGCGCCACGAGTTCTTTGTGGGACTGTTCTTTCCAAATATTTTTCCAAAAGGGATAGTTTTCTTTACTCTTTGTTCTTTCCAAAACTCAAGACTAAGAAATTCATTAGTATCTATATCGTCCCAAGGGATAAGACTATTTTTTTGCCCTTTGAATTGAACTGATTCCATAAAAGTTTTATTTTCATTTGAAAACTTTGTATTCGAGACAATCGCCATTTCGGCAAGCCGATAAAGAGCGAGTTCATCACCCTCAATAGGTAAGACTTCATTCTGAGAAATAAACTGAACCATAGAAACTTGATCACGGTTAAGGTCAAGTTTAGAGAGCTGAGTTGAAGATAGTGGAATTCGAATCAATTGATCATTTGTGATTACAATTTTCTTTAAACGAAAGAGTAATGTTCGTGAATTTTCATCAAAAAATTCTTTCTCTTTTAGACTATAAAACATTCTATAATAGTTGAGGTCTTTATAATCCAAACCTGAGCCTTTGAGATCTTCTTTACTTAAAGAAAGATGAACCTTTTCGAGTGGGGTCAACTCTTTTCTAAAGATTACGCCTGATGAAATATTAAGGTCCAAGATCTGTTCAGAAGTCAGCCTCATACCATCCACACGATATTGGACTCTGTCATTGACATCCTTATTAGAAACCCCAGATCGAAACTTCTGGAAATCGGGATATGTGATACCAAGCTGTTCAATTTGTTCTCTTGAAAGGTTCAGTTTTCGAACATTTTGATAATTGGCCTTCTCGATAAAGTTCTTATTACGAACTTTAAAAAAGTCTACGACCTTAGCCTTATCGACCTTCAACCCAATAAGCATTTTTTCAATTTTTTGAATATCTTGCCCTTTCCAACTCTCAAGAGTCTTTTTCTGAAAAGCACGGTATTCAATTTCAGAAATTCCTGATTTTTGAAGTTGCAATCTGGTGAAATCGACTAACGCAAGTTGAACAGGGCTCAGCTCTATTTTACTTAATTGAATGTCAAGAAAACGAGAGTTCGCTGTTTCAATATCATCGACTTCTTTGAGATGCTCGATCACACGATTTAAAACGACATTTTTATTATAAAGATCAACGATCTTTTGATACTGCTCATCAGAAAAATCGACAAACTGAACCTGAGACCGAAGTAATTTGGCCTTCATAATCTGTTCAAATGAAAGGCCTAAACCTCCAAGTTGATCAAATCGCTGTAATTCATCAAGATTGTTTATTCCAATACGGGAAAGCTGATTCTCTGTAATTTCCATATCCTTCAACTGATCTTTTGAAAAGAGAATCTTATTAACCTGTTCAGCTGTAAAGTTTAGTGAAGCAACTTGATAGGGATAAAGAAAATCAATAAGTGTTATAATTGACTGTTTCTCAATTTGGCTTTCAAAATATTCCCTTAAACTTTTTACTTGGTTTAAGTTAAAAGTAAGGTTCTGAACTTGCCACTTTTCAAGATTTAGTTGCTTGAATTGATACTGTGTTAACGGATAACTTGACTCTTGTAACCTGGCAAGAGAATCAACTTGAATCCCTTGGACATTACTCTTTAAAAACTTAACTCCAAGAAAGCTAATTTGCCCCGGAAGTAATTGAATCTTTGATAACTGTCCCTGATTCAACCTTAACTGAAGCATTTGAGAATATGTTAAATCAAGTGCTGCGAGTTGCTCAGGAGCGAGATTTAGCTGAAAGTCTTTAAATCTCACGACCTGTAAATATTCATATTGTCGGCTATTTAAGCGTAACCGATTCAATTGATTCTTTGTGAGTTTCAGTTGCTCAAATTGCTCGTAAACGAGTTGAGTCTGTAGAGACTCTTGAAGTAAAGAGATTTGCTTTAATGTTGGAACAAGCTTTAGAATCTGACTGGGAGTAAGGTTCAATTGCTCAAATTGATCAGAAGAAAGACCAAGTTCTTCAAGTTCTTTTGTGGTTAAATTTTGAGGAGAAGTTTGAAGCTTCTTTTTTAACCTTGAAATGCCTCCGACCTCGAATGACGAAAGTTTGAGATTGGATTTTTGCTCTTTTGAAAGCTCCATTTGATCAAACTGATCATCACTTAGCTCCATTGCTGAGAGCTGTATCGTATCAAAAATCACATTTTGCATTTGCGGTGCTTTCAAATCTAAAGATTCGATTTGTTCTGGAGAAAGTTTAAGATAATAAAAGGTCCCAAGAGGGATCTGTAACTTAAACTTATCAAGATCCCTAATTTCAAGATTAGAAAAACCTTGTTCTTGTTTTCTTTTTTCCGAAACTCGTTGTTCAACGAAGTTTCTTTTCTTAACGATGAGATCATCGATAATATTGGCCTGTGCCGAAAATATAAAAATGAATAACCAGCTCAACATTAATTTAAACTCTCAAAGTCGCTCTGGAGAAAATCATCAAAATGAATTCTCTCTGGAGTAATCAAATTTAAATCCGTTTCAGGGATTTCAATTTTTCGGCCATAGCTTGAACCAACAGCAACCAGAAATAATGTTAACAAAATTATACTTCTCCAATTAATTCGCATCGATTAGGGAACTCCGTTTTGATATTCTTTATTTCATCCGGCCAAAATTCTTTTCCAAATGACCACTTCACAATGTTTTTTTGTTGTTTTTCTTTTGTTTGAGGAGCTACTGGAGACTGTTTGTAGCCTTTCATCTTATTCACTGCCTTGAGTTTAATGGCAAGAATGTCTTTTTTTGTGTTCTCAATGGACTTCACCATATTCTCAAGCTTCTTTTTACCAAAGATTGTCGCTTGCTCCCTTAAAAGATTATATTCAGACTCAAGCATATCAAGGTAAGCTTCTCGCACCCAAGTCTCTTTGACTTTCTTTAACCGGTCTGCTTCTTTTTGAATCCCTTCCATTGCAGCAATACGCTTTTTGACATAAGGATCTTCTAAGTTCCAAACCGCCTTCTTTAAATTCGAAAATTTTTCTTTTTGTTCATTTAGTAATTTAATGGAATGGTCTGAAAAGCTTAATAAAGAATCAAAATAGCAGTTTTTATAAAAGTTCAAGACAACAAGAATCTGACTTTCAATAAGGTTAAGATGATTAAATTCTGATTTTTGTAATAACAAAGCCTTGGCAATCGATTTCGAATAATTCGAATTTTGATAACTGAGCCATGACTGCTCCAGCAAAGCATTTGGCCATCGAGATGAATCAATTTTGATTGCTTCATAAAGTTTGTAAGTTTCATCTGGAGTATTAAGCTTATATTGAACCCTTGGGATCGCAATTTCGCACATATCTCTAAGTGTCGCTTCTTTGTCACTTAACCGTATTTCAGTTTCATCCGTAGGAGAAAGTCGTTTAAGACATAGTTGAAAAGACCTTTGCGCAGACTCATACCGCTCGTTATAGTTGAACATCATGCCGATTACAAATAATGACTTGGAATAGAAAGTGGAATCCTCTGGGATTTGTCGGAATTCAAACAAGGCCTTTTTATATTTTCCAATTCGAAAATAATGAATCCCTCTAAGGTATTTTATAATGTTTGCTGTGGAAAACTTTAAATGTCCGAAGGATAGAGTTTGAAAGAGAACTTCATTTTCAAGACTTGCCACTTCGCCTAAAAGATTATCAATCAGATCTCCGGGTTTCTTTTTGTGATGGATTAATGATTTCTTTAATAGCGACATCGCTAAATAGGGATAATTATTTTTTTGCATTATCTCAAATAGATCTTTAATTTGAGAAAGGCTTAGCTTATCAGATGATCTCAAAATCGTTTTTGTTGCACTGAGGCCTTGTTCTTGTGACAAGGTTTGATTCGAGAGAAAAATAAATAACAAGCTAATAATTTGTATTCGCATTCTAAATCTTTAAGCCTACTCCAAAACCAGTGTGAAAAACTGTCGACAATACCTTTTCTTGCACCTCTTCTCCCAAGCCATTGGCAGGGTTCAAGTATCCAATCCAGCTCCCAATCTCAAAGCTGACAAATAACTTTTGTCCTATAAAAAAACGTGGAACAAGAGAAGCTGAAAATAGAAAGTTATTGCTGGACTCCAGAGAAGAACTTAAGCTTCTGTTCTTTAACTGATTTCCATTATGTTCAGAACTAATAAGGTCAAGCCCTAACCTAATTCCTAAATCAGAGTAGTACACTTTATTTTCAATAATATTTTTTCCATAAAGAGGGGTCCAATAAAAGAAACCGCCAATTCTCCATTTGGCTTCATTAAAAAAAACGAGTTCTGTATTTTCGACCTTCTCATAAGCATCAGGTTTCGTTGCATAAGGTAACCCAATCCGTAGTCCGTAACCATGATTCTCTTGATAGAAAAAGTGATACTCTCCTAGAACTTCTTTCGTTTTATCAATTCCCGACAAGCTATAGTGGCTGAAATTTAATTGGATGTATTGTCCTTCAAGTTTCTCAATTTCTCTTTTTTGTAAAACAAAAAAAGAGGGAGTATCTTTTTTCGCCCATCGATACTTTTTCTTAGATCTTTTCTTGGTTTTTTTTGATGATTTTTTTGTTTCAACTTCAGTCTTATTTTCAGACTCAGGTTTTTCTTGTGAATAAGTCTTCTCTCCCACAAGAAAAAGGAAAAGTGTTAGAATAATTTGAATATTAATAGTTTTGCTAAACATATGATAATTATACCTCTTAGAGTCATTTTTTTCTTCTTTCTCACTCTTTTCTTTTTAGAGTCCGACTCATTCGCTCAAGAAGAAGATCCTGCGAGACGGAGCCAAGCTCTTAAGTATGAAAAAGAAACTATTATTCAAATTAGTAAAACCTTTGCAGACAAAAGGGAGAGCTCTTTACTAAGAGTTATTGAAATCAACTCCGAGCTCATTGAGCTAAATGTTGATAATTCTGAGTTCGTTTCTCAGTTATATGAAGAAACTGAGAAAATAACCCTCTTTATTAAAAAAAAATATAACCGAACACCCTTTTATTCAAAGGCCCTTTTAAGATGGGCTGCAATAAATCATTTTATCGGAAAAAATCAAAGGGCCATCGAAATCCTAAGTGAAGCGCATCAATATAAGAACCTGGAGAAAAAAGAATATCTTATAAGTCTTCAGATTAGTATCCGAGCCTATTATCAAAAGAAGAATTTCAAAAAAGTAGCAGAACTTGTCAGCGAACTAAAGTCTTATACAAATGATGAACTCGCACCAGAGCTTATTCTTCTATATGCTCGAAGTCTCTTCTCCATCAAAAGATTTCAAAATGCTCTTTCAAGTTTACAAAGATATATCGATTATCTTCAAAATCAATCCAATCAGAATGAATCTCACCTCACAAATATTCACTTATTTTTTGTCGAGGCCAATGAATATCAAAAAGGAATTAATTTTCTCTCAAAGAAAAAACATTCGATGCTACCAAAGTTTGCAAACTATGCGATATCTTCGAAGCAGAATATTCGTTACGCGGATCGAGCGATACAGGAATATTTAAAAGTCGAGAAAACTAATAAAAAAAGGTTTTATGCATTAATTCGTTTTGTAAAAACTCTCAACAATTTTAAATTCGCTTCTTATTCTACTCCTTATCTCATTAGAGCTTTTAAGATCTATCGATCGGTAAATAGAGACAAAGAGGATTATTCTTTTTTAGAAGATGATGAAGATTCTCGCCAAAGAACAGGGCGATCATCTCTTCTTGAAAAAGAAGATCTCACCTCACTTCTCAAGGTTTCTTACCAAACAGTTCTTCTACAGAAAGAGATTGGGACCTCTCTTAGGAACATGACAGATATTTTATCAGAAATTGACAAGGTCACTGATAACTTAAAAGTTTTTAATACTTTTCTTTTAGCAAAGATTTATTACAAAAGAGGTGATAATAAACTTGCATTAAAAACCGCACGAGAAGCCTTCTCGATGGTAAATGATCCCGATACTGATCTTGGGGGAATTAGAAACTTTAAGCCTGCTCCAAACCTTGACTTTAACAAAGCACCACTGACTCAAGAAATTCTTAATCAAATTGTCCTCATTACAGAGATTGATAAAAGTGAAAAATTGAAACCTGAGCAGACTTTTGAACTTTATCAACAATACATTAATGAAAACTCTGAAGGAGAATATCTTGATGATGTCTATATTGCTCTTCTTAAAGAATTTCTTAGCAATTCAAAACTAGACCAAGCAACATTTCTCATCCTCGAGTATCTTCAAAATCATCCTGAAAGGTATGAAGTCCTTGCTCCATTTATCGATCAACTCTCCAAATTAATAAGTGAGACCGATTTACCAATAGAAACTCGAAATAAAATCATTAATGATCCAAATGTTCGAAATAAAGTTTTTGAGTCGGTCTCTGATGAAATTCAATTTCAGAGATGTTTGTTTCTTTACAAAATCGGCTTGTCTGAATACACCATTGAACTATTCCAAAGTATTTCACCTGCAAACATGAAAGATAAAACAAGATTTTATCTTACAGGAGCGCAAATTTATTTAGAAAACCTAATGAATGAAGACTCTATGGAACTCCTTGAAGAATTTATTCGAGTTGTTAGTCCAAAAGAGTTACCAAATGTTGTTGGTGATACTCTAGAACTAATCAAAGGAAATATTTTAACAGCCGACCGCGATAGTATCCAGCTTGTCCTTCAAACATTTATAAAAAAATACAAGCGAACAATTCCGCAAAATCTCCATGTGGACTTTTTTGAAATTTTACTTATGAATTCACAAAGTCCTAAATCTCTTGCAAAGATCATTCGTAGGTTTAAATTACAAGTCTCTGCAGTTGATATTTTTTCAAAGTTTAAAGAATTTCTATTTTTAAATGCAGAATCAAGAAAACTTGCCTTTTATCTTTTAGACTTAGCAAAAGACAAACTTCAATACGATGATGAACTTGTTGTGTTTTTATTCGAACAATACCAAAATGCCAAAGTTCTGGGTGAAAAGGTCACCTATCAAAAACTCAAAAAACATTTTGTAAGCTATTCTCAAAAGAGTCCACGGTTTCAAAATATTCTTAAGTATTTTAAACTTCAAGAGTTCATTAAAACTCAAGGAAATAAACTCGATCTCGTCCCTCTGATCAAGACTAAAGAATTGAAGACTTCACTGGATATAGGCTTGGATGTATTAAAAAAACGGTATGAGCTCTTAAAGAATGTGTCCGATGACTTTATCTATAGTGAGTATCTTATTAATGCTTATCTAAGAAAAATCTCTGAATCTGTTGTAAGAATCGTCAATAAAAAATATCCCTCAATTGAAGAGAAAAACCAAGTCAAACTTTATGAGAACTTTATGGCCAATATCCAAAAATACAGTCTTGTCATGCTTGATATTGAAAGAACCTACTCTATCATTTCAGAAGACTCGGCATTCTATATCGATAATCCTTATGTAAAGGCCAACAGGGCTTATCTACAAATTGCGCCAATACCTTTTGCAAACAAAGGAAGAATTCAATGAATAAAATTCTTCTACTCCTTTTCATAACAAGTTTCTTTTCTTGTGCTTCAAAAAATAAGGTGGATAAATTTCGTGTACAAGAGTACTTAACCGTCACAAAAAATGACAGTTACTCAATGGTCAGCCGTGAACAATTAAACGAGATTCTTCCCGTAAATCCTGACCCTTCAATTGAATGTGAACTCAAGCTTTATGAAAAAGCTAATTCTGACTTTAAAGTTTTATATATCGACTTTAAAAAGAACGCTGGGCTTCTCACCAAAATGGCCTCTTGTTTATATCTTCAAGGGAAAAAATACCTTGCTCTTCAATTCTTAGAGCGCGCCCTGCCTCTGAGCACACCACAAGATAAAATGAGTGTCCTTATTAACCTTGGAGCCTATTATCATTCAGAAGGTTCTTTTAAAAAGGCTCTTGAATATTACTCCCAAGCTAAAAAGATAGAACCCGACAACTCTCTGTTAAAGTTGAGTATGGGTAGACTTATGCTCATGGTGGGTCAAATTGATCGAGCCTATAACAACTTAAAAGATGTTTATTTGGCAGCTCCCTATGACCCTGAAGTCGTTCATGCGATGGGAACAGCTTTTATGCTTCGCAAAGAATATGATTCTGCAATTAAAACCTACGCTATTTTAAGAGATGAATTTCTCGAAAGGCGCGATATTGCCATCAATTACGCACTGGCCCTTCATTATGATGGAAAAACCCAAAAAGCTCTAGATGTACTCGAAAGCTCCGATAAAACTGACATTGCTCAGCTTGAAGCAAAGTATCAAAAAGCTTATTCACAATTCAAAAGTGAATAACCGAGTTATTTTCTCATAAAAACTTGCATAGCCCTCTTTTTGTGCGCTGCCCCCTTGAACATCCTTGTCATGTGAAGCTTAATGGATCTCGGTACTCACATGGAATTGTTGCCACAAGTCACTAAGAGAAAGAGGTTTTATGTCTAATCACTCAACAAAAGTTTTAGTTTCTTTAGCTCTGTTTATCGCTTCATCTTTGCATCTTGCATTTTCAAGCGACGAAATGATTCTCATTGGTTCAAATGGCGAAGAAATTAAAGTCAATGCTCCAACACTAGGCGAAGTTTCCCGCTACGTTCACGAAGGCAAGGAAGGAACTTTACGAACAAGAAACTCAAAGAGTGTCTTTGGGAAATATCTTCGAACTCAAATTAATGATACAGACTCAAAGCAGTGGAGAATTTTTGGACATATCGGTCTTGGGTGTACCGGAACTCTCGTAGGTCCTCGTCACGTTCTAACAGCCGCACATTGCGTCTTCGATAGAAACTACCAAATGTTTCAAACAGATCTTGTTTTTACTCCAGCTAGAAATGCTACAAGTGCTCCATTTGGTGCCATTAAATGGAGAAAAGCTTTTGTTCCTAAAAAGTATATGACTGCTGGTGAAAAGCGTTTTGACTTTGCTCTACTTGAACTTGAAGAGGCCATCGGTGATCAACTTGGCTATGCAAGCTTTGGCTTTGATCAAAACCTTCTTCAAAATCCAAATAATACAGAAGTTTCTATCACAGGTTACCCAGGAGACATGCCTGACGGAACAATGTGGCACGTATCATGTCCTACAATGGATATTGATGCTGTTGAAGGTGTTGAATACCAGTGTGATACATTTGGTGGAATGAGTGGATCAGCTCTTTACTCTAGAGATCCCGAAACTGGAAAAATGCTTATTTTTGGTGTTCACACACTTGGAGGCCCCAGTCACAATAACGGTGTTTTCATCACTAAGGCTGTTTTTGATGTCTTAACCGGTTGGATCAATGGAAGTTTCTCTGAAACAACTGATCACGCTATTGTGGGAACTGAAAAAGAAACAATCAGTGTTGTTATTCAAAATCAGTGTATGCAAAACCTAAAAGTTAGTGTTGCTTACACAAGCCCAAAAACTGACGATGTTGAAGTTCTCCCACTCCAAACTGTCTACTCGATGACGAGATCATTTCAGGCAAGAGCAGTTAAAGGGAAAGTCTACCTTTTAGTTGAAGACCTAAATGGAAACATTCTTCTAGGTCCTGGCTCAGCAGACTCAAAAGACTTCGTTATTCCAAACGATAGTAGAGGAAGTCTTAAGTTTCTTCCAATTGACTTAAGCAACTCTCAGATCCCAGTGGCAATTTTACCACTTTGTATGGACGATCCTCAGGGTGCTGCTGGCCATTAAGCAGCCCAAAGATCTCTAGTTATCTTAGTAAGTTAAATCGCTTATAAAAAAGTTTAAATCACCAAACAAAACTTTGATCTAAGTTACTGATTTTTATCACTTTTGCATATGTAAGTCCTCGTGTATCTTCTGGAATATTCAGTTATAGTGAAGGTGTATTTACCTAAGTTAAGGAGATGAAAATGTCAGTAAAGAGACGTGATTTATTTAAGGCCATCGCAGGGTTATCTGCTTTACTTCCCCTTGGAAAAGTTTTGGCCCAAGCAAAAAAAGCTGCCCCTGCAAAAACTGGCGGAGCTTGCTCTGCTAAACCTGCACCGAAAGGGAAAAAGGTTTTAAAAGAAGGTGATAAGACCGCGAAACGTGTAAAGTATGTTGATAATGCTACAACATCAAAGCACAAAAAATATAAAGCAGGACAACTCTGCTCTAACTGTAGTTTCTACAAGCCAAAGAAAAAAGAAACTGATCTTGGTTGGGCAAAATGTCCAATGGTTGGAAACAAATACGTCAGTGCCTGTGGTTGGTGTAACAAATATAAAGTTAATAAAAAGAAGAAAGCTTAGAGTTTCATCAGCTTTAGTTCATGGCCATAATTTCCCAGACGGATTATGAATACATCCCTGGTTTTTTAAATACTGTCTGCCAATTGCCAGGCATTAATTTTGAAAAACTCAGGGATGAAATCTTCTGGGAACAAGCCGAAATTTTCCTTTTCGGAAAGAAAATAAAATCCCCCAGGCTTCAAGCCTTTATTGGTGATCCAAAGATTCAATACACATACTCTCGTACGACCTTTATCGCAAAACCTTGGACAGAAAGCTTACGTCTTATTAAAGAGAATCTTGAAGATCACACTTCATTTAAATTTAATAATGTCCTTTGTAACTACTACCGAGATGGAATGGATAACATGGGACTTCATTCTGATGATGAAAAAGAACTTGGAGACAACCCAGTCATTGCATCACTTTCCCTGGGAGATACCAGAAGCTTTTTAATACAAAGTAAAACTGATAAAACTCAAAAAATTAATTTTGAGCTAAGGAATGACGATCTTTTTATTATGAAAAATGAGTTTCAAAAAAAATGGCTTCATGGAATCAAAAAAACCAAGAAGCCAAAAGAAGGGAGAATTAATCTTACGTTTCGTTTTATCCCACGAGAAAAATACTCCCCGTCTTAACTCAATTTAAAGACAAAGAGAATTTTCCTTTTGCCTGACGGTAACCTTTCACCTTTACATAATATTTTCCACTTGAAAGGTTCTTTTGAATTTTTTCTGACTTTAAAGTTCCAATCGATTTTCCAATAACTTTTTGGTTTTCATCGTAAAGAAAAAGATCAAGATCTCCTGCCGCTGCATCTATTTCTAACTCGATAGAATTAAGCCCATCAACCGTCACATCAAAAGAATAAAACCTTTCCTCGAAAGCCTTTTCAATCTCCCCTTCAACTGCTTCATCTAAAACCTCATAAGCCGATTGAAATGAAAGATTCGCTCCTTGTTGAGGACCTGCTACATTCTTTGATTCGATTATAAATTCATAGTCATTTTGAGCACCTTGATAACCATAAACTTTTATATAGTAAGTGCCAGGAAAGAGTTCACTCTCAATCGATTCATTATCATTAATGCTTTGGGACTTTTTGAGTGATTTCTGAGAAGATGAATAAAGTTCAATATCGAGGTCACCAAGACCGTGAATAAACTTCACCTCAACCTTGACCTCAGACTTTTCAGTGACTTCAAACTTATAAAAATCCACATCAGAGCTCGATGCGATGGCATAAGCCGCTTTAAAGCTTTTCGTCTTACTTAATGCAAAAGCCTTTGCAAAAGTATCATTGGGCTCTGAAGTTGGAACAGGATTCTGATCTTGGTCCTGATCCTGATCCTGATCCTGATCCTGATCCTGTCCAGGATCGCTTGGATTAGAACTTGAACCACTTAAGACATCGGGAAATCGACTTTCAATATTCGCAACTATTTTATGCATCGGAACAGCATAGTTTTCGCGTCCTCTACCAAAGCTATTATTTCCAAACCCTGCATGATGAATCCCCATTACAATGTGAGTATCTTTTGAAAATACGGGGCTTCCTGATGACCCGCCAAGAGTATCAGCATTATGAGTGTACCTTTCTGCTGCTCGAATAATCTTTCCTTCAGAGTATTTTTTTGTCCAAGCACAGCCTCTTTGAAGATAATAATCACAGTTTTGTTGGATGACATAAATATTATCATCTTGAGAAAGTTGACCTCTGCCAAGGTCTGCAAAGCCTAAACTTAAGCCAGGGCTGCCTTCACATTTTAAAAGTGCATAATCAAGAGTGCGATCATTTCCAATAAATGTTGAACAATCATATTGAACTTGGTGCTGACTAGGGATATCCTTTACATTATTAAATGAAACTTTAACTCCTCTTGCATAAATTGCAGAAGGAATACAGTGCTGGTTCGTCATAAGGAGATCTTCACTAATAAGAAATCCTGTACATCGAGAATCGACAACAGATAGCTCGACGTCTCCAACAAAACTTGCATTTTGATAGATCATCGAATTTGGATCTAAAGAAGTGATCTCTTGCCAATCAAGACTGCCAACAATAATTGAACCTTTTTGTAATTTGCCTTGCTCAGCTTCGTTGTCTTTTCCACAAGAAACAAAAACGAAAAGAGAAAATACGAGAAAAATATTATGAACACTCAATCTGCTATTCATCCTAAACAACTCCCTTTTTTTAGGAAAAGGCCTTCACTCCCTGTAAAAACCTGTGATGAGTATAGATGACAAAATTGTTTTGCGGGAAAAATAACCCTGATAAATTCTCACTAGGTGAAAGAGATTTTTGAAAATCTGAAATTCTCTGGAGGTGCTTTGGCACTGACTGGTGCAAGTTTGGCCACTTTTTTATCGAAAAAGAAAGTTCTATTCAAATTCCCTACAATCTATTAATCTCAATTTATCTGTCAGGGGAGCAAATTGCTGAGAGGGCCTCACTTAAGAGAAGGTTCGACCCTTTGAACTTGTATCGATAATGCGTGCGCAAGGAGACTACTATGCTAGGTTCAAATCTTAAATCTCTTAACTTTTTAGATTATTTTGTCTTTTTTCTTATTCTCGGTATAACTTTTTATGCTGTTTGGTGGGGAAACCATCGAAAGAAACTTAAGAAACAAACGAGTATCATCGACCATCTTCTCATGGGAAGAATGCTTACCCTTCCTATGTTTATTGCGACATTAGTCGCGACTTGGTACGGCGGAATATTTGGTGTCACAGAGATCGCTTTTAATAATGGGATTTATAATCTTATTACTCAAGGAGTGTTTTGGTATGTGAGTTATCTGATTTTTGCTCTCTTTTTGCTGCCAAAAGTTTATTCTAAAGAATCTGTAACACTGCCAAACTTAATTGAAAATACAATTGGACCACGATCGGCAAAGCTGAGCTCTCTTTTTAATTTCATTAACATTTTGCCAATAAGTTACACTATAGGACTGGGATTGTTTCTCAAAACTCTCTTCAACCTTGATCTTTCAATATCCATGCTTTTAGGACTTGCTGTTGTACTCAGCTACTCATTTAAAGGTGGATTTCGTTCTGTTGTCTTTTCTGACATGGTTCAGTTTTTTGTAATGTGCTTCAGTGTTGCCTTTGTTTTAATTTTCTCAATTATAAACTTTGGCTCTTGGGACTATCTTACAAGTCATCTCCCTGAAAGTTATTTTTCTCCTTTTGGAAATCAGCCACTTTTAGAGGTCTTTGCCTGGGGACTCATTGCTCTTTCAACTCTTGTTGATCCCAACTTCTATCAAAGATGCTTTGCTGCAAGTTCTGAAAAAGTCGCAAGGAAAGGAATTCTTACCTCAACTCTTATTTGGTTTCTTTTCGATATCTGCACAACTTTTGGTGCAATGTATGCAAAGGCGGCAATGCCACAAGCCGATTCATCTGGGGCCTATCTTGCCTATTCACTGGATTTACTCCCGAATGGCCTTAAAGGTTTTTTTCTTGCTGGGATTCTTGCGACTGTTCTTTCAACACTTGATAGTTATCTATTCCTATCAGGTACTACATTCTCTTACGATATTCTCAAAAAACGTAATCAAAATGGTATCAAGTTTCATCGGATTGGACTTGTTTGCTCGGGCCTTCTCGCCTATATCCTAGCTCTCACTTTTGAGGGGAATATTAAAGCGGTTTGGAAAAGTCTTGGCGGACTTTCTGCATCCTGTCTTTTATTCCCTGTTCTTTTTAGTCAATTTTCAAATAGAAAACCCAGTGACAAACAATTCTTTTTTGCCTGCATCCTGTCAGCTATTACAGTATGCTCTTGGCCACTAATGAAAAAGCCTTTAGGGCTTGAGATTATTGATTCACTTTACGTGGGAGTACTGGTGAGTTTTAGTTGCCTTACTCTGTTCAAATTCAAAAATCTTTCTTCACAAAGATGATTTATTTCCTCGAGAGCGTTAAACTATTCTAATACGAAACTGCTACATATCAAGAGGATAACGCCGTGTCCAAAAAGACTAATAACGAAGAATTTAACAAACTTGCACTCGATTACCATGAAGGGGATCGTCCAGGAAAAATCGAAGTCTCACCGACAAAACCTTGTTTAACATCATTCGATCTCTCCCTTGCTTATACCCCAGGAGTTGCACAACCTTGTCTTGAAATTGCTGATGATCCTAACAAAGCCTATAAATACACAGCAAAAGGAAATCTTGTTGCCGTTATTTCAAATGGGAGCGCTGTCCTTGGTTTAGGAAATATTGGAGCTCTTGCCGGCAAACCAGTAATGGAAGGAAAAGGAGTCCTTTTTAAAAGATTCGCTGACATCGATGTTTTTGACATTGAAGTTGATGAACCAACAGTTGAAGGCATGGTTAAAGTTGTCTCGAGCCTTGAACCAACTTTTGGAGGGGTAAACCTAGAAGACATCAAAGCTCCTGAATGCTTTGACATTGAAAGAGAACTTTCTGAAAAAATGAACATACCTGTTTTTCATGATGATCAACATGGAACAGCGATTATTGCAACAGCGGGATTTATTAATGCCGTTGAAGTCGCGGATAAGAAGATCAGTGATGTGAAAGTTGTCTTCAGTGGTGCAGGTGCAGCTTCTATCGCCTGTGCGAAACTCTTCTTTGATCTTGGAGTCAATCCTCAAAATCTTCTTATGTGTGACTCAAAAGGTGTAATCTACAAAGGTCGCGAGGCAGGTATGAATAAATACAAAGAAGAGTTTGCAATCGAGACTGACAGGCGAAGCTTAGCCGATGCAATGAAAGATGCTGATGCTTTTATTGGTTGTTCAGCAAGAGGAATCCTGACAAAAGAAATGGTTGGGACCATGGCAAAAAACCCTATCATTTTTGCAATGGCAAACCCTGAACCAGAAATCTATCCTCATGAAGTTTTTGAAGTAAGAAATGATGCCATCATGGCAACTGGAAGAAGTGATTTTCCAAATCAAGTCAATAATGTCCTTGGCTTCCCTTTTATTTTTCGTGGGGCCCTTGATATTCAAGCGACTTGTATTAATAAAGAAATGAAGCTTGCAGCTGTTCATGCTCTTGCCAATCTAGCAAAGGAAGAAGTTCCTGACGAAGTCAAAATGGCCTATGACAACCAAGACTTTGCCTTTGGTCGAAACTATTTAATTCCTAAACCATTTGATCCTAGAGTTCTCACTCGGGTTGCACCTGCAGTAGCAAAAGCAGCAATGGATTCAGGAGTCGCGAGAGAAACAATTAATGACATCTCTGAATATCAAGCTCTCCTTACACACAGACTCAATACCAGTGCTTCATTTATGAAGTCTATTAGAGATCGTCTGAGTACTCTTCAAAAGAAAAAAGGAAGCAAGATTAAAATTGCCTTCGCAGAAGGTTCCAATGCTCGTATCCTTGGGGCCATTAAACAAATTCTTAATGATGACTTCATTGAACCTATTCTGATTGGTGACCCTGAAAGAATCAAAAATAAAATTAAAAAACTTGGTTATGAATCATTGAATGAAGTTGAAGTCGTTGATCCTCTTCACCATCCTAAGCGAACGGAATACATTGAAGACCTTACGAAAGCAAAACAACGGGAAGGGATTAGTTATTATCATGCAGAAGATCTTATGGGCCAGGAAACTTATTTTAGTAATATGATGCTAAGAGATGGACTCGTTAATGCTGTGATGAGTGGACCAACCCTTAACTTTCCTCAATGTTTCTCCCCTGCGATGAGAGTGATTGGGACAAAAGATAAAAGAAAAGCTGCCGGTATCTTTATCTTAGTATTTAAAGATCGAGTTCTTTTTCTCGCCGATTGTACTGCTAATATCGCTCCTAATGCTGAAGACCTATCAGAAATTGCCCTGAGTACAGCCAATCTCTACCGAACTCTTATGAGACATGATCCAAGAGTGGCATTTCTCAGCTTTTCTAACTTTGGATCAAACAAGCACCCAGAAGCGAAGAAAGTAAAAAAGGCTGTTGAACTCACAAAAGAAAAAAGTCCTAAACTTATTGTTGATGGTGAACTTCAAGCTGATGTTGCCGTTAATAAAAATATTCTCGACAAACTCTTTAATTTTTCAACTCTCGATCAACCAGCAGATGTTTTAATCTTTCCTGATCTTAACTCTGCCAATATTAGCTACAAACTGCTACAACAATTAAGTGATTGTACTGCTATTGGGCCTATCCTAGTTCCAATGAATAAGCCTATTAATATTATTCAAAGAACAGCGAGCATCACCGAGGTTGTAAACATGGTAAACCTCACAGCATTATTGTCTGTAGATAAAAGTTAAAGTTAAAAGGAATTAGTATGAATTATGACATCATCTCATCAGAAAAAGCACCTAAAGCCGTAGGAACTTATTCTCAAGGCGTTGATTTAGGAGAACTCATTCTTTATTCTGGGCAGATTGGAATCAGTCCAGAGACAGGAGAAATGGCAAGTGATTTTGAAGGTCAAATGACCCAGATTCTTAAGAATATTGATGGACTCTTAGAGCATTCTAATCTTACGAGAAGAAATATCTGCAAAACAACAGTCTTTTTAAAAGATCTTTCTCAGTTTGATATCGTTAATCAACATTACGTTAAATACTTTGAAACCCCATACCCAGCGAGAAGCTGCGTTGAAGTTTCGAGACTTCCCAAAGATGCTTTAGTCGAAATTGAGGTTATTGCAATAAAATAAAGCCAATGTTTAAAAGTAAGTACGTTTTTGAAACCAGAGCGACCAGATACAAAAGACAGTTTAGCATCTTGCTTCTCATGGTCTTTCTTTGCTTTATCGCCTACCTTGTCGCCTCTGGTGTTCTTATCTACTTTTCCAAACAAATTTCAAGTTCATCAGAAAAACAACTTTTTCAAAAACAGCCCGATCTGATTGTTGCCTTCACAGGCCATTCAGGGCGTATCCCCTACACTGTTGAACTTTCGCAAAAGTTTAAACAGCCAAAGATCTTTATTTCTGGAGTCTACTCAAAAAACACCGTGGCAACACTTGTTTCGAATTACAAAATAAAGGGTCTCCTCGATCCTGATCTCGTCGAAATTGATTATAGTGCCCGAAATACTATTGAGAATGTTCTTTCAACCTATAGCTATCTTGAAAGAAACAAAGGGATTAATGACGTTCTCATTATCTCTCATGATTACCATCTTGCTCGAATAAAACTCACAGTAGAGAGTATGAAACCAAGTAATGTTGAAACAAATTTCTACTACATGGGCCTTGAAGCAGACTATCTGGTGCCTCGAAATATTAAAATTCTTCTCAAAGAAGTCTATAAATTTATTCGTGGGTTTATTTTCTTAATCCTTTGGGATTACTAGATTCTTGAAACAGAAATCACTTCATCAACACCTTCAATAACACTGCAGGTTTTTAAAAGTTCCGAATAATCTTTAACCTCTATTTCAAAAACAAAGCTTCCCTTACGATCAGGAAGAGACTTTGCCATTGCCGAACGAATATTCACACCTACACCATTGATGCATTTTGAAATTTGGGAAAGAATCCCAGGTTTGTCATGGGTAATCACTCGAACATTAACTGAATGTCTAAAGGCAAATTCAGGGTTCCACTCGACATCAATTGTTCTTCCAAGCTCACCTTGCTCAGCTCTTGGACAGGCAACAGTGTGGACTGTAATACCACGTCCTCTAGTGATGTAACCGACAATGTCATCACCTGGTATAGGATTGCAGCATCTTGCAAGACGTACCATCAAGTCATCCATGCCATCAACGATAACGGCATTATCTTTATGGGCCTTCCTTCTAATATTCTTTGTAAGCTTCTCCGTATAGGAATCAATTTCTTGAATCTTTTCATTATTTTCTGGCTCATCTTCTTCAATATTTAAACCAGGAATGTACTGGACAACTTCTTTTGGCTGAACTTTCCCTGAACCGATATAGATATAAAACTCTTCCTCATTGGCACAATGAAGACCCTTCACGACTTTATCAATGTCGCCACTTTTCTTAATCGCCTTTAAGGATGTTCCAAAAACTCTCAAGGCTTTCTCAATAATCTCTTTTCCAACTTTTTTATTATTGTCTCGCTCAATTTTTAAAAGCCATTGCTTAATTTTTGTTTTCGCGCGACTTGAGCGAACAATTTTAAGCCAGTCTTTCGAAGGAGTCTGACTATTACTTGTTAAAATCTCAACTGTATCACCAGACTTAAGAGTATAACGAAGCGGGACCATTTTCCCGTTAACCTTCGCACCGACAGTACGATTACCGACTTCAGTATGAACCGCATAAGCAAAATCAAGTGGAGTCGCTCCATGGCGAAGCTCTCGAACGTCTCCCTTAGGAGTAAAGACAAAAACACCTCCAATATCTAAGTCGTTTTTTACTGCCGACATAAACTCAGAGTTGTTCTCCATATTTTTATTAAACTCAAGAAGCTCTTGAACCCAATCAAGTTTTTCAGTGGAAGACTTTGTCAAACCTTCTTTGTACTTCCAATGAGCTGCAACACCTTTTTCAGCAACTTCATCCATATCCTGAGTTCGAATTTGAATTTCAATTCTCTCAGCATGAGGACCAATGACTGTTGTATGAAGACTTTGATAATTATTCACTTTAGGAATCGCAATATAGTCTTTAAACCGACCAGGAATTGGCTTAAATGATGAATGGATAATCCCTAAAGCTTTGTAACATTCGGTAATATTCGTCACGATCACTCGAAATGCCAGAATGTCCTGAATCTGTTCAAAGTCCACTCCGCGAGAGGTCATCTTTTTATAGATTGAATAGAAATGCTTTGGTCTTCCTTTAACCTCCGCCTTAAGAGAATATTCAATGAGCTTGTCTTCAACAAATCCTAAAGTCTCACGAATATACTTTTCTCTTTCTGATTTCTTCATCGCGACTTTTTCAGCCAGTCGATAATAAATATCAGGGTGGAGAAACCTTAAACAAAGGTCTTCAAGCTCGGATTTAACAGAGTTAATACCAAGGCGGTTTGCAAGAGGGACATAAATATCAAGAGTTTCTTTTGCAACCTTCTTTTGCTTTTCATCAGAAACATATTGAAGGGTTCTCATATTATGCATTCGATCAGCAAGTTTTACGATAATGACTCGAAGATCTTTGGCCATGGCCACAACCATGTTTCGAAAGTTCTCAGCTTGAGACTCTTCTTTTGTTTTAAATTTAATCTTGGAAATTTTAGTAAGCCCCACAACAATTTGAGCGATTTCTTTGGAAAACTCTTTCTCGATATCTGCTGGACTGACATCACAGTCTTCAACAACGTCATGAAGAAGACCAGCAATAATACTATCAGTATCCATTCGAAGCTTTGCCAAGGTCGCCGAAACATTAAGAGGATGAATAATATAGTCTTCTCCTGAACTTCTCTTCTGTCCCTTATGGGCCTTATCAGCAAACTCAAATGATTTCGTTAAGAGATCTTTATCAACATCCTTGTTATAAGCTTCGATTCTTCGAATCAGCTCATTAACATCTAAATCTCTTTCATGGGAAAAATCTAATCTGTTCATTACTTTATTGCGTCTTCTATTATTGCTTTCACTTCGCTGTAAGCTTTGTCTAAATCATCATTAATCACGAGATGGTCATAATCATTTCGCCTTTCCATTTCGGATCGAGCATTTAAAAGCCTTAAATTAATCACATCAGTTCGATCAGTGCCTCGATGCCTTAATCTTCTCTCAAGCTCATCCAAAGTTGGAGGAGCTATGAAAATAATTAAAGCATTTTCATTGAATGCTTTTTTTATGTTATCGGCACCTTGCACATCAAGATCACATAGTAAGTTCTGTCCTTCAGAAAGAGACTTTTCAACAACTTTTTGCGAAGTCCCGTAATAATTACCATGAACTTTCGCCCATTCAATAAATTCACCTTCATCGATTCTTATTTCAAACTCTTCTTCCGAGACAAATTGATAATCAACCCCGTGAGCTTCTCCAACTCTAATAGGTCTTGTTGTGAAAGAGATAGACTCTTTTAAGGCATCAACAGTCTCGAGAAGTCGCTTCATAATTGTCGACTTTCCGGTTCCCGAAGGAGCAACGATAACGATGACTTTTGCACTTTTCATTATTGTAAATTTAATCCTTGCTCTCGAATTTTTTCGAGTTCAACTTTCATATCAACAACTCTTTTTGAAACTTCAGAAAGAGTCGATTTTGAACCAATCGTGTTGGTTTCTCGATTAAGTTCTTGAAGAACAAACTCAACCTCACGTCCTAATTCTTTCTTTGATTTAAACAAAGACTCAAATCTTTCGAGATGGGCCTTAATACGGTTCATCTCTTCATTCACATCAAGTTTTTCTAAATAAAAAAGAACTTCTTGCATAAAGCGTGGTTCATCAACACTAATCTCTTCTTTAAATTCTTGAAACCTTTCCTGCAGTCTTGTCTTGACCACATCATTAATCTTCTTAGCTTCATCACATAGCTCTTGAAACTTTCCTTCATAACGATTGATATGGGTTTCAACAATTTTTGAAAGCTTCTTTCCTTCTTCAAGTCTTGATTCTTCGATCTTTGAAATAGCGTCTTCGAACGCTTTCATTCCTAACTCAAGAAGAGCACTTTCACGGTCCTCAAGATCAAAATAAAACTCATTTCTTAAAAAATCAGTTGGCCTTACAGCACAACTTGCATCAGAGAGCCCCGTCTCAGACTTAAAGCCATTTAAAAAGTTATTAACTTTTGAATAATCGATATCACGAACGCCTGAATCAGCATTTGAGCTCTTAATGTTTAAAGAAATATCAAAAGATCCTCTATTAAAGGCTTTCCCAATAAGACTCTTAAACTGCATCTCTTGCTTATTAAAAATTGAAGGCATTCGAAAGCGAAAGTCTTTATATCGGTGATTAACACTCTTAATCTCTACAACAATTCGAAAGTTATCATTTGTGGCCTCACCTCTTCCAAAGCCTGTCATTGACTGAACTTGTGTATTCTCTAAATTCATTTTTCAACTCTCGTTTTGTTCTAGAATCTCTACGACTCTACATTAGTAATCGTTTGGTTCCCCATAGTGCGAAATTTCTTATAACGATTCTCTTTTAAATCATTGACTTCAAGTTTTCTTAGCTCATCTACATTTTTCAAAATAGCTTGACCTAAACTTTCATATAGAGCTTTTGGAGATCGATGGGCTCCACCAATTGGTTCAGTGACAATTTCATCAACCACTCCAAGTTCAAAGGCTTTTGGAGATTCAAGCTTAAGAGCATTCGCTGCATTCTCTGCCATTTTCGGATCGGCCCAGAGAATTGAAGCACATGACTCGGGAGAGATAACAGAATAGATGGAATGTTCAAGCATAAGAACTTTATCGGCAACGGCAATGCCTAAAGCCCCACCAGAACCACCCTCTCCAATGATAATTGAGATAACAGGAACATTAAGATCAAACATCTTCATGATACTTTCAGCAATAGCGCTAGACTGACCACGCTCTTCAGCTCCAATTCCAGGATAGGCACCAGGAGTATCGACTAAAGTTATAATAGGAAGATTAAACCTTGAGGCCATATCCATAACTCTTTTAGCTTTTCTATAGCCTTCAGGTCTTGGCATCCCAAAGTTTCTCTTAATTTTATCTTTTGTCTTTCGACCTTTCTCAATCCCCACAACACAAAACTTTTGCTTTCCAATATAGGCAAAGCCCGTAATCACAGCAGGGTCATTAGCAAAGAAACGGTCCCCTTTAATTTCTTCAAACTCATCAAAAAGGTTTTCTAAATAATCAACCGTATGGGGCCTCTTTGGATGTCTTGAAATCTGGACACGTTCCCAAATTGAAAGGTTCTGATAAATATCCTTAAGCAGTGTTTGGACTTTATTTTGAAGTGCTTCAACTTCAGCACTTAAATCAATATGGGGTCTTTTTGAGGCTTCCTTGAGATCATAAATTTGATCTTCAAGTTCTTTAACCGGCTTTTCAAAGTCTAAAGCAAAGTTATCATTCTGATCCAAGGTCTACTCCCTGATAATCACATTTGAAGTGAGCCTAGATATGACTAGGGGCAATAATTAAAAAATATTTGTTACAATAGCATGGAGTGAATGAGCTTAAAAGCTTGAAAAGAGTAGGATTTGAAAGAGTTTAATCTTAGTTCATGACCCAGCCCTGAACTCTCCCACCCTCAAAGTAAATATAGTGAGGTTTTCCATTTTTAAGATAAGTCCAACGCTCATTTTCATAGTTTGGATTCCCTGCAACATCAATTCGGCTTGGGCTTCCCATTATCTGCCTGACAGTTACTTTATCCATGCCCTGACTAATGTCTTTGCCCACTTTCCAAATATTTACGGGATTATACTCATCGTACTGTTTTTTATAGCCGCTTCTTATACTCGCTGGATATCGACCATAAGACCTGGAAGAGCCAACATTACCAGTGAAACCACGACGCGAGGCCATATAATCTTCTCTTTGACCTGCATTCATACGAAGGTAATAAATTTTATCCGACACTGTCGGAAGATCTTGTCGGTCGATTATGTATTTTTTGTACTGATCCTCAGTGAGTCTCCTCTCAAGAGTTTTAAGCTCTTGGCGAAGATGACTCTCTTCCTGCATCCGTCTTCTTTCATAGGCCGTTGCCGGAGTTCTTTTACTGATTTCATCATGGTCTCTATAGAGCTGCCCAGAATCACCTGCCGCAACAGGAAAATCCTCTCCTGGTACCCACAACCCATCGGAATCACGATCCATTTCATCAATAAATGACCGATCGGGCAATATAAGAGAACAAGAAATAAGTTGCGTGGAAAAAAAGATTAATAGTGGTAGCTTCATAAATCCAGTCCTTGTCTTGAAATCAGCTCAACCCACTTATCGATCTAGAGAAAATGAAGCTCAAAGAATTAGTCTTTCTCTTTATTTAGAGGAAAGAATTGCCCACAGGCCTTTACTCGGTAATCTCACTCCAGTCATCGCTCCAGAAAGGCGATAAGACTTAAGTAGAGGAACTTATGTTAAAAAAGTGGCCAACATTAGAAAAGAAATTAAACCAAGGAATCCTTTGGCTTATCACCAAATTCTTTTCTTTATTGAGGAAACTCATTCCCACAAAAGTTAAGTCCTACTACCAAAAGATCAAAGAAAAGTTTTTATTAAAAAAAGAGAACTTCAAGACCTGGCTCCCCCAAAAAGTCGAACAAATTAAAACTCAAAGCAAAGAGAAAGCACTTGGCCTTAAAACAAAGAGTTTGGAAAGGGTTGAAAAGATAAAGGCCCTTCTCGCTAGAGTGAAAGAGATTAAATGGAAAGAGGTTCAGTACAAAGCGATTATCCTAGAAGGTCTAAGAGAGCTAAGAAAACGTCCTCTCGATTTTTTAAAATTCATCTTTTCCAAGATCAATCCCTTTCCTTCAGACAGCGAATCGTTTGTCATGTGGGGAGGTTTCCTTATTATTCCTCTTTCAGTTGCCCTTATGTATCTTTCAAATAAATACTGGGAAAACACTGAATACGGTAGAGAACCAGCAAGTGTTAAACCGGTTTATAAAAACCCAAGACCTAGCTATTACAGAAAATATGAAAAGACCTTTTCTGTTAATTCTGTGAATTTCCCTGTTTATATTGAAAAAGCTTCTGGTATTAAGATGCTAAGATTAGATGTCACGATTACCACTTCAAATAAGTACACAAGAAACTATTTAAGTAATAATCACCATCTGGTTATGGACGTTTTCAATAGTAAAATAGAACCTATCGTGCCTGAATTCCCATTAGAAGAAGAAGGCAAAAAGATCATTAAGGATAAGATTCAAGCAGAGCTCAATAATCTGATCAAAGACCTTAAAATTAAAGGAAAAGTCGAAGAAGTTCGCATCCGATCAATCATTTCAGGGTAATCCCTTCATCTTTATTGAGATCACTTGCCTAAACTCATCCTCTCATCTATGTTTGGCCTATGAATCCTAAGAAGCTATTTAGAAATGCGGGTTTTGTCCGCCCTTATGAAGAAATCGAGCACCTTGACGATCTTTACCAAAAACTTGGAGAAGAAGATACTTTCTTTATTTTTGTTGGTCGCTCGAATGTCGGAAAAAGTTCTCTTATCAATGCTCTTTACGGAAAAAAGCTAGCAAAGACTTCAAACACACCAGGAAGAACTCAAAGTCTTAACCTCTTTAACTTTAAAACCGCTCAAACAGAAGAAAAGGACTTTTTCTTCATCGACCTTCCAGGCTTTGGTCACGCCAAAGTCAGTAAAGAGATGAAAAAGAAATGGGATCAAATATTTAATGAGTTCTTTTTTAGGCTTCCTCCCAATGCTCTTGTTATTCATATTCAAGATTCAAGACATCCCTTCACTAAAATTGATGATGAGTTTTTAAGTTTTATTGAACGCAATCAAGGACGAAGTCTGCTTCTGATGAATAAGTTTGATAAGCTAAAAAGACAAAAAGACCGTGCCCTTCTTGATAAAACCCTCAAGGCGAAAAAAGAGACTATCACTCAGTACGGTAGAACTCTTAAGGTTTCAGCTGAATCAGGATTGAATGTTGATAAACTTGAAGAATACCTTATGAGTCTTTTAAGCTAGATGATCTAAGAGTCTTCATTCTCTTTTTTTATTGGCCCTGAATTGGGGTCGATTATATCTGGAGCAGGAGAGAAACGTATTTTATTCATCTCTCCTTCAATGGCATCTAAATCACTTCGACAAGCTCTCGTCATAAGTAAAAGCTCTTGAACCCTTTCGTTATTCCACTCAAGGCGCCCTTCGCTCATCTCTTTTTCGACTAATTGACCAAGCTCTTCGTAGGCATCGCGAAGATTTGTATTCGTCTTTGAGGCATTGAGCATTTTTTTACCAATTTGAGTTGTTCTTTTGATCTCGTTTTGGCAATCAACGACAACTTTGCGAACTTTGCGCTTCCAATTGACCTGTTGATTCATTATTCCTCCGCCCCTATTACAAATATACCGAAAATAAGCATAAAAAATTTGCCCACAGTATACCATGGTTCGGGTCAATCAGGTAACATGGTAAAATCTTTTAAAATCAAAAGGTTAGAAGACCATGCTGAAACGTTGGCTTTCAAAATTTTCTCCGGGCTCAACAAGCGAATTCGATGAAATTTTCGAGCACCTTAAAACTGTCTATCCAAGTGGAGAAGACGCCTGGGGTCTCAATTTAAAAAAGGCCAAAAAAAGTATGAGTTACATACTGCCTTTTTATAAAAACTATTTTCGAGTTCAAGTCCACGGCAAAGAGAACGTACGAGACGAAACTTATATGGTCGTCTCAAACCACTCAGGTCAAATCGCGATTGATGGAATGTTAATCACCATGGCCTTCGCCCATGATATTTTTCCTCCAAGAGTTCTCAGATCTATGGTGGAAAGATTTTTTATGAAGATTCCATTCGTTGGTGCTTGGGCCAGTGAAGGTGGCGCAGTTCTTGGAGATCGGCAAAACTGCTTAAACCTCCTCAGTCGAAAACAATCCATTCTCGTTTTTCCTGAAGGAGTAAGAGGAGTTGCTAAAAGCACTTCTGAATACTATGAGCTGCAAAAGTTTACTTCAGGCTTTTATAGGCTTTCTTCTCAAGCAAAAGTTAAAATCCTTCCAGTTGCCGTCATTGGTGCTGAAGAATTTTTTCCCTACGTTTATCAAGCCAAAGGTCTTGCCAAAAGCTTAGGTCTTCCAGCACTACCTATCTCTGCCAACTATGTTCCTCTTCCCTCGCCTGTTGATATTTGGATTGGAGAACCAATAGAAGTTGATCCCACAATTGATCTCGATACTCCTGATGAAATTATTAATGAGCAAGTGGCAAAAGTTGAAGACGCCACTAAAGAACTCATTAAAAATGGGTTGAATCACAAACGAGACCTCCTTAGTAACATCAAGGGGCTACTCGAATGAGTAAACAAAGAATTCTCATCATTGGAGCAGCTGGAGGATTAGCAAAGATTCTTATTAATCTTATTAGTCGCCAAAAAAATAATTTTGAAATCACGGCCATTGACAGTCGAACCATAGAAGACCGCCTTGAAAGTCCCAATATTCACTACAAGAGAGTTCGCTATACTCGAAACAACTTTGAAAGACTCTTTAGGCAAAATGAATTTGATACAGTCTTTCACCTTGGACGAATCAGCCATGTTCAAAACTCTAAAAGTCTTATTGCGACGAGATTAGACCAAAACATCATTGGAACTCAAAACATTCTCAATCTGTCTTTAAAGCATAATACTAAAAAAGTTGTGATCCTAAGCACCTATCATGTTTATGGTGCACTTGCAGACAACCCCGTTTATCTTACCGAAGACTCTCCTCTGCGAGCGAGTATTAAATATCCCGATCTAAGAGATGTTGTTGAAATGGATCATATTTCAACAAATTGGATGTGGAAGAATAAAGAAGAAATTCAAACTGTTATTCTAAGGCCATGCAATATTATCGGCCCTCAGGTTAAGAATACAATTAGCCGCTATCTTTCAACCCCCCTGGTCCCACTCCCTATTGACTTTAATCCCATGTTTCAATTCATCCATGAATACGATATGGCGAACATTCTTTTTGAGACCATCGAAAAGGTTCCTACAGGTGTCTACAATGTTGCACCTTCTGAGACAATTTCTATCAAAAAGGCTAAAGGCTTAGTCGGAGAAAACTACCTCCCAACGCCCTCATTTTTATTGGAAGGACTTTCTAGTCTCGTCAGCACACCGATCTGGAGATTTCCTGACTACCTTATCGATTACCTCAAGTTCTCAAGTATTATCGACAACTCTGAAATCATTAAGATCTTGGGTGAGGATATCTTCCAATTTAACACTGAAGATACCTTAGACCTTCTTAGAATTTCTTAGAATCTCTTAAAATTTATTTACCTTGGAAGTTAATAAGATTAACCTCTAGTCAGTAAAACCTTATCGAGATATCAAAATTCTATGAAAATCTTTTTATTTACACTTTTATTTTCTTTACCGTGTTTTTCCTTAGAGGTTCCACTCGTTGAGAACAAGTGGCAAATCCTGAAATATTCAAAACTACCTCCCAATGAAATTCAGTTCAACAATAATCAGATGCATATTGGTGTAGACAAATCCGCGAGTCCCGTAATTTTTCCTCTCGATTCAAAAGGACAGTTTAAAGAGCTCCAAGTCGAAGGGAAAGTTCAAGGCAAACTCAATATTAAAAAGACGCCTCAAGGCTCAAAAGGAAATGACGACTTCCTCTTTAGAATTGGTCTTGTCTATGAAGGAGATCAAACTTTAAACTTCTTTCAAAGAATCGCTGCTCCGAGTTGGGTGAAAACTCTTTTTGATTTAAATAAAGATGGAACAGGAATTGATCGAATTGTTTTTTATAATACTTATACTGATCAAAGTCTTAAAGACAAAAACCGAGAGCATCCTGCATCTGATTTAATCAAAGAAAACTTTAAGATCGCATTAAAAGAAGACGGGACTTTCCAGTTCCAAACAAAAATCGATAGCTCAAAAAACGTTCTTGCGATTTGGATTAGCAGTGATGGCGATGATACTGACTCGAAGTTTAAAGTCTCTCTAGAAAAGATCAATCTTGTAAAATGAAAAACAGTCTATTCTTAATCCTCTGCCTTTTTTTTACATCTCAAAGCTTAGCAGAAAGCTTTATCGTCAATCAAATTCAAATTGAAGGAAACAACCGAACACAAAAAGATGTTATCTTAGATGAGATTGGATTCAAAGAAGGGACAAAGGTCTCTGAGGATCAGATAAAGGACTCTCAACAAAAACTTAAAAACCTCAACCTTTTTTCCTTTGCCCAAGTTCGTAAATCGAAAACAAATAATGACGTCATTATCACTCTGAAAGAAAAGTGGACGACAATCCCCGTTTTAAAGTTTTCTTCAGGAGGAGATGTTAATCAAACAACTGTTGGTGTTTATGACCCTAATGTTTTTGGTAGATTAACGGAACTTGGGGCCCAATACCAAAAACTAGAAGATACTGACTCTGGAGTTGTTTGGTTTAAAAAGCCGAGACTCAATGGTGAAAAGCAAGGTCTTAACTTTCAACTCTGGAAAATTGATCGTCTGAGAACTAAGTACTTCCAACAACCTGATGATCCTATTGTGAAGACTGGTTTTCTTCAAAAAAAGCAAAAGATCTACTTTGCCTATAACAGATATCTCTCTGAAAAACTCAATCTCGAAGGCGCTTATGAGTATAATTACGATGAGTTTTCAAGTGAGCTTATTCCACTTGAAGCCAGAGATACAGTTTCATCAGAAGGTCTTCCCCCAAGTACCAAAGTTCATTTTTTAGGGGCCCATATAAACTATGGCGAAGTCTTTCATGACCAGTTTTTAAAACAAGGTGACACTTTAAGACTTTCACTTCGCCGTGGTTTTTCAGAAGGTGCATCGACGAAAGACTTTTTGCAATTTGACTTAAGTAACGAGTATTTTAAAATTCTTGGGAAAAGACACCAATTGGCCATCCGCACTCTTATTGGAGCAACTGATACTAATATTTTACAATTTTGGTATTATCTCGGCGGACTTGATCGCATACGAGGTTTTGCGGACAATCGTTTTTCAGGAAAGTATGCCTGGCTCAATAATTCAGAGTTTCGCTATTACCTCTGGGGCAATGAGAACTTTGTGTTTCAAACCGTGGCCTTTTTAGATCTCATCAATACCGCTGAGAGGATTAAGAATTTCACTTCCATGAACGGTGCCAGTACTGGTCTTGGTTTAAGAGTCACCTTACCTAAATTCTATCGCTTCATCTTGCGACTGGATTATGCGGAGCCTTTGAAAAAGAACGATGATAACCATGTGAGTTTTGGGGTTCAGCAGTTTTTTTGAAGGGCGGAGCGTTAATACCTAGTAAAAACCTCTGAAGTGATGGTATGTTCTTCATTACTCCAAGTGCTGGGGTGGCAGACCGACCTGCAATAAAAGTTTCAAGGAAAGTTTTAGTGCATCGGGCGGACTACTACACTGGTTTGAACTACAATAGAAGTTCTTTTGCCGGAGTGGCGCAATGGTAAACGCAGCAGATTCAAAAGAAACCGAACTTTAAGAATCTGTGGTCCAAGTGATTATAATGATTAATTAAATCGGTGAATTGGTAAAAGAATTTCATAATTACGATTACCACTAGAAAAAGTTAAACAAGTTATTAATATAACAAAACTTTTTAAATGATTTAGACTTGAATTGGTAAAACAATTTATAACGAGCCGGAGTGGCGGAATGGTAGACGCAGCGGATTCAAAATCCGCCGATGGCAACATCGTGGGGGTTCAAGTCCCTTCTCCGGCACCATTATTACAAGTCCTCGAACCAATATTTTGAGAACTTTTTTTAAGTTTTTCAGATATTTCAAGAGGATAGGTTGTAAAAAGGGAGTCTTTTCACATTAGTGCTAAAAAGCTGATTCATTTAAATAATATGAAAAAATATATCTCAAGAAACTTAGCATAGTCCTTTATCTAGTAAGTCTAGCAACTCCGGCATTTCAATCGCAACTCGACAACGGTGAAGTTTTTTATGGAAATGGAAACTTTTTTGGAATTATTTGTCTGACGGCAGGTTGGATGCAACGAGGTAATTTAAGCATAGTTTCGTGGCTTTCAAACATCGCATATTTTGCTTCATTCATGCCCCACATGTCGTTGCGACTGTGGTTCGACTACTTGTAACAGTGGGCCACCACCTAAAATCAACTTAACGAAAATATCCAAGACTTTGACCAAATGGAGGTACTGTCAAATATCTTGTGTAAATTGACACGGACTTTTAAACCAAGGCAAAGCCTTTTAAAGCTTCGCCTGCAACGATCTCTATGCCTTTAATTCTTATTTCCCTTTTATTACAAATAGACTCATCTAGACCTAGTTAAAACGCTCCATTAATTTGACCATAGACAAAACGAACGGTTTCATCCCGATTCGCAGAATCTTGCTCTTTCATATATTTTCCAGGCATAAACCAGGCTCCACCTAACTGAAACTTAAGAGAGTCTTTCGTTTTAAAGACTAAAACCACATCTATTTCATCTCCGATGTCATCAGAAGTTCCATTTGTGGTTCTCGCAACACCTCCTAAACTATAAGCTGCTTTGTCGGTCTTGTTTCTTTTAAAGATGTGATAGTCCGTACGAAAACTAAGCCATGAAGTGATAGGTCCTTTAAAATGAAAAGCATATTGTTCAATGTTTCTTCGTCCAAGAATATCGGCAAAACCAAGAAATTTATGGGCTGTAGGATACATTTGAATATAATCTTCGCCAGCAAGTGCATACTCTGTTGAGAGTTTGAATTTTTTAATTTTTGCCCCTAACTCAAGATTGATTTGATAGGCATTTTCCCCTACGTTTGTTCCATTTTGAATACCATTCTCTGTTCGATAGAAAAAAGCTCCAATCCCACCTTTAATTCGCATTCCCAGTGTATTGATTTCGACATTGCTTGAACCTCGATTGTCTTGATGAAGAAGATAGAGGTCTATCGGGTTTAAAAATTGCCCGAAGTTATAAGAATTATAAAGAACAAAAAGATCTGTATCATCTGTACTCGCCTCAACTGTAGAATTGTCAGAAATTTTTGAATAAACTAAATCCGTCCATCCCTTAGAGTTTTTATATTTCAACTTTAATGCATCAAAGCTTCTCGCATTATTTGCCCAAGGAAGGGAACCAATAATCAAATGGTCACCGTAGGCCAGAGCTTGCCGTCCAAGCTTCATGGAAAGAGATGAGAACAACTTATAATCAAAATTTGCTTCGTAAAAATCGATTTCGGTATGGGTCGTTGACCCACTTGTATTGACACTATTTTCTTGCTGACCAAAGCCTTTAGCTGCTTGGGGTGAAAGTTGAAAGGTTAGGTTTTCATTTTTCTTAAAGATGAAGTCTGCTCTAAGGCGAAAAAATGATTGCTCTGATTGCTTTGTTCCCTGGGAGCCTTTTTGATTATCAGCTGATTCTGTTCTGAATTGGAAGTGTCCTTTATAGTCAAAAGCTTTTGCCTGAACTTCTTTAGATTCTACATTTACAGACTTTCTTTCAGTCATGTTAATAAGCTTTGATGTTTTACTTCTCTCAAGCTCTAGATACTCAATATTAACCTTGCTTTGTTGAACAAGGTTCTGATCTCCACTTGTTTTCAAAAGAGAAAGATAGTTCTCTCTTTCAAAATCTAAAAGATTTGAAATTCTAATCAATTTCAAATCAAGGTTCTTTTCATCAATCATCACCGTTGGAGTTATTGCTTTTCTTCTTTTAGATTTTACTTTTTTTGCAATAGGTTTCGACTTGAAAACTTTTTTAGGCTTTTTCACAACAGCAGGAGCAACTTTCTTTTTTGGTTTAACTTTTTTCAACTGACTTGAAAGTTCCTCTCTTTCTTTTTTGAATTGATCGACAAATTTTTG
>JBMYPC010000004.1:0-47202 GCA_049599895.1 Bacteriovoracaceae bacterium | reverse complement strand
TTTAAGGAACATGGACTTCCAGGAGACCTCTATTATGTAGGACTTATTGAAAGTGGTTATAACACTTATATCCGTTCTCGAGCTTCAGCTGTTGGGCCTTGGCAATTTATCAAAGGTACAGCCACTCGATATGGACTAAGAGTGGATCGATATGTTGATGAAAGAACGAACTTAATTAAGGCCACGCATGCAGCAGCTAGCTACTTTAAAGATCTCTATAATATTTTTGGAAGTTGGGAGCTTGCTCTTTGTGCTTATAATGCCGGAGAGTATCGAATCATTAATGTGATTCGAAAAGGTAACACCAGAGACTATAGGAAATTAGTTGAGCTTAAGTTGCTTCCTAAGGAAACTGTTTATTATATTCCAAAAGTTGCAGCTGCTAAATATCTTGCAGACAATCCTTCTCGCTATGGCTTTGTTATCAATGATTCGGCTTCAAGTGAATTTGCCAAAGTTAAATTCCACCGTGTCCCTCACAGCTTTAACACTCGAGACGTATTAAAGTCTCTCAATGTCTCTCAATCAGAGTTTAAGAAATTAAATCCTGATATTAAAAACTCTTATGTTCGCGTGACAAAAAGAAGAAGTTATCGATTATTAATCCCTGAACACAAAACTCTAGGGTCACTCAGAAAGGCGAGACCATCATCTCGAGATATCGCAAGTTCAACTGCAGCGGTTCACAAAGTAAGATCTGGCGAAAACCTCTCAAGGATTGCTAAGAGATACGGTCTGGGTGTTTCAAAGCTTAAACGACTCAACGGTCTTCGTTCCAATAAAATCTTTGTTGGTCAAAGATTAAAAACTGGTAGAGCTGTGACCCAAAAAGCGAGCCGGTCTGTTGCTTCTCGCAATAAAGAGACTCACGTGGTTCGTTCTGGAGAGAACCTCAGTACAATTGCAAGAAAATACAGCACAAGTGTTGGAACTCTTAAAAACTTTAATAAACTAAGAAGCTCTAAAATTTTCGTTGGACAAAAACTAAGAGTCCCTGCTTCAAATTCTCGATTCTACACAGTTCGAAAAGGTGATAACCTCTATAAAATTGCCAAACGCCACGGAGTTAGTCTGCAAAGACTTAAGCGCTTTAACAAAATGAAGTCTGGAAAAATCTTTCCAGGACAAAGGCTTCAGATCCCTCTTGAAGGATAAAGGAAGCTTCGTTAAGTGAAGATTGGCTTCGATGCAAAAAGAGCGTTCTGTAATCACAGAGGCTTAGGTTATTATTCGCGAACATTAATAACAAGTTTAGTTGAGAAATCTAAAGATTCAGAGTTCTATCTTTTTACTCCTAAGGTTCATCGAGACTTTGAGAACTTTTACAAAGATCATTCATTAGTCAAAAGAGTTCTTCCAGAGAAAGCCGTCTCGAGAATGCTTCCCAGTTTATGGAGAAGTTTTGGAATTGGTAAGGCCTCAAAAGATCTTAAGCTTGATGTTTTTCATGGTCTTAGCCATGAAGTTCCCTACGGAATAAAAAACTATGCTCGTAAGGTTGTGGTGACCATCCACGATTTAATGTTTGATATTTTTCCTGAACATTTTAAACCGATTGATCGTATTACCTATCGAAAGAAAATCGCTCATGCGATTAAAGAAGCGGACCTTATTCTCACAATCTGTGAGAATACTAAAGCAGATCTTATGAGAGTCTTCCCAGAGACCTATAAACCAATAAAAGTTCTTTATCAGGCAATTGATGATGAATATTTTCAAGAAGTTTCTCTTGAGTCAGAGGTACAAAAACTGGATATTAATTATCCTTTTATTTTAGGAGTAGGCGCTTTAGTCGAAAATAAAAACCATGAAAGTCTTATTAAGAGCTTTTCTAAAATAAAAAAAGAAAAACCTAATCTTCACCTTATTATCGTTGGAAAAGGTTCTGAAGCTCAAAAAGAATCGCTGAGAAACCTTGCTAAAGAACTTAAGGTTTTTGATTCTTTCCATCTTTACACTGACCTTAAAACTAAACATCTTCATTATCTTTATAAGCAAGCTGAACTTTTTATATTTCCAAGTCTTTATGAAGGCTTTGGTCTTCCCATTGTTGAGGCCATGGCCTCCGGTTGTCCAGTGATCACCTCTATGGGCTCTGGTCATGAAGAAGCAGCGGGTGGGGCGGCGAAAATTGTAAATCCTAAAGACTGTGACGAGATCGCCAATTCGGCTCTTGAAATACTTTCAAGTGAAGAAAAAAAGAGACAGTATATCAACTTGGGACTCATTCAGGCGCAGAAATTCCGCTCAGAAAAAGTCTCGGCTGAGCTTCTTGATATCTATGAAGGACTCTTTTCTTAATCGCAAACTTACAATTCACTAAGTAAAATTTATAAGCTCTTAAGCCCAATAAGAGCTTATCACTCTGAAAAGTGCCTCCATTGTCCATTTTTTACACAGGCAATTGTCGTTTAAAGACAAGCTGATAAACTGCGTCATTAATTGAGAAGCCAGGGATTGGTCTAACTTGTAATTTTAGGGGTTTATATGTCTCGTCATCTATTACCAATGTTATTTATCATGACAATACTTGCATCCTGTTCAAAAGAGAGAGCGCCAGAGTTTACTCAAACTACCCAAGAAGAATACTTAAAGAGTATTTCCAATTTTAATGGGAAGACCTTTAAAGTCATGGCAACCGGAGGATTATCAAGTAGTTCACAGATTACTGCTGCCGAATCAGATCCGACTTTAGACGGACAAAATAAAGTGAAAGACTTTCCACTCGTAACTTATAAAACCCAGGGTGATGAGTTAGGACTTGCTAGCAATATACTACTTAGAGGTGAAGTTGGAAAAACTTATACATTTTCTTATGGTCTTACCAACACAAAGATCATTCTCTATAAGCATGTGAAAAAATCTGAAGCACCTTCTTATGAGTTTGTTGAAGGGACTCCTGAAATTATAGATTATGACAAACTCGACTTAGTATTACAAAAAATGGATGCACTTGGTACATCGTTAGATGATCTTAAGAGCAAAGTGAAGGCTGTAGATTCGCTTGAAAAAGAAAGAGAGCTATATAAAGAAATTAAATTAAAGCAGTCAGAGCTCGCAAAGCTTCAAGCTGAGGCTGAAAATGCAGTTATATATAGAATCCCAATCTATAGTTATGGAATTTCAATTTACAAGTACATGTTTCAAAAGGATGGAAACGGAGAGAACACGAATAAGAGATTTAAGCTTCCTGTAAACAATTTATCTGAGGCTGTTTCTTTTAGTATAAACTATAGTTCCGGGTCTCCTACAAGTTATGATGCTGTAAATGAGATGCCCGCGACTCTCTTTAGCGAGGATGACGAGTGGTATTTTTCTGCAACGATCACGGAAGCATCGGAGACAAACACGAGTAATATTGGTGGGCAGCTTGGCTTTGATATAAGCCAACAAGAAGAAGCGTCACGAGTACAGTTTAGAAACAGAAAAGGTTTTGTAAAAGCTGTTAGTTTGAACGTTGATGATGATATTGATCAAAGTAATGACCTAAACCTTAATCTTGTTTTAGAACTTCCCGTTGAAAGGTTTTCTAAAATGATTAAGCAAGACGGTCCAGACCGTCAGGCCGTAATTAAAAGGATTGATGCTGATAGCTTAGAGTCTCGTAACTGGAGAGACTTAAAGTTTATTAAGGTTGATTTCACCAAGGTTCGTTCTGCAGCTTCAAGTAGCGAAAAAACAGTCCTTCATGACTTTGTTTATTCAAAAGATTATTTCTCATTTGATCTTGAGTATGTTGATTCTAAAATTCGAGTCAAGTACTCATTTATGAAAGCCAATAATAGATATCATCCAAATCTTAAGCCTAAAAGATATCCTAAAGATGATCAAAAGATCTTTGGCTTTTTCACAGGAAATAAAAACTTTGTTCGTGATGATGAGTTTTATAGAGAAGATGATTTTCAAAATCAAATCACGATCTCAAAGCACATGCCTGAAAATGGAGAAATTGTTTATCATATGTCTGTTTTTACAGATGACAAGTTTAAAAAACTCTCTCAGGATGCGGTTGATATCTGGGACAAAGCTTTCCAAAAAGCTGGGACTGGAATGAGGGTAAAACTCGATACTTCGAAAAAAGTAAAAGTCGGAGATATCCGTTATAACGTTATTAACATCATTGATAATATCGGTGGTGACGCTGGTGGATATGGTCCACAACTTGTTGATCCTCTTACGGGTGAGATTATCTCTGCCACGGCGAATGTAAGAGCCGGTGGATATAGAGAGGAAATTTCTGAGCAGGCCAGAAACTACATTAAAGCAAAATTAGGGTTTTTTAATGACAAGTACATTGGAGTCACTGACACTGGTATGGAGTCAAGTGGTGGAGCTGCAGCCAACGGTCTTTCGGCTCTAAGCTTTCATGCAGAAGAGTCTCTCCCGAATCTTGATTCGAACTCTGGAAGAGGATCTAAACTTCAGTCTCTTATCCGTCAGTTCAAAGGAAAGCAACCTGAGCTGATTGACCCCGCAAAAGAAATTTATGGTTACACTTCTTCAAAGTATGACCTTAATGACATTGATACAAGCAAAGTCAGAAAACCTTATAAGAATGCAAAAATGCTTTTTGTTCCTAAAAAAGGAGTTCTTGAAACTTATAACATGAGACAATGCTATAACTACGATGGTGGAAGAAGTTCTGAAGTTGTCGATCTTATTAAGGAACATTGTGGGGCTGATATCGATGCTTACGTTGATAGCGTCAAAGCTGATGAGAGTCTTTATAATACAACTGAAGAGCTTAAAGTTCTTAATGTCTGTAAAGATAAAATCATTGATCAAGTTCTTCTAGGTGTTGTTCTTCACGAGATGGGCCATAATCTTGGTTTAAGACATAACTTCCTTGCTGATACCGACAGAAAGAATTTTGCTAAACCTGATGACTTTAAAACTCCTCAATCTGCTTCTGTTATGGACTACTTTAAAATTCATAACGTAAAAGATGTTGGAAGCTATGATGTGGAAGCTATCCGTTACGGTTATGCTCAAGAGGTTCTTGCAAAAGATGGATCGAAAGTTAAGCTCATTGAAGGTAAATCAATTAAAGAGGCCTTCGCTCAAGCTGAAGTCGAATTCGAAAAAAGATTCAAGTATTGTACTGATGAAGATATTCAAAGATGGCAACCTGTCCAGGGGGGATGGCTTGTTTCTAATAATCAAGTGGATCCTCTCTGTCAGAGATTTCAGCCAGGGGATACTCCACTTGAGGTTGTGAAGAACTCAATCGCGCAATTTGAGTCTGATTATGCTGTTTATGGGTCTCGTTACGATCGAAACAGAGGTCCTGATGACATGAGATTTGGAATGTATGCTTACTCAGCACACTTTCAAAAAATCAAAAAAATCTATGACCAATGGCGATTTCATTTAAAGAAGTTCATCGAATCAAGTGAAGAGTATCGTTATACAACTTCAGGATATCTTGAAAACTTGGATGAGAAGCAATTCCAAACATTATTACAAGCAATGGCACAGGACGAAGGTGTTCATGGAAAGAATTTTCAAGAATACTTTCAAGCTTCTCAGTTAGCGTATGTATTCCTTCAAAACATAGTGAAAATTCCAACTCGTTATTGTCAGGCGAAACTGATTACAGACTCAGTCTCGATTCAACTTCTTCCTTTTGAACAGCTAAGAAGTGAGATCTTTGAGAACATGCAAGTTGTCGCTTCTGATTGTGATGACATGATTGTGGCAAATTACCTTGAGTCAAAAGGTCTCCAGTACCTCGATAAGAGAGGGCACTTCTTCAATGGTGTAAAGAGATCTCTTGAAGTCGCAAACCCTGAGTATGATGAGTATGATCATGTTGGAATTAACATTGTTCAAAGAGCGGCGATCTTAACTCTGACTGAAAGAAATCCACAATTAAAGCAGCATTTTGAAGAACAATTTGCTCCTTCATTCATGGATAGTCCTTGGTACAGACCAGCTCTGACTCAGATTACGATGTCAAGAATTATCAATGGGGTTAACACAAATGACCTTAAGATCAAGATCTCAATTGATCCGAGTACAATCACTGATGCTGAAGTTAATCAAGTCGTTCAAGGGAATATGAACCTTATGTTAGGATTCATGAGCCTTGAAAGCACGATTCAAACTCTTAGTGAAGAGATCATGAAACTTGATGATCAAATTGAAAAAATGGAAGAGCAGATGGCGGCTCTTGGGACATCTTCTGAGGAAACAACTGATGAAGAAACAGAACTTCCAGCTCAAGAGACAGAGCTTAGAGAAGAAGTTAATGAGCTTGCTGAGCAAGCCCAAGAGGTCCAAGAACAAGATGCTCAAACAACTCAAGATCTTCAACAAGCTCAACAACAGCTTGATGAAGCTGAAGAAGAAGGTGATGTTGAAACTGTTGAGACATTAACAGCGAAGATTGCTGAACTTAAAAAGAAGCAACTTGAAACCGCTGCGCAAATTGCAGACATGCAACAGAGAATTCAAGTCATAAGAAGTCAAATTAGAAGCGAGCTTGCTACTGAAAAAGAAGAAGCTGGAAAGTTCTATCCCTTCTTTGCTGAAAAGCAAGAAGTTCTCATGATGAACTATGTTCTCCTTGCTGAATCGATGCGAGTTCCAGGTAAGCAAAAAGCTTCTGAGCAAAGATCAAACCCATTTGCGGCGATCATTAACCCGCAGCTTGTTCAGCAGTACTTACAGTATGCTCAGCAGAATCCGCAAATCAAACTTGCCCAAACGAATGTTGGAGGTCGAACGATCATCGCAACTCAAGATAGCTATATTGCTTATACTATCATCGAGGATCGTAATAACCTTGTAAGGCTAAGAGAAGCAGCGATTAACGGAGTTGAAAAGCTTGTTGAAGAGAAACTTGAAAAAGCTCTTAAGTTAATCTTACCGACAACTGAAGACTTTGCAACGAAGACTCCTGCTAAAATTATGGAAGAACTTCAAGCAACTCTTCAAACTAAGACGAGAGAGCTTCAGCAGCTTATGGATGGTGTGACTGGACCGGTTATTCAAACTTATTTTCAGTCTCTCATTCAAAACATTCAGCAAATGGCAGAGGCTCAAGGTTCAAGTGAGCAAAGTGATGCTCAAATGAACTTTATCAACTTTGCTAAACTTGCCAATGAGTTTGAAACTAATAACATTGCTCTTAATGAGTACAAGAGAATGCTTGCTGAGATTAAGGCCAAGATGGAAGCAGAGAACACAATTGTTGAAAAGACTGTTAAAGACATCTTAGCTGAATCAGGTGTTTCAATGGATCAGGTTCCATTTGTTGCAGAAAAGATTCCCGAGATCATTAAAGAAACGAAAGCTCAAAATGAGCAGAGTATTGAAGAAGCGAAAGTGTACAGAAAAAGCTTCAAAGAGTACGAAGCCCAGCTTCAGATCTACACAAATGCTCTTTTATTCATGTCGATGTAATCACGTTCTTAAAGTTATAAATGATTATGAAAATGAGGCGGGTCGAATGACCCACCTTTTTTTCAATTATTGGTGATAAGTGAAAGATTTGAGAAGTTCTTTTTCTGAAGAAGTTCAAGAACTTTAACTAGGCGCTCGTAGGCAACCTTTTTATCAACTTTAAGATCTACAGGAACCTTTGAGTCTTTGAGAGTTCCAAGAAAACCTTCGAACTCCTCAATCGCATATTTTTTGCCATTCACGGCTAGGTCTGTCTCACTCAGTTCAACATTGAGTCGTTTTTCTTTCTTTTGAACTCCACCACCGCTTAAATCAGTTTTAGGAAGATTCAGATCTAAAATGGACTGATCTTTTTTAAAGACTGTAGTGACCATAAAAAAGATCAGAAGAAGAAAGACAACGTCAATAAGAGGGGTGAGCTCAAATGTGAGGCCTTCTCGCGTTCGTTTTTTCATATTTTATGCCGCCTCACCAAGCTTTGAGATCACGACTTTTTCAATGCGGCTCTCAAGCTTGTCGACCATGGAAAGGAGATAGTTATGACCAACATAATGAGGGATAGCAACGACCATACCTGCCACTGTTGTTAAGAGGGCCATAGAGATTCCGTTAGCGAACTTCTCAGGGCTTCCCATTCCTGTTTCGGCCATGATTTTAAAAGAGATAAAGACCCCAATAACTGTACCAAGAAGACCGAGAAGAGGGGCAATAGAAGCGATGATCTTAACAGTATTAAGACCTGTTTCAAGAGTATCCATGTGCTGACTTACTTCTCTTTTAGCAAGCTCCATGACGAACTCAGTGTCTTTTTGATTCTGACCTTTGATTGTTCCTGAAATCTTGTTGGCCACATCAGGGATTTCAACTCCATGCTTAAAAAGGATGTAGGCTTTTGAGAACATGATCGTAAAGCCAATAATATTGAGGGCCAAAAGAATATACATGATGATTCCGCCCTGTTGGATATAATCCCATACCATAATTCACTCCATTGATTTGTGGGTATTGGCATATGATATCAAGAAAGGGTCTATGGCACTAGACGCTGGATAGCGAGATCACTAAGGAAAGACAAAAAAGAACGATTACTTAACCGAATTGCCCAGAGATGTATTCTTGAGTTTTTTTGTTTTTAGGGGATTCGAATATTTGTTGGCTCGTTCCATGCTCGATGAGGTCTCCTAGAACGAAAAAACTAACATTATCAGCGATACGAGCGGCTTGTTGCATATTATGGGTGACCACAATGACCGTATAATCGTTTTTAAGGTCGGCCATAAGCTCTTCAATTTTAGCAGTGGCAATGGGATCAAGTGCCGAGGTCGGTTCATCCATAAGAAGAACTGGTGGATCCACAGCAAGAGATCTTGCAATACAGAGCCTTTGTTGCTGACCACCTGAAAGAGATGTTCCAGGCTTTTGGAGCTTGTCTTTGACTTCATCCCAAAGGGCTGATTTTTTAAGACAAGTTTCGACAGCTTCATCAAGTATTCGTTTGTCTTTTACTCCAGCAAGCTTGAGACCAACAATGACATTGTCGTAGATACTCATTGCGGGAAAGGGGTTCGGCTTTTGAAAGACCATCCCTATTTTTTGTCTTATGGCCACAGGGTCAACTCCTGGAGCCAAGATGTTTTCGCCTTTAAGAAGGACTTCTCCTTCAGCACGAGCACCTGGAGTTTCTTCATGGATTCTGTTTAGACAGCGAATATAAGTGGATTTTCCACAGCCTGAAGGGCCAATGATGGCACTAATGGTCTTTGGTCCATAATCAATGCTTATGTTTTTTACTGCATGGAAGTCGCCATACCAAATGTTTAAGTTCTTAACTTCTAAGATTTTTTCTGAGCTCATGATCGTTTCCGCTTAAATAGAGAGTCAAAAAACTGAGTGACTTCTTTATAGTTCACAATTGCTCTAGCGCTAAGATTAAGTCCTAGAACAATTGCAATGAGAACAAAAGCTCCTGCCCAAGCTTGTCTTTGCCAGTCCTCAAAAGGAGAGATGGCATAGTTGTAGATCTGTACAGGAAGAGACGCCATGGGCTCGGTGAGATTGAGGGATAAAAATCGGCTTCCAAAGGCTGTAAAGAGTAGTGGAGCTGTTTCGCCAGCTGCTCTTGAAATGGCGAGCATTATTCCTGTCAAAAGAGAACCAAGGTTGGTTTTGACGATAATAAAGAAAGTTACTTTCCACTTGGGAAGTCCAAGGGCCAAACCTGCCTCACGAATATGAATAGGGATTAGCTTTAAAATCTCTTCCGTTGATCTCGTAACAATGGGAAGAATAATAAGGCTTAAGGCGACTCCTCCAGCGAGAGCTGAGAAGTTTTTAAAGGGAACAACAATAAGGATATAGGCGAAAATCCCGATAACAATTGAAGGGACTCCAGTGAGAAGATCAATTGTTAGTCTTAGAGTATTGGCAACTTTTCCATCTTCAAATTCAGATAAAAAGATTCCGGCAAGAAGACCAAGGGGGACTGCAATGAGGGCCCCGATTCCAACAAGAACAGTAGTTCCGACAATAGCATGGAACATCCCACCACCTTCTTCACCTACAGGCTTTGAGACTTGGGTGAAGAAATCGAGATCGAGGGATCCTGCTCCTTGAGCGAAAAGGTATTGAACGACTAAAAAAAGAGGGAACAGAACAATGACAGCTGATGAAAAGAGAAAGAAGTGAAACAGAAAGTTTTTAAATTTTCTCATTTTCATAAGCTTCTCTTATTTCACCTTTTTTGATTTCCACACAATATAGCGGGCAAAGATATTAACCCCTAATGTGACGGCAAAAAGAAGAACAGCAACCATACAAAGTGCTGATAGATGAAGATCTGATTCAGCTTCAGCATATTCATTGGCAATAACTGAGGCCATGGTTGCTCCAGGAGCAAATAATGAAAGATTGATACTCGCTGAATTTCCAATAACCATCGCCACGGCCATGGTTTCACCTAGGGCGCGGCCAAGACCAAGAACAATTCCACCCATCATTCCTGAAAATGATGGTTTAAGGATTGAAAGCTTAATCATTTCAAATCTTGTGGCCCCTAGTGCGAGAGCCGCTTCCTTTTGGTATTGAGGGACTGTTTTAAAGACCTCTCTACAAATTGAAGTAATGGTTGGCACAATCATGATCGCAAGAATTAAACTCGCTGTGAGTTGCCCAAGACCAAAACTTGGCCCCTGGAAGAAAGGAAGAAAGCCAAGGCTTGATTTCAAAATAGGAGTGAGGTCTTCTTTAATCCAAGGAGCAAGTGAGAAAATACCCCAGAGACCAAAAACGATACTCGGAACAGCAGCGATCATTTCGACAAAGAGTCCAAGAACCTTTGAGAGCTTCTCAGGAAGAACCTCAGTGATAAAGACGGCAACTCCAATACTCACAGGTGCTGCTAATAACAAAGCCACAAATGAAGTCAGAAGTGTGCCGTAAGCAAATGAGAGGGCCCCAAATTCATCATCAATTGGGTTCCACCAGCTTGAAGTGATAAAGCTTGAACCTACTTCCATTATAACGGGGATCGATTTCGAAAAGAGAAGAACCAGTAATGTTATCAGCACTAATATGATCCCAACTCCAAGAGCTTTTAAGGAATTGCGAACAATTCGATCTTGTCTTTGATAGTCTGTGGTTTTTACCGGCGGAGGAACGGGATTGGGGGATTCTTTTTTAAGAATATTATTAAGAGCGCTATTGATGGATGTATTTGTATTATCCAAAGTCTTTTCCAAATTATGGTTTTAGTCTGTGCTCTTAACATAACAAAAAGGCCCTCAAAAGGAGGGCCAAATCGTAAAAAATATAGGTTAGGAATTTGTTAGCTATGTAAGATCAGGAACTTACTTTGTAAGGCTTGATCTTAAACGCTTTGCAAGGTTCTTCGGTAGAGGTGCATAATGGAGAGTTTCTGCGTATTTTTGACCATCTCCAAGCGCCCAGTCGAGAAACTTCTTCACTTCCATAAGCTTGGCGTCAGCCTTACTTTTTACCGGAAGAAGGATGTAGGTGAAGGCGCTAATCGGATAGACTTTGTCTCCATCGGCATCTGTAATTGAAATTGCGAGTTCTTTGATGTCTGATTTTAAAGAAGCGGCTGAAGCGGAAATTCCTTCAATTGAAGGAGCAACATATTTTCCAGATTTATTCTTTAAACTGACAACAGGGAGTTGGTTTTTTAGGGCATAAGCAAGCTCAACATAACCAATTGATCCTTTAGTTTTTTTAAGGACACCAGTAACACCATCATTTCCTTTTGCTCCAATAGTTGTTCCGGGCCATCTTAAAGTTTTCCCAGTGCCGATCTTTTCTTTCCAATCATTTGAAACTTTAGAGAGGTAGTCAGAAAAAATTGCAGTTGTTCCTGAACCATCAGCACGTCTGACGACAAGAATGTCTGTGTTTGGAAGAGTGATCCCTGGATTGAGTGCCATAATTTTTTTGTCATTCCACTTTGTGATCTCTGTCAAGAAGATACCTGCTAGGGTTTGACCATCAAGTTTGATTGCCTTTTTAACAGAAGGGAGATTATAGGCAACAGAAACGGCGCCTAAAACCGTTGGAACGTGCTTCACTGGCCAAGCCGCTTTTTTCTTATCTTTGACCTTCATTGGAGCATCAGAGGCACCAAAGTCAACTGTCTGCTTAATGAGTTGGCGAATACCACCACCACTTCCGATGGCCTGATAATTAAACTGAACCTCTGTATTGACCTTCTCATATTCAGAGAACCATTTTGAATAAATAGGAAAGGGAAAGCTTGCACCGGCTCCATTGATTTTGACTTTTGCCTCAGCAATTGAAAATGTGGCCAACAGACTCAATGTCCAAATTAATAGGTGTTTCATAAATTCTCCTGCATAAAACTCGCGATAAGTTTTAAGATTAGCTAATCTTGAAGTTAAGCCCTTTTCTCAAAGGATTTATGCTCCATAGACTACCCGAATTGTTCTAAATGATGTCAATATACCTTAAGTGAAAAATTAAGTTGATTAAAATTTTGTGAGGAATTACAGATGCGTGGAGTCATTTTTGCTGCGGCACTAAGTTTAATGATGGGATGCTCAAATACAAAGCAAGCAAGTGACAAGTTTGTTCAGTGGCCAAAAGCTTATAGGCCGATCTTCTACAAAGAGCAGCTGCCAAAGGAAAACTACGCAGAGGGAATGAAAATCGCAATCTCCACCAGTGGAAAGGGATCAGCTCTCGTCGCAAAAGAGATTCAAGAAAAAGGGGGAAATCTTGTTGATGTCTCTGTTGCTTTGGCCTTTGCGCTCTCAGTTGAACGACCCCATGACCTTGGGCTTGGGGGAGGAGGATTCCTTCTCTATAAGCCAGCGAACTTAGATATTCCGATATCGTTAGATTTCAGAGAACGTGCAAGCCTAGAGTTGAATTCTAAAAAATTACTCGCCAAGGTTCCAAAAAAAATCAATAAAGATCTTCTTGAAAAACAACGACCCTTTGATTCTCAAATTGAACTTCCTTATGAAGATGCTATCGCAACACCTGGGATGGTGAAGGGCTTAATTAAATTTCATCGTGAGTTTGGAAAACTTCCCCTTGCACAACTTTTAGCTCCTGCAATTAAACTTGCTGAAAAGGGGATAACTGTCTCTTCTGAGCTTTCAAAAGCCATTGAGGATAATAAGGAAAAGCTCTCGAAAGATTCTAGAGCAAAGTCTATTTATTTCAAAGAAAATGGCTCTGTCTATCTTCCTGGCGAGATTCTTGTTCAAAAGGATTTGGCCAAAACTTTAAATGAGGTTTCTCAAAGTGGAGATAAGTCATTTTATGAAGGGAAGATCTCTCAAGAGTTTGTGAATGCTCTTAAGGGAAAATTGAGTCTTGCTGATTTCAAAAGTTACAAAGTTAAACGACCTGAAGTCTTAAAGACGCAGTTTAACGGACATAATTTTTATACCATGGGACCACCGAGCTCAGGTGGGATTTCACTCATTCAAGCTTTGAAAGTGCTTGAGAAGTCTGAGTTAAGAAATCTTGCTCCGATGCATCCTAAAGCGATTCATAAAACCGTCTCAGCACTTCAATTTGCAGCTGTTGATAGGGCGAAATATTTAGGAGACCCTGATTATACGACCCTTCGTTTAAATAAGATGATCTCAGAAGACTATATTGAGGATCTTTATAAAGCGATCCCTGAGCATATGCATCTCAACTACAGTGAAGCAAGCTTTGATTTTATGAATACGCGCTTCAAGGCCCCTTACGAATCAGCAGAGACAGCACAAATTTCTTTGATGGACAGTGATGGGAACACTGTTGTGATGACTCTAGGTCTCAACGGAGTTTTTGGTTCAGGAGTTGTCGCTGGCTCAACTGGAATCGTTATGAATAGTGCTCTTAAATCATTTAACTATCATCCCAAGAAAATCTTTATTGTGGGACCAGATATGGGAAAGAATAATCTTGCTGAGCCCGGGAAGGCCCCGATTTCAAATATGGCCCCAACCATTATAACGGATCAAAAAGACATGCCTGTTCTTAGTATTGGGGCAACAGGTGGTAACCAGATCCCTTCTTGTTTAGGACAAACTATTCTCAATCTCATGGAATATAAGTTACCTGTTAAAGACAGCCTTCTTGTGAAACGCTATCACCATCAATGGATGCCTGATGAGATTGTCTTTGAAAGTATGAAACTACCTAAAAGAGTCAAAGAAAGACTCGTAATTATGAAACACGATATGAAGTTTGAAGATCTTAAATGTCGGGTCCAGTTTGTTAAGCGAAATGGAGAGAAACTTCAAGCGCTTTCAGATCCTAGAGGAGAGTCGATTAGCTGGGCGAATTGAAACAACGGAATAAAAAAAGGGATGCAAAAGCATCCCCTTTTTAGTTGAGCGTATTCGTAACATATAGACGAAAGAACTTGTCTTTTGCTCTACGAATCGCGCAATTCCCCTGACCCTTTTGATCGATTAGATAGTCGTAGTAATCTGGAATTGTATCAGCAACTTCAAGAATCGACTTTCCCTCATGCTCACCGAAATCAATGAACACCCGCTCTTCTTCGAGTATACCAGTCAGTGGACTAACTTCTTGTTGCGCCATAAATTCCCTCCTTAGAACTTTACGCTCAAGAATGTAAGCATCCTTGCAAATTTAATTCTGAAGGAGTGGATACGAAATGTAAAGAATCATAGGGCTTAGGTTTAGCCAAAAAAATTCTTAAAATAAGTAACAAGTAATTTAAATTCTTGAGAGTACTGATCTGAGATCAACTGTCTGACTAAGTGAAGGGCATCAAAAAGATTTGTAGCAGGACGGTAGGGTCTTTCTGTAATCATCGCTGCAATGATGTCAGTTATTGTTACAAGCATGGTTTCAATTCCATACATCATAAGATCAGTTTCTTTATCATCAAGATTTCCATCATTGGCAAGAAGAGAGAAGACATGATGGTTTTCAATAATTTTGAGTTTGTCCTTAGAAAAACCAAGCTTTCCAGAGAGAAGCTCTACTGAGTGTAGGGGATGATCCTTGAAGATCTCTTTGTCAGCCTCAGAGAGTTTGTCTTGCTCATATTTTTCTTCAGGGATTGCCGACATCCCTATGTCTTTAAAATAACTTGTAACGAATAAAGCTTCGATTTCTTTGTCGCTGTAAAGTTTTGTTTGTTTTAAGATTCCAAACAAAAATAAAGAAGAGAGAAGTGGTTGAGCATAAATATAGTGATGCTTTTGTTTGAGATATTCTTCAAAGATCTGGCCTTGAAGTTTGATATTTTCAGAGAGAAACTTTGAAAAATTAAGAACACATTGGTGTTGAAGTTCGAGTAATTCTTTATTGGTAGGATCTTTGTAAAGATAGGCAAGGTTCACAGAGAGAAGTCCCAAGAACTGTCGGCTCTTTTCGATGGGGTTACCGATGGAAAGAGACCTTGAAATGTTTCTTAAATTATCTTGCTGAAGCTTAACAAAGAGTTCCGCCTCATCCTGATGAACAAAGATTGATTTATGTCCACCACCTACGAGGTTAACGAGAAGCTCTTTTTCGACTTCAGTATTCTTTTCAATAAGAAGTTCAAAAAGTCCATCTGAGATGCCATAGACATCGCAGGGAACGGTTTCGATGTAAAAGATTTCTCTTAGTGGCAATGGCACTAACTTATAACTTAGGTTGTTTTGAAATAAAGCTTTAAAAGCTGTCATATTTGTCTCTTCTCTCTCAAGCAACCTATCGAAATTGCAAGGAAAAAAATTAAATCACTCGAGTAAGGATATCATTAATTGGAATTTCTTTCCTCACATAATGCTAAATATTCTTTTTTACTAGATTTTCTTATTTTTTTGAATGTACTTCCGATGAGTTGGTTAATGAAAAAGAAGGCACCAAGTTTCGAAGAAATTCAGGAACGCTTTAAACAGTATTTACTCGAGATCGATCTTGAAAAAGAGCTGGAGATTATTCCTAATCTTCTCTCTTTTCATTGGAGAAACTGGGATCTCACTTGTCGTCTTGTCCAAGACGGACCGCTTTCTATTTTTACAAAAGAAAATCTACTTGAAGGGATCAACAATAAAATTGAAGGTCTAAGATCACATAAAGTTTGGCTCAATAATACGATTGATACCATAGAGGCTACAGAGTTTGATCTCTATCAATTTTATCTCGATGCTAGAGTCAGAGAGTCTTGGTTTAAAAGTGATCGTAATATACTTCTTTCTGATAACTCGAGAAAGGGACCATTCACTCGTCTTACTTCGATGCAGTGGAAGGACAAAACAACCTATTCTTATTTTGTCATGAAAAAGATTATAGAAGGAAAGTATTCCCTTCGAAAGTTTAGACTCTCAAGTGATGTAGAGTTTGATTTTTCTTTTCGTGAATTTCCTTATCATGAGGCCAAGGGAAGTATTAAGCAGTTTAATCTTTTCGGAGTCCTTGTTCGTTATGAAGGACTTCCTAATCATTATAAATTTCAAGAAAGTGATCGAATCCATTTTAGTTTTGATTCTAAGCTTATCAATAAAGTATTTAAACTTTCTAAGCGAACGACTAAGCTTCAAGATGAAAGAATGAAAATTTCACTTGATGCATCTCCTTTAAAGCAAAACCTTTGTTCTGAGGTTGGGCCACTTGAGGGAAAAAGTTATTATCTCTTCATTCCTTATTCAAATTTTGAGTTTGATCCTATGGGAAGACTATTCGTTCAGAATCTCAATATGATTCTTGAAGATGTTCATAATAACTTTGAGGATGTTTTTCAGTCGGAGTTACCGACCTTTCATTCGTGGGTCAAGAAAGTCTCTTAGTCCATCTCCAATGAGATTAAAAGTAACGACAATTAAAAGGATGCAGACTCCAGGAAGGGTTACTAACCATGGTGCAGATTCGATATAACCTCTGGCATCAGCAAGCATTGTTCCCCATTCCGGAGTAGGGGGCTGGACTCCAAGTCCAAGAAAGCCAAGTGCTGCGGCACTTAGAACAGCCTCTGAGAAGCCTAGCGAAGCCTGAACAATAATTGGCGCCATAGCATTAGGAAAAATCTCTTTAAGCATAATCCGAAAAGAAGTGGCGCCATTAGCATGAGCCGCTTGAACATAATCTCTCGCCTTTTGTTCAAGAACACTCGCTCTTACAAGTCTTATAAAAGTGGGAAGGGAGACGATGGCCACGGCAAACATTGTGTTAATAAGACCTGGTCCTAAAAGGGATACAATCACAATCGCCAGTAAGATACTCGGAAGGGCCATGAGAATATCAGTAAAGCGCATGATCACAAAATCAACTTTATCGCCATAAAAGCCAGAAAGTAGCCCCAGGAATGAGCCTAGGACGGTTGCGATAAAAACAACTCCAAGGCCAATAACAAAACTAATTCTTGCTCCGTAAGCAAGACGGCTAAATTGGTCTCTTCCTACATCGTCAGTTCCTAAAATATGTGTTGAAGTTCCGCCTTCTGACCAAATGGGTGGTAACTTTAAAGCGTCGTTATAAAGCTCATTAGGAGAATGAGGAGTGATAAGAGGAGCAAAGATGGCAATCGCTAAAAAAATAAAAGCGATAATAAGACTTATTCTGACAGCTGTATTAGATTTTTTCCAAAAATGTTTCAATACTTCCTCAATTAGCTTTTAACTAATAGTGACTTCATTTTTGGGTTAATCCAAATATAGATGATGTCGACTAAAGAGTTGATGAGAACAATAAAGAGGACTCCGCCTTGAATGACTGGATAATCCCTTGCATTCACACTTGTCACAAACCATTTCCCAATACCTGGCCAAGAAAAGATTGTTTCTGTGAGTATGGCACCCGTAATGATTGAACCAAAGAGAAGGCCAGCTACTGTAATAATGGGAATTAGCGCATTCTTAAGGGCGTGTCGAAAAAGGACTACAGAGGGTGTAAGGCCTTTGGCCCTCGCTGTTCGAATATAATCTTCTCCAAGAACTTCCAATAAACTTGATCGGGTCATTCTTGCAATGATGGCAAGAGGAATCGTTCCCATGGCAATAGTCGGAAGGATGAGATGGTGAAGAGAGCTTAAAAAAGGAGCAAAGCCTTCTTCTTCGAATATCTCAGGTAAAAGAGAGTCAATAAGCATAAAGCCTGTTACTGGATCAATGTCAAAGAGAACACTGATTCTTCCTGAAACAGGAGTCAAGCCAAGGCCTACTGAGAAAATGAGTATAAGGATAAGGGCCCACCAAAAAAGAGGCATAGAGTAGCCAGTAAGTGAGCCTCCCATTAAAAAATAATCCCAGAATGAATTTCTTTTAGCAGCAGCGATAACCCCAAGTGGAATCCCAATAATAAGGGCAATAACCATAACGCAAATACCAAGTTCAAGAGTTGCGGGAAATCTTGACCAAAACTCTGAAGTTACTGGTTGGCCTGAGATAATGGATTTGCCAAGGTCTCCTTGAAAAGCATTACTGAGAAAGCTTCCGTATTGAACCAAAAGGGGCTTATCCAGTCCGAGAGAAGCCTTCATTTGGGCATAGACAGCGGGATCTGCGCCACGCTCACCGAGTAAAAGCATGACAGGGTCACCAGGGGCTAATCTAATAAGGAAGAAAGAAAGTAATGAGACACCTAAAAGTGTGACAATCAGGTGTCCCAGTTTTTGTCTGAAAATTTGAAGCATGGTTTATTTTAAATCAACATCGTAGAAGATATCACTTCCGAATGGATGGATTTTGTATCCTTTTACGTTATCGGCCATCGCTCTAAAAACTTTGGCGTGGGCCAGAGGTACCCAAGGAAGTTCCTTTTGGAAAATCTTTTGAGCCTTTTCATAAAGCTTAGCTCTTTGCTTTTGCTTATCAGTTCTTTTCGCTTCGATAACCAGTTCATCATATTTTTTGTGGCACCACTTAGCATAGTTTGAACCATCTATTACAGCATCGCAACCTAGTAATGTATGAAGAAAGTTATCTGGGTCTCCATTGTCTCCTGTCCAACCAATTTGAAGAAGGTCATGTTCACCATTTTGGGATTTCTTTAAGTATGTAGGCCAGTCGTATTGCACGAGTTTCGCTTTGATTCCGACTTTTTCAAGATCGGCTTTCATCATTTCGCCCATCTTTTTTCCATTTGGGTTGTACGGGCGTGAGACAGGAAGAGTCCATAGCTCAAGCTCAATTCCTTTTGATAGACCAGCTTTCTTTAAAAGAGCTTTTGACTTGGCCGGGTCATAAGCAGGGGCTTTTGGATTTTTAAGATATGACCAAATGCTTGGAGGGAGTGGATTAACCGCTTCCATGGCATTTCCAAGGTAAATGGCCTTAATATAAGCCTCTTTATTAAGTGCATGATAAATCGCCTTTCTCACCATGGCATTATCAAGAGGCTTCTTTTTAACATTCATCGCAAGATAACCAACATTCAGTCCTGGCTCACCAACAACTTTGATCTTTTTATTTGATTTCATTGCATCGAGATCAGTTGGGGCTGGGTGAGTGATAAGGTGACATTCTTTGGCCTTGAGCTTTTGAAACCTGACTGACGCATCAGGAGTGATGGCAAAGACAAGGTTTTTAACCTTTGCCGGTGCCTTCCAATAATTTTTATTGCGAGTGAATCGAATTAGGTTGTCTTTAATATACTTTTTGTAAACAAAAGGTCCCGTTCCAATTGGAAAGAAGTCAATATCTTCATTCTTTTTATTCTTTGCTAAGTATTGAGAATACTCTTCAGAAAGAATGCTCATAAAAGGCATAGCGAGGTTTGAAAGAAAAGGAGCTTCAGGAGCAGCGAGAACGATTTGAACGCTGTAGTCATTTAGCTTTTTGACGTCCTTTATAAGTTTATTCATTCCCATCCCTAGGAAATACTCGTAAGTCCCTCCACCAACTTTATGATAACGATGATCTTTCACTCTCATTCTGTTGATACTGAAAACAACATCATCAGCATTGAAGTCTCTTTTCGGAGTGAAATACTTCGTCTTATGAAACTTAACACCCTTTCTTAGTTGAAAAGTATAAGTTCTTCTATCTTTAGAAACTGACCACGACTCAGCTAACGCTGGTTCTAGTTGTGTGCTTCCAACTTTAAATTCCACAAGCCTATTATAAACAGTCATTGCTGAAGCATTGATTGAAGTTCCATCTGCAACAACTTGTGGGTTGAATGCGGAAGGAGAGCCTTCAGAGCAGTAGACAAAAGTTTTGGCCATGGCCGATCCCGAAAACAGGGCCGCCAGAATAAGAGAAATTCGGAGCATCTTTTTTAACTTCATTGTTAACATCCTAATTCAGTGATTTTTAAAGAAATATTTAATGGGAAAGCATAACTTCAAGGAGTTTGTTCGTCTGCTAGCGGTGTGTTAAAAAAAACAAAATGATAGAAATGGTGAGATTTTTATTTCTCGAAAAGCTTAAGGCCAAATAAGATCGATCTTTTTATAAACCTTTACCTCATCTTCAGATAGCTTGCATTGATAGACTAGTATCTCAACGCCACCATCATGAGCTTCTTTAAGAAGCCGCGCGTATTCCGGATCAATATGGGAAGCTGGGGCGTAAGCTTTAACATCTTCTCTTTGCACAATAAAAAGCATCGCTGCTTTATGTCCTTCAGAAACAAGCTTTGTAAGTTCTCTCAAGTGCTTTTGTCCTCTTGTCGACACTGAGTCAGGAAAGTAGCTCATCGTTTTTTTCGTATTTTGAACGGGACCTTCATCATCTCTTAAGGTGACGTTTTTAATTTCGACAAAGCACTTCTCGCCCTCAAGGTTCTCCTCGGAGGTTAAGAGAATATCAATTCGAGAATCGCCGACTTTAAACTCTGGCTTGAGACTTTTATAACCAGAGAGCTCTTTTATGGTTCCATTCTCAATGGCCTCTTTGGCAAGTTTGTTAGGAAGCCCTGTGTTGACGCCAATCCAGCTCTCACCATTATGAGTCAACTCAAGTGTGTGCTTGAGCTTTCGTTTCGGTGAGTCATGAAAGCTCACAATAACGTCCCACCCGGGTTCCCAGCAGCTTTTCATTGATCCTGTATTAGGTGTATGGGCGGTGATTTGCTCACCAGACTCTAATTCAATATCAGCCAAAAACCGCTTGTAGCGTTTAATGATTTTTCCTTTAAATGTGGGAACTTCATACTTCATGGGGCATCTCCATTTTTTAGCCGAATATCTTCTTTACCATGAAAAACTCAGCATGTTTAAATATGTCGTCAATTAAATGCAAGGAATAGTCTATGACATTATTATTAAAGCAGATTTTTCAGCTAATAAAGCTTTTAAATTCTGATACAGGAACCAACCAAATTGCATCGGGTGTTGCGGCTGGCCTTATTTTGGGGATGGCGCCGACCTTTTCTCTTCAGACAATTTTGGTCTTTGCCCTTATCGTGGTTTTTCGTATTCAGTTTGGGGCAGCTTTAGTGAGTGCCTTTTTCTTTAAGTTTGCCGCTTTTCTTTTAGACCCTGTGTTTGCTTCCATGGGAAGTTCGGTTCTTGAAATGGATGGATTAAAAGTTCTGTGGACGACCTTATACAACATGCCGATTATTCCTTTCACGCGATTTAATAATTCTGTAGTGATGGGAGCGGGAATCGTTTCGATTCTTTTATCTCCGGTAGTGTTTTTTGCTGCAAAGTTTCTCATTCAAAAATATAGAGAAAAAGTTGTCGCTAAATTTCAAGAGACGAAGTTCTGGAAGCTCGTAAAAGCTTCGTCTTTCTACAAGTGGTATTACAAGTACGACAATCTTTACGGTTAAGAACGGTTAAAAAATTATTTAAGGACTAAGAATAATGACTGATGAAAATACAGAACAATCCAAAGTCGAAGAGTCTCAAGAAAAAGACCAAAAAAAGAAAAAACCTAAAAAGCCTAAAGGTCCCATAAGAACCGGTGCTGTCATCTTTCTTCTTGCTTTTGCAGGACTAAGTTATACCTATGGACACTTTTTCTTTGATTCTCATTTAAAAAAGCTTATTGAATTTGCGGGGACTCAGGTTCATGGGGCAGAAGTGAATGTTGCCAAAGTTCGTTCAAGCTTTTTTAGCGGAACCTTTGAACTTCATGGGCTTCAAGTGACGAATAAAGAAAAGCCAGTTCAAAACCTGGTAGGGATTGGGCTCATCCGTTTTGAATTTCTCTGGGATGCTCTTTTAAGAGCAAAATTTGTTGTCGAAGATGCGAGCATTAAGAATATTCAAGTTTATTATCCAAGAAAAAGACCGGGAAGAGTGATACCGATTTCTGAGAGTAAAAGTGGAAAGAGCAAAGAGCTTCGAGAACTCGAAGCTGCGGTTCTTGATCAGGGGCAAAAAGAACTTGAAGGAAATGCATTAGGGGATGTCGCAGAAATCCTAGGTGGGAAGGATCCAAAGGATCAACTCAAAGACTTTAAAGGTGAACTTAAAACGGAACAGAGAATTCAAGAGATCACAAAAGAGCTCGATCAAAAAGAGGGGCAATGGAAAAAGAAGTTTGAAGAATTAAAACAAACTGACGATCTCAAAAAGACTCTTTCAGAAGTAAAAAAGTTCAAATTTGATAAAAAGAACCCTCTGAAATCAATCAAGAAACTTGATGAGCTTCTTAAACAATCAAAAGCAAAAATAAAAGATTTCAATAACTCTTATAAAGAACTTAAAAAAGATATTGATAAGGTTGCAAGCCTTCCTAATCAAGTTGATGGTTGGATTGAAGAAGACATTAAAAACCTTGAAAACAAGTTTAAAATTCCCGATCTTAATTTTGGAGACTTTTCAAAATCAATTTTTACAAAGCTTCTTTTTTCTAAACTAGGGCCTTATCGAAAGTATGTTGAGATGGCGCGAGAGTATATGCCACCAGAAAAGTCTGAAGAAGACAAAAAACCAGAGATTGAAGCCAAAGCTCGTGCTGAAGGGAAGACCTATCGATTTCCTGTGACTAAAGGTTACCCACTTTTTTGGCTTAAAAAGAGTACGATTAGCTCTAAAGCTTCTGAAGCCGAGTTTAGCGGAGATATCTTAGGTGAGCTTGTTCATGTGACAACAGACCCCGTTTTAGTGAAGAGACCTGCTAAGCTTACTCTTAAAGGAGATTTTCCTCATCAGCAGATCTATGGAGTTGATGCAAAGGTTGTGGTTGATCGAACCACAAAAGAACCGACTGAGTCAGTTGTGGCTAGAGTTGGTGCTTATCCTATCAATGAACAAAAGTTTTCTGATTCAGAAAAACTCAAGTTTGGTTTTCATAAAGCTCAAGGGAACCTTAATCTTAATTTATATTCTGAAGGAGGAAAGGTTCAAGCTAAGCTCGTTAACAAATTTCAAAAAGTTGATTATCTCGTTGATGCCAAGTCAAAGTCTGTTAAAGAGATCTTTACTAATGTCACAAACGATTTGGGTCCCATTCTTGTGACTGCTAATGCCAACGGTTCATGGGAGGATCTTAATTGGAGGATCAATTCCAACCTTGGTCGTGAATTATCTCGTGGGATCAAGGCACAACTTAAGGCCAAGGTCGACGAAGCAAAGAATAAACTTCGAAAACTTGTGAATGATAGAGTCGGTGGGAAAAAAGACGAACTTAAAAGAAAAGTGAGCTCGGTTCAAAAAGAGGCCAAAGGAAAGCTTGATTCTAAGAAAAAAGAGTTGAGTGGTCTACAAAAGAAAATTACTAATGAAATTAAGGGACAAAAGAAAAAGAGCGCTAAAGATAAGGTCAAGAAAAAGACTAAGAAGGCCATCGATAAACTGAAAAAGAAGTTTAAATTCAAGTTTTAAATTATGAATAAAAAAAATGAACTCCCTCCTTGCTGGAATGAAATCCTTGGCGATCAATTTCAGCAAGACTATATGAAAAACCTAAAGCAGTTTCTCACTGAGGAACTCGCTAAAGGAAAAATTCTTTATCCTCATGGGAGCGAAATTTTTGAGGCCTACCGAAGAACGCTTTTGAATGACGTCAAAGTGGTGATTATCGGACAAGATCCCTATCACGGACCAGGGCAGGCCCACGGACTTTGCTTTTCAGTCAAAAAAGGTGTGAGAACTCCGCCATCTCTTAATAATATCTATAAAGAACTCTTGGCTGATATTGGAAAAGAAGTTCCTGATCATGGAAACTTGGAACATTGGGCCGATCAAGGAGTCTTTCTTCTCAACACTGTCTTAACGGTTGAGCAAGCAAGTGCAGCTGCCCATCGAAATCGAGGTTGGGAGCAGTTTACAGACGAAACAATTAAACGCTTAAGTGAACAAAGAAAGAATCTTGTTTTTTTACTTTGGGGGAGTCCAGCCCAGAAAAAAGCTTCTCTCATAACAGGCGATCATCTCATTCTGAAATCACCTCATCCATCACCACTATCGGCACACAGAGGCTTTTTTGGATGTAAGCACTTCTCACAAACGAATCAGTATTTATCTCAGCATCAAATGAAACCGATTGACTGGTAGGACTTACCCCGCGCTAGCTGGTGTTGCAGATTGAGCCGGCTTTTCCTTTGGTTTCAAGGCTTTAAAGAGAGTCTTCTCTGTTTGACACCAATCAAAGAGCTCTGCAGAGAGATCTTCTTCTTTTTTGATATCAGTAATTTCTTTTAGCATCTTCTCATGAGCTTCATAGATCTCTTTATTGATTGGCTTAAAGGCCCTTCTAAATGATGGTTTCCCGTCATAAAACTTGGTATTGAGAAGACTCACTAATTCAGAGCGAAGATTTGTTTTTACTGCTTTTTTAAGCTTTTTATGAAAAACCATTCCATTGTAATCAAAGTAGAAACCTTGAACTTCTTTTTGGTTTTCGTCTTCACCAACAACTCCAAGAACTTCAGAATTCTTAAGAAAAACTAACTCTTGAACAAAGCTTTTAAGACCATTAGGAAGTTTGTCGTCCACAAAGTGAGGCTTAAGCTTTTTAAGGTTTACAACCAATTGCAGGACAAGCTCTTTTTCAAAAGCGATGAAATACTTTTCACCACGTTCTTTAAGGTAAGTCCTGACCTCAGAGTCTAATTCGGCATAAAGTTTTTCAACGGCATCGTTATACTGCTTGGACATTTTACTAATGAGGCTTAATTGAAACTGATCATCAGAAGATTGCTGTTTTAATGAAAAGTCGCCAAAAATAAGCTTTGTTAGACCACCTAATTCATTAAACTTAGTGCTCTTTTTCTCTTTAAGTTCTTTTTTGTAAGCTTCTGAGTCCACGAGGGTCATTGAATGGGGGTATTGTCTTTTAATTTCGAGGATCTCTGAATTTGTATTGGCCATCTTTAAAAGATAGAACAGACTCGAAATGAGTTTTGTGGCACCTTTTGTGGGGCTTAGAGTTTTGTTTTTAATATCATTAAGCATCTTGGGAGTTGTAGGGGAGAGGGCCTTATACTTTTCACTCAAAAGAAAGTTGTAACGATAAGCAAGATTAAAACCAAACTTTGAAGAGTTCTCTTCCCAGTCTTTTTTGGCCCCTGCAAAGACATCAGCATAAGCATCAAATCGGATACAATCGATAATGTTTTTATTGGCAAGTGTGTCTGTACAAAAAGGTACAAGGTCTAAGTCAAAAAGAGTTTTTTCAGTATAACCCCATTCGATGGCCATTTTATCATAAACCAAAGCTTCTTTTTTATTTCGAATATGACCACCTATCATTGCTGAAAAAACACCTGGAGTATAATCCATAACAGATCCCGAAGAGACAATACCGTTTGGCAGTTCCCCATTAAACAGGTAATGCTTTTTAAGTGTCTCGTAGGTATCCGGTGTGATTTTATTTTGTAGCGAAGCTGCAAAGTTATGTCTTAGACCCAAGGTATGCCCAATTTCATGAGCAATAGTATCTCTTACTGCATCTTGAGCGTAGCGCAGATAAAGCTTATCTTTTTCTTCATCGCTCAAGTCTGTATCTGAATCAAGAAGAGTGACGATTTCAGAGAGTTTTCTGAGTTCAAGTCTCAATGTTTGAGTAAAGTCTCTCTGACAAAGTTGTGTACGACTTTTAAATCCTTTGATCGTGAGTCGATGAGATTTTCTATTTTTAAAAGCGGCGACGCCATTATCATATTCGGTAAGAAACTTCTTTGCTTCTTTTAAGCTTCCTTTGGCAAAGACAGAGGTCATGTAAACATGGGCCTGCAATAATTCTCCCGTAAGCGGGTCGGCATGTGCATCAGCGTAGGCAAAGCCCGCTGAATCCCATTCAAGCCACTGAATAACGTTATAGCCAGGCATGTGAACCTTTGTATCTGCAGGAAGTGGTTCAACGCTGAGAACATCTTTCCCGAAAGCTTTATTCCAATAAAGAACACCATCGATTACAGCTTCAACAAAGTCTTTGGGAGTACTTGAGGTATAATAAAAAACCACAGGCTTTTCGGTATCAAATTTTGTGATGTAATAAAACGGCTCTCCGGAACCTTCTTTAATGAGTTGAGGGGCTTCAAAAAAGCCAACTTCTTTATTGAGATTAGATTTTTTAGGCTTAAAGTTTGGATTGGGATTATAAATAGAGAAACTGTACCTTACTTCTAAAGGTTCATTATTAATCACGGCATATTGAGTAAACGTAAGGTGTTTGTCGGTATAATATCCCTCACCCATAAAGGCCATTTGAATAGGATTTAAAGAGTCTTCTGTTCCTGATTGGCCATAATCACTTGCAACCCAGCTTGATTGAGTTACAAGAAAGTAAAATCCATTAAGAAAATCAATTTCCACATATCCTTCGTCGTATCCAACAATGGGAAATGAAGCGAGAAGCTTTTTTGTTGAAAGTGAGTCAGAAGAGACAGCAAGCTTCCCATCAAGAAGCTCAAACATTGCCACATACTGATCATTCATTTCAAATCTTACAAGTTTGTTACCAAATGAAGAGCCAGATACAGCGGGAGCTCCTGAAATATAAGATGTGCTTAATAAAAATGTTTTTTCAAAAGCATCATCTCTAAGGATGAGGTTGTTTGAGCTTTCTTTGGTGATGAAGTTTGCAACTGTTTTTGTTCCGATGACTTGATTCGTCTTAGATATTTCTTCTGGTGGATTTGAGGCGTCGTGCTTAGAACAACTGATAAAAGAAATAAGTGAGAGGGTGAGAACAAAGTGCTTGAAATAACTCATTTATAGGATCCTTCAAAAAACTTAACGTGGTGCTAAGAATCGTTGGAGTCCAAAGCTAGCAATAGGCAGATTGATTGGCAAAAAAATACAGTGTATGATCAGGCAATAAGACATTGAAACTACGTACTTTTGATGGGATGTCTGTAATAATTTTAGAAAGGGATAGGCCTTATGAACGGAAATTATAAAGCCGAAGTCGCCGAAGCGCTTTTAAAAACAGGTTGTGTGAATGTTTCACCTCGGGAGCCATTTACCTATGCTTCAGGAGCGCAAGGCCCAATTTATTGTGATTGTCGAAAGCTTATCTCTTATCCAAAAGAGAGGGGTCTTGTTGCTCAGTCTTTTGTTGAACTTATAAAAGAAAACAATCTTGAGTTTCAGCACGTTGCTGGCATGGCAACGGCAGGGATTCCTCATGCTGCTTTTCTTTCTGAGAAACTTGAAACCTCCATGCTTTACATCCGCTCAAGCCCAAAAGGTCATGGTCTTGGAAAAGTAATCGAGGGAGATTTTAAAGAAGGTGACAAGGGACTGATGGTTGAAGATCTCGTCAACCGTGCTTCAAGTTTAGATAAAGTGATGCCTTATGTAGAAAATCAAAAACTTAATGTCGAAGCCGTTGTCTCGATTGTTTCTTATGAAAGCCCTGTTGCTAAAGAAAACCTCTCAAAATGGAATCTTAAACTCTATAGTCTTACTGATATTCACTCCATCGCTACAGCTCTTGAAGCCCTAAGTCCGGATAGTTTTGGAAGTGTTGAAAAAGAAAGCCTTCTTGCTTGGGCCCAAGACCCAGTTAGCTGGAAGCCCCTTTTATAATGATTGAATTAAAAAAATGGTCTCTTGATGAGATCGGCCCACATCTTTTGAAAGACCTTGAAGAAATTGAGCTTGTGAGCAATATCAAAAAGCTCTCGACGGCATTTAATCAAAGAAATGAACTCTTAGAGACCTACTTTAATGATGAAGCTTACGTCTCTTCCTATGCCTCATTGTATCTCCCTACTAACGCAATTAAACTCGACTTTATCCTCTCAAAACTTTCTGAGAATGTAAGAGAGCTTATAAAAGAGAATATTACGACTTTTGTTGATTATGGCTGTGGCCCTGGAACATATTCCCTTAATTGGATTGAACACTTTAGCGATATGGAAGTTCAAATTTTCGATCAATCACCACTTATGATGGAGCAAGCCAGTAAGATCATCAAAGGCCTACAAAATAGAGAAGCCAAGCACCTTAATACAGCTCTCAAGGACGAATCTTTATTGTGTTTAGGAAATGTTCTTAACGAAATGAATGATTCAGAGATTAAAAATAAGATTATCAATAGTGGTTACAAGGCGATTCTGCTCATCGAACCTGGAACTAAGGCAAGTTTCCAAAAAGTTTTAAAACTGAGAAGTGCTCTCATCAGTAAAGGTTATCAACTTTTTTATCCTTGTCCTAGTCAGGCAAGCTGTCCACTTAGTCGAGGCGAGAGAAAAGATGATTGGTGCCATCAAACCTTAAGAACTGTTCACGATCCAACAGTTGAGAGGCTCTGCCAATTAGTTCAACTTGACCGTAAGGCCATGCCTTTTATAGGACATCTTTATTGGCAAGAACAAGGGCAAAAGTCCTATCGTAAAGAGCATATGCTTTCTTTTCTAAAAGAGACTAAGTTTAGCTTTGACTATGAAATGTGTGTTTCGAGTTCAGATGCTCTTTCAATTGAAAAAAGAGTTCTTAAAAAGAGAGAGCTTTCAAAAAAAGAAATTAAGTCCCTTAAAAAGGGAAGTGTAGGTTAATACTGCGAATGAAGAAAAGTTTCTTATTTCTTAAGACGTGCGTATGAAGAACCAAATTTCTTTCTGAATTTTTCGATACGACCTTCGGTATCGAGAATCTTTTGCTTACCTGTATAGAATGGGTGGCTTTCAGAAGAAATATCAATTTTGATTAGCGGATACTCATTTCCGTCTTCCCATTTAATCGTTTGATCTGTTTCTACGGTTGAACGAGTAAGGATAGCGAAGTCGCAAGAAACGTCCTTAAAAACAACAGGGCGGTAATTTGGATGAATATCTTTTTTCATGAGTAACCTCTTAATAGTACGAAAGAACGAAGTGGTTTTATCGCTTAGTACCTAAAAATTGTCAAGCTTGCTGTCCTAAGAATTTAAAGAAAATAAAAAAAACCTTTTCTTTAGTTTCTCTTAATGTGCTGCACAGGATGCGCAGCCACCACCACCATTGTTTTTAACCATACTTACGAACTCCCAGTCTGAGTATCTTTGGTTAATGCTTTGCACAGCGTTTTCCAGAATGTTGTAGTTTTCTTGAAAAAGCTCTATATCATCTTGATCTGTAAGGGTTATTGCATAACCGATGGAAACTTCATCAAGGGCATCAGGCTCAGCGACAAGGGAGAGAAAAGCCTTCAGTTCATTATTTTTATAATAGCAGGTGTTCCAGTTCGCTTCATTAATCATTACTTATCTCTATCTCAGAAAAGACAAAAGTCCTATGAATTTTATAATTTAACTTGTCTAATGCCTATACCTTATGTACTTTCTTGCATTCGAACAAGCTGAAATAAGGAGTGAAACGTGGCCGCTAAGGGACCTCGAGTTGTAATTACCCTAGAATGTACAGAAGCTAGAAAACTGGGAAAAACACCTTCTCGTTATCATACAACTAAAAACAAGAAGAAAAACCCTGAAAGACTAGAGATTAAAAAGTTTAATCCTTTCTTAAATAAGCATACCGTACACAAAGAAATTAAGTAACTTCAACTTCATTTCAAAAATATACTGTTAGGGTCGGAAAAGTGTTTTTCTGACCTGCATTTTTGCGTCTTTTTCACATAAATTGATCCTCTATTCTTTTTAAATACCGTAATTCAATGATATTCATTAGTTAGTTGTTAACTGATTTCAAGTGCTTACAATCTCTTGTTTTAACTTATGGGCCCAAACAGCCGATGAGAATTAGACGGTAGAGTTTTCGTTTATTGAAGTAAGGAAATAAGTTGGCCCTAAAAGTAATGCTAGTTGATCCCAATGAGACTTGGTTAGAGGAAGCTGAGAAGTATTTCTCTTCAATTCATTATGATGTATCGACTGCAATTAACGGAAAAGAAGCCCAGCTTAATCTTTATAACGAAAACTATTTCTCTCTTATCATTAACTACGCAACTTCCAGTCACTCAGCAATTCAAGTTTTAAAGTTCTGTCAGAAGAATAAGAAGAAAGTAAAAACGGTTCTCATTTTTAACACTCAAGAAGAGTTTGATGAATGTGGCTTTGATGAAAAAGGCTTGAAGAAAATAGGGGCAATGGAAATTGTCATTAAGCCTGTAGAGTTTCCTGATATTTCAGGGCTTCTTGAAGACCATCAAGACTTGAGCGACTTTCTAAGCAACCTTCAGGTCAGAGACACTGTGTCAGAAGAGGAGGAGGTCAGTTGTGTTGATAACGATTTTACTCAGGTCCGTATTGATCAGTTCTATAGTTCAAAAGCAGTCCTATTTGATATCTATATAAAACTAGCTAAAAATAAGTATCTTAAAATCCTCCATGCTGGGGATAAGTTCGATAAAGAGAGACTCGATCGTTATAAGAATGACAAGAATATTGAATATTTATTCTTTCATACTAAAGACCGCCGAAAATTTATTCAGTTTTCAAATCTCGTTGCAGGTAAGACTGTCACAAGTAAAAAAGTAGGTGCAGATCGTAAAATGGGTCTTTTGAAAAACCTCAGTGAGAAGTATACCGAAGAGGTTTTTACCCAGGGAGTAAAGCCGCAAATCATAGAGGAAGGTCGACAGGTTTGTGAGCATATTTATAATTTCATTGAAAAAGAAGAAGATCTCTATAAACTTTTAAAAAGTTATCATGATTTTGACCCTGAAGCCGTCGAACATTCATTTCTCGTCACTCTTTATACGAGTGCCATTATTAAACAATTTGAGTGGCAATCAAAAACAACGATTGAAACAGCTGCTATGGCCTGTATGCTTCATGATATTGGGAAAATGGAACTCCCTCAAGAATTGGTAAAGATGAGACCAAAAGATATGAATGAGGACCAGCTCAAAAAGTATCAACTCCATCCAGAGATTGGCGCACAAATCGTCGATAATAATTCTCTCATCAATAAATCTGTAAAGCAGATTATTTATCAACATCATGAGAACTTTGATGGTACTGGTTATCCCCATAATATTAAGGGGGTCAAGATTCTCACTCTTGCCAATATTATTCATCTTGCTGATGACTTTGCTCATATGATGATTGATCAAAAGCTAAAGCCTACGGAGGCCCTCAAAGCAATTATTACTGATAGTAAGATGGTAAAGCGTTATAACTCAGTGATCATTGAAAACTTTATTAAGGCCTTTGTTGACCCGAAGAAACTGACAAAAGAAAAGGCTTTACCGACAAATTCAAGAGTTGTCCCTCAGAGAAAGGTCTCATAACCTTTCATTTTTTTAGTAAAAAATCTTTTTTATCGAAAGCTTTTTAAAAGAGTATTGCGTCTTTTGAAAATTTGATAAGGCTTCTTTTGGAAAGAGGTAGAAGTACTTAAGGTGAGAAGCTTTTACAAGAACATTCTGTCTGTATTTTATTTTGAGATCGGGAAGGCTTTTAAGGGGCAATGAAATAACATACTGAAGCTTTTTATTGTTTTTATCAACGAACTCAATTTTGTAAGAAGGGCGTTTGAGATACTCTTGAAAACTTTTCATCTGAGTTTCAGAGATATTATCAATGATATGAGAGGAGCTTAACTTGTTTAGTGTTTCAATATATTGATGAACAGGATTGGCCGCAACGACTCTTCCTGTTGAACTTTTCCAACCGCTTTTTTGCTGAGTGAGTTTGAGTTGGGCACTAGAGCTTTTTCCTCGATAAATGGCAAGAGACTTGAGTTTCTCTGGCTCTAAAGAGAAAATCTTAGCGTCAATAAAACTGGCGAGACCAAACGTTTCAATTCGACTTCCAAGAGAGTGGATTTGATAAATGACTTTATCTTCTTCTAGGGTGAGGTAAGTTGAATTATCGATTGGATTGACGAGGCCAAACTTAAAAGTCATGCTCTTTTCTTTATTGCTTAACTGAATAACCAGATTAGGCTCTTCTAAGGAGAAGTTTGAAAGATTAATGGGGTCTTTTTCATAGACTCTAATAACCTTTATTTCTTCAAGTCCTTGGAAAATTCGATCGAGAATTTCAACCTTGGCCTTAACTTTTCTTGGAGAAATCATCATCCAATTTGATTTTTCATCTTTTTCAAACTGGATTTCACTTAATCTGTTTTTAAAGGAAATGTTTTGAATGTCTCCAAAACTTTCTTTTGAAAAGATAGAGGAGAAGACCTCACTCGATTCGTTGCTCCCTGAGTCGCGATGAAAGATTTGATTAAACCCCACAAGAGAGAGAATAGAGATGATAAGAAGTCCTGTGGCCCAGGTTGAAAACTTGTGTCGTTTAGTCATAGTTCAGTCGATGGTTTAGTGGGGGTATTGGGATTATATAACTTTACGAGTCTAAATTTCAAGCTGAGAAGGGCCCTATAGGTCGAGATCGTCGAGATCATCCATGTCGCCATGATTTTCTTCTTGCACTTTCGCAACCTTCTTAGGCTTCGCTTGCGGTACGTAATCTGGCTCAATGGTTTCAAGAAATTCTCTAAGAAGCGTTCGCTGTCCTTCTTTATTAAACGTAAAGCGCGCTCCACAACGAAAGGGAAGTGAGCTGTTACTGATAATTCGGCTTCTCATATTATAAGGTCTACAAAAAACGACCTCAGCTTGAATGAGAAATCTTCTTGGAACAAGAAAATCAAGAACAATATTTTGGCCAGAAAGAAGATTCTGGTCAGAGAAAAAGTAAATTCCTTCCATCGTAATTTCAGCAAGGATTGTCATACCCCTGAATTTTCTTTGCTCTGGAAGAGGAGGGCGTTTTTGAAAAAGAAGAAGGTTGTCAGCATTTTCAGCTGCACCTGTTAATCCTTCCATGGCCTCACTTGCAGGAAACTCTGTTACATTACCTGAAGGAACTTCTTCAAAAGGAGTCTCTCCCTCTGGTGCCTGTTCAGCATCTTCATTACCTTCAGCATCTGCTGATTGCGCTTCGGACGCCTCTTCGTCGGGGTTATTTTCGAGATTATCTTCTGGCCTTTCTTCAGGCGTTTCATCGGAATTCTCTTCAGAGCTTTCTTCAGCTGAGGCCTCAATTTGTTCTGGGTTTTCACCATCTTGCTCTGGAGTTTCTTGATTTTCAGCTGCTTCTGTAGGAGCCGAAAGAGGAGTGACTTCTGCTAGAGCTGAGGGGGCAGTTTTATTTGAGTTGTACTCATCTTGGATTTTTTTGATTTTAGCAAAGAGTTGCGCCTGATCATCTTGATGGTTGAGAGCAGCCTGCTCAACACTAAATTCGATTTCTTCTCTTAGAGTCCATACTTCGAGATGGATTTTTTTAATAAATACTGGATCTGTTGAATTGTTATGAATCATAGACAGCCTTTCGGTCTATTTTGACTCAAAACATAACGAGATGCTATATAGGCAAAAATTTTTAGATTAATCTCATAGGTGAGAGAAATGATTTTTTAACGATAGAATGTTAGTAATATTAATTACTTAAGGTTCGTTTCAAACTTCTTTCTAAAAGCAGATAGGCTTCCAAGCTTATCTAAAGTTCTAATTGCTTTAGTTGAAAGCCTGAGTTTAATAGTTTTTCCTGTTTCAGGGTCGAAAACTCTTTTAGTCTGAAGGTTTGGTTGTTGAGTCATTTTTGATCTATTTTTAGCGTGAGAAACTTTGTTTCCAACAAGTCTTCTTTTACCAGTAAGTTCACATACTCTTGACATGATGCATCTCCGCATTACAGCTATTCACGTTTAACAAGATCATGAAATTAGGTTAATTGATCCAAAAGTGCAAGTAAAAAAAGAAAATCTTGAAAATCGGGCCCGTCAGTAGGCATTTTTTCTAAATTGACCCATATCGTGGCGGTGTTGCTCTTTAAACTTTTTCTCAACTGGTTTGAGCACGTCCTTTTGAAAAAATTTGAGTCGTCTCTTTTGGGCCTTCTCAAAATCTTTTGTTAGTTTTCTAAGGTTGCTGAGAACTTTGCTGACATCCGCACGGCGGTTGATTTCAACTTTTTTAAGTTCATTTAGTGTTTGTTCAAGAAATGTTCTTCTTTCCTTGTAAAGATTTTGAAGTCGCGTCAGATGGATTTCAAAATCTTTTGCATAATGTTCAAGATGAGACTCTTTATAAGTTTCAATATAGTTTTGAAGCTCTGCATTTGCTTTTGCTAGGTCAAACTTTGCTGCAAAGCTTTGAGAAAAAGACATGAGCGTCAAAACAAAAATGATGAACCGAATCCTCATAAAAAATACCTCACAAAAAAAATACAGTTTTCTAAGCGTCAATCCATGGCCAGGGAGTACTCAAGAATGTAAGTTCTCCGCAAATGAAAATCATGTATGTCCTTATTATAACATTGCTAGTCGTAGCCGGGAAATTCTTTCTCTCTGAAACAGTGGAGAAAGAAGCACCTGTACGCACTCATGCAAGTGTTAATAAGATCGGAGCAATTAATCATAAAACTGATGATGCTCTAGAAAAATCCCATGACATTGTAACACTAAAAACAGCTTCAATTAAAAAGGTGCATTCCTTTTCAGCTGAAGGAGTGCTTACGAATTTAAAAAGTGAAAATGTTCAATGCCTTAAAGATATCGAACGAATTTTCGCTGATCAAAATTATATCGACCCTGAGTACAAGATGTATTCAAACTTTGAAACCATGATTGAAACTCTTGATGATGTTATGGAAAAAGTCCTCATCAACAAAACTTCAAAGCGCTCTTTCCTAGAGTTAAAAAAAGACTTCAATTCAAAGTCAGAGAAAAACCTTATTGATCCAAGCTGGAAAAACCTTTTATCAAATATTGATGTCTGCAGAGAGAATGAAATTTTTTATTTCCTGGAGACCATCTTTGAGGCCTCAACAATTCATAAGTGGACAGAAGAGCAAAGAGAGCTTCTTTTGCAGAAACTTTTTCTTGGTTCACTTCAAATCTTAAAAGATCAGCACACGCTGTCTAACATTCTTCTTGTGAGCAATATTTTAAAGCAAGGTTTAAGATATCTTAGTAAAGATGAATACCTTCAGTCTGAAGCAGAAGCTCTTTTTGATGACTTTATTCGTCAGTGGAACTATTTCGGAAGTTTTTCAAAAGATGAGTCTCCAGATCTTCAGTATTTTCGTAACTACTTTTCAGATGCAGAGTACTATGCCAGTGAAGTCAAAGCTTTATTTGAGCGAGTCTCTGTTCAGTAAAGAAACCTTTTAAAGTTCCATGCATTCATAAATCGCATCTTCTAAAACTCCATTTTTAATACAGAGGTCTTTCACTTTAGAAAGGATCCAATTTCTCATTGGCTTAGGGTATTTGACCTTGTCGTCATTCGCGCTCACAAAGTCTTGTTTGAGATACCCAGCTTCTGGGTAATTTTGAATTGTCTGTTGATAAGAGCTTTTAGAAAACCTAACAACTCCAATTGAAAGATATTGAATCTCAGAAAGGGGGATTTTCTTAGAAAGCTCAAGGAGAAGGCCTTGATACTGACTTTCAAGGTCTTCATGATAAATAATAGGGTCAAAATGAAGACCTATCTTGTGACCGTGGTCGTATAATTCTTTTATGGCATTTAGTCTTGCTTTTAGTCTGGGAGTTTTAAGATCGTTTTGCTGACAAGAGTCTTCTGGGGAAAGAGAGAAACTCACGACTAGATTTTCCAGAGGTTCCATTTTTTTTAAGCCTCTTATGTTTGCAGATTTGGTTCGAAGCTCCCAAATCGCTTTTGGGTTCTTTTTGAAAAATGGATAAAAAGATTCGATTTCAGAAGTGATATGGGAAAGGGCGAGAGAATCACTAAATTCTCCAGCATGAAACCACACCTCTTGTTCAGAATGATTCTTAAGAATCCCTTCCATTCGTTTAATAATGTCTTCTGTATTTAAGAAGACCACAAGATCAGGGGAATGAAAGTATCCTTGAAGGTAGCAATAATTACATTCATAGATACAGTTATAGCTATGGACGTAATAATAATGAGGAGCGCCTTTTGTGCCATAGGCATCAGGGGCGACTTTGACAAGTTCCCCTTTTTTATTGGCGATAAAAAGGTTGAGGTTCTCTCTTTTTTGTAAATAAGGTTTTTTGACATTGCTAAAGTAATCAGAATAGCTTTTGATCTGAAAGACATTTTCTGATTCATCTTTTTTCCGCTTGAGCTTCTCAAGGATTTGATCAACCCTAGGATTATCGTAAAGATCCTCTTCTATAAGGATTTTATTAAAGATCATAATTACCTTTAAAAATCTCTTGAAGTTCGTCTAGGGGGAGCTCTTTGACTCTCTGATTGATGATTTCGACTTCTGAAGGAGAGGAAACCTTTAAATGAATATTCAGAGTTGCTTCTTCAAGATCTGAAGAATACGAGAGTTTAAAGTCATTTCTTTGATGAGGATCTAAAAGCGAGTTTAATTTCTTTTGGATCTTGGTCATATGAGGGTTTTGAAACTCTTTAATTCCTTGAATCAAAAGTTTAGATTTCTCTTTTGGTCTTATCTCTAATGACTTAATGGCGTCTGTATTTAAAAAGCCTTTCAGACTTTTAAAGGTATTTTCATTCTGAGATATTCTTTTCATCAAAGCGAGAAAGGAACTTTTTTGAGATGTCGTGAAATAGAAGTCATCACCGAGGCCGAGAATTTGGCTGTAGTGAGCGAAGTCATGAGTCTCTGGGACAGGTTGTTCTTGAGAATTGAGACTCTGGTAGAAAGCAAACATTTTGAATGAGTACTCTTGTGAAAGGATTTTTGCCTCTTCACAAAAGTTTTGATTCTCACCAATCTGGTCACTAATGAGCTTATAGACGAATAATGGTTTTTGAAAAAACTGGCTTGCTTTCGCTAGTCCCCAGGCCTCTCGATCAACAACGTTGGCCAAAGGACAGAGTACTGATTTTTGTTCGAGATCAAGTTGTCTTCGATGAACGGTAACAAGCTCATCTTTTGCATGAGGAGTTTGCACTTCAAAAGTATGAAATTGAATATTTTCAAAATAACAAAGGATCGTTTTTATTGGAATAATTGATCCCAGTTTAATGGATTCTGTTGTTTGGAAAACCCCGGCAATTCCAAAATTGATAATAGTGTCAATTTTTTTGTGATGAATTCCAAGAAACGAAGAGAGCTTCGTGAGCGCGTTGATTGGCCCTTCTCCGAGAATGAAAAGAATCTCTTTTGTACCTTCATAAACTCCCTGAAACTTTGGGCCTTCAGGAGAAGTCGGAACTGCTTTAAGTTCGAGGTTTTCAATGAAAATTTGAGCTTCTGCGCGGTGGGCAAAAACTAATAATTTCTTTTTCATGAGAGATGTATAGTAACAGAATTATCAAATGTCGCCTATTCTTTAGAGCCGTTTGAAGGTATACAGTTTATTTGTAAGTGAGGAAAAATGAAAAATTGTATTTTCAAAGATTTAGACTGTCGCGTGGCCTTTGGCGGGGCCTCCATCTCTGGAGAAGGGAAGGGTTACGGGTTTGGTAAAATTAATGAGCAAGAGGCCATCGATCTTTTAAACCTTGCCTATAATCAGGGACTGAAACTCTTTGATACAGCTCCAATTTATGGCTTTGGTCTCAGTGAAAAACGTATGGGGAAGGCCTTTAAGAATAAACGTGAGAAGATTAAAATTGTTTCTAAGTCAGGAGTGAGTTGGCATGACAATGGTCGAGTCAATATGACTAATGATCCAGGAACAACTCAAAAGATGCTAGAGCAATCTTTAAGAGACCTTCAATCTGATTATATTGATCTTTATATGATTCATTGGCCTGACGAAAAAGTCGATATTAGAAAGCCGATGGAAGTCCTTTCAAGAGCAAAGGATGAAGGGAAGATTTTATCAATTGGTCTTTGCAATACATATCCAGAAGACTTTATTCGTGCTCAAGAAGTGGATAAAGTTGAGGTGATTCAATCAGAACTTAATCCTTTTAATCAATACACTCTTGAAACTCTTTTACCTCTTTGTGAGAAAGAGGAGCTTACATTCATGGGATGGGGAACACTCGATAAGGGGATTCTGACAAAAAGGGTGAATGAGAAAAGGTCTTACGACTCTGAAGATTGTCGTTCTTGGGCTCCGTGGTGGGATAAAGAAGAAGTGAAAAAGAAAGTCCTCGCATTAGGAGAAGTCTTTAAATATCTTGATAAAAATGAAGTCACAGGCCTTGAGTTCGCCCTTGGATTCTCTCAACTCAGATCAAGAGATGGGTTTTCTCTTGTTGGTGCAAAATCCATTGAGCAATTAACCTCATTGATGAAAGCTTATAAGAATTTGCCTGAGGATAAAATCATAGAACAGGCAATCGAAATTCTTTATAAAAACTATGAGAGATAGTTCTTCGCCACTTATTAGTGTCATTATTCCAACTTTTAATAGGGCCCAGGTCTTATCAAGGGCCATTGAATCTGTTCTTAATCAGAGTTATCAAAATTTTGAACTCATCGTCGTTGATGACGGTTCAACAGATGAAACAGAAAAGCTGATAAGTGAAATACTTGAAGCTCATTTGATTAAAATTGAAAACTCTGGTGTTTCTCACGCTCGAAATGTTGGTGTTCATAAAGCCAAAGGCGAGTGGTTGGCATTTCTCGATAGTGATGATGAATGGCTTAAGAACAAGCTTGAAAAGCAAGTCGAGTTTCTGACTTCAAACCCTCATCTTAAAATTGTTCATACCAATGAAGCCTGGTTTCGAAATGACAAATTTTTAAATCAGCATCTTAAGCATAAAAAAAGTGGAGGAGACTTTTTTGAAAGGGCCTTAGACCTTTGTTTGATTTCTCCCTCTTCAGTTTTGATAGAGAAAAACTTATTTCAATCATTGGGAGGATTTAAAGAGAATTTTCCCGTTTGTGAAGATTATGATCTTTGGCTTCGAGTCCTTTCTTTTCACGAAGTTGGTTTTCTTGAAGAAGTTCTTATTCATAAGTTCGGTGGGCATGAAGATCAGCTTTCGGCAAAATATAAGGCCATGGACTATTGGAGAGTGCTTTCAATGTATGAAATCGTTCAAAATGAAGCTCTAAGTGACCGAAAGAAGGTGATGACTCTTAAGAAATTACTCACTAAGACGAAAGTTCTTTTAAAAGGATGTCTGAAGCACAATAATCTGGAGCTCTACGATTCGATTTTTAGCATCAAGTTGGATGTTGAGAGACGGTATTTTGGAGAGAATGAGTGAAAGTTGTCTACAATGAGACTTTATTTCCTAAATTTCAGGACTTTGGTTTAGAGATCCCTCTTTTACCCCAAAGGTTTCAGAATATCCTAAGCCTAGTTAAAGAAAGAGGCTGGGATTCAAAAGAAGTTTCATTGGATGAACTTTCTCTTCCAACAGATGAAGAGCTTTTATTATTTCATTCAAAAGAATACATCGACTCCTTAAAAGAAGCGGGAAGTCCTGCAATTCTTAAATGTTTTGAATTTATTGATGAAAAGGGCAATCTTCTTTATTGTCGCAAACTTCCTGAAGATGAATCAGTTGCCAGAATTTATGAATATGTTCTTAAACAAGTTGAAGCGGTGAAGTTTAGTGCTGAACTCGCCTTGAAAGAAAAGGCGGTTTATTTTCTGGGTGGAGGAATGCACCATGCTCGAAAGAAGTATGGGCATGGTTTTTGTCTTGTTAATGATGTCGCTTATAGCATTTCAAAAATTAAAGAAAAGATAGACCAAAAGAAATTTCTCATCATTGATGTTGATGCTCATTTAGGAGATGGCAATCTTGATCTTTTAGAAGGTCGGGATGATGTTGAGATTATTGATTTTTATATGAAAGATGCATGGCCATTCAATGTTGAAGGTTATGATCTTCCAAAGATTACAGAACTGTCTCGTGGCTTTAATTTAGAAAATCAAAAAGATTATCTCGATAAACTCAAAGAGGTTTTAGGCTCTCTTCATTCTGAAGAACTGGGTTTTTGTTTCATTATTCACGGCGCAGATGCTTATGAAAAAGATGAGTTGTCTAGTAGCCAGACTCTTAAACTCTCTGAAAAAGAAATCCTTGAAAGAGATATGATGATCGAGAACTACCTTTTAGATAAAGACATCCCAAGACTTTATGTAACAGCCGGCGGTTATGGACGTTTTGCCCATGAAGTTTCAAATCAATTTCTTGAAAAAGTCTTTGAATGAAAAGCTTATTCGAAAATCTCCATCTCATGAGGGAGAATCCTCTTTTGTGGTCTAAAGTATGTTTTAGGGGTGTAGTCCAAAAGATCTGAGACTTTTGTCATATAAATACAAGCATACTTTTCAACCTGATCCGCAAAGCGACTTTCTTCAGATCCTGCTCTCATCATTTGTCCCCAGTGCTGGTTAAAATGTGAATTATAGGTATCAATGAACTCGGAGATTTCTTTGTTAATGACATCAAGTCGGTCACTAATTTTGATGGCCTCATCTTTATCTTTAGTTCCGGTGTTTCGATCAAGACTATTGAACTTTATTTCAAGATCTCGTTTTTCCTGCATGAGAGTGTCGATCTTATTTTGAATTGGCTGACTCTTTTTAAGGGCCTGGATTTCACTATCAAGTGGTTCAAAAACCAGGGCGGTTCTCCAATTACAGGTCTTTTTAAGACTCACAACGTCCCCGTAAATATGATCTCCAATATAAAGAATTTCTTCACCTTCAAGGCCAAGGTCCTCTTGAAGATTCAGTGCACTTCCCCCCTGATAGACTCCATTTGTGACTTTATTAAACCAGTTTGACATCATTCCACTTTCTTCATCAATACTGAGAATACTGTTTCTTTGGTTAAAGAAACTCGGTTTTCTTGAAAGAGTGATAACGATATCAAAAAGTTTGGTCCAATCTTTAAAATGCTTTAAATAAGGTTTAATGGCGTATTCCATTAGAAACTTACAATAGGGAAATTCAGAGTTTGTAATAATGAGTAATTGCTTTCCTGAAAGTTTGAGTCGTTCAAGAAGTTCCACAGCTTCAGGATCCTTGAGAACATATTTTTCAGGATTTTTACGAATTTCATTTTTTAATGAACCGTCACTGTGAATAAGATCAAGCATGGCCTTAATATCAACTGCAATATTTTCAAATGAGGGGAGTTCAACTCCTGCGGCTTTAAGATCGACAAGTTTTGCGTAAAGTATTCCATTTGAAATGGAAAACATGGTATCGAGTGATTGATAATTCGATTCAGCTAGGTCAATGGTGAGATTGCCATAGATTTTTTGTTGGGCACGAAAGTTAATAGGTGTTGTTCCATGCTTACTTGATTTAACTTTTCCGAATCGTGAGAGCTTAAGAAGGTTTCCTCGCTTGCGGTCAATAACGAGTCCTTGGATAACTGTTTCAAAGTCAAATTCAAGATCAAGAACTTCCACTGGGTAGTTTCTCACTTCATGAAGCTTTTTTAATGTTTGCCTAAAAGCAAATTCTTCAAAGTTTTTTGAATCATATCTGACGACTGTGTAGTCCATATCAAAGCCTATCGCCTTGATTTTCTTCAAGTTTAAAACGCGATTAACATAAACACTCATAAAATCCTCAAGTACTATTTAGCCTATCTAATAGATTAAAACTTCTAAGGAGCAATGACAAACGTTTCGTCATTTGCTTGAGCCTCCAACTCAGCTACTTAGAGTCAATATTATCTCTCCATAGACGATAAGTAAGTGATGAGAATCTTAAGCTTTATTACCAAATTATCCTGTGCTTTTTTCTTTCTTTTTGGAATATTGAAACCTTCACTGTCAAATGCAAGTGTTCTTTCACCAGAGACAGAAAAGAGCAACAATTCAAAAAACTTAAATGCGATTTTAGAGCGAGACCTCCACAACGAAGTTCTTGTGGCCATTCAAAAAGGAGCTGAAGCTTTTGATCTTAATTTTCAAGAGAAGGATGCAAAAGATGATAAGAACGATTCGCTCTTATTCAATTACATTGAGTATCTTGGAAGAATCAAAGGCACAGAAAACCTAAGTGGACTTCATTACAATTTTTTAAAAAGTTTCTTTGAAGAAAGGTCTCCTCTTAAGTTTTATCAAACTCATGGGATTGAACACAATGTTTTGTCTTATATTGTTTATCATTTAAATTATGAGTTTTTTAATTTTACGAGGGCCCACCTTGACCCAGAGCTCTTTAAATCGCTTCTCAATAAAAAAACAAAGGACAAGTCGAATCTTCTTCATTTCGCTGCTTTAAACAAAGACTTAGGGTTGTTTAAAGAATTGTTCTCTTTGGGTGTTCATTACAATGTTGTCGATCAGTATAAAATTTCTCCTTATTACATTCTTCTTAGTAATGTTGATCATTATAGAGAACTTGAACAGGGCACTGAGTTAGTTGAAATTTTTGATCTTATGGTCAAACGAGAAACTGAACTTCGTAAAAGTAAAAAGAAAGTTTACTTTGATCCTTTTACAAAAATACGTGCAGGTGAAGATCAAAAATATTATATGAACCTAAACATCTTTCATCTTTCAATTTATAAAAACGTGTTTGAGATCTATGAACTTTTAAAATCTCTTGTTGGTGAGCCTCTGAAGATTGTTGAAGTCGTGGACAAAGATGAAACTCTAGGAGAAGTCTCTGCGCTTACAATTGCCATTGAAAGTGGAGCTTTGAAAATTTTAAATGATCTTACGCTCAATGTTGAAGTACAAAAACTAAACGATCAGCTAAATCTTATCAATCATAGGGGGGAAGGCGTTCTCTTTTTAGCTGTAAGAGCAAAAGAAAATGGTCTTTTGGTTGTACAAAAAGTTTATGAACTGGCCCAAACGGCAGAGGTCTCAATTACAAATCAAAGAGACGTTCACAAAAGGCTTCCGATCGAACTCGCGTTTCAGATGAAACAAGAAAAAGGGCAAGAAATTCGATTTGAAATTCTTAAAAATGAAGACTTCAATCCCAATGAAAAAACCAGTCAAGGACATTCGGTTCTGTCAGAACTTATTTTTTCAAATAAAAACCGTTACCCTGATTTAGAAGCAATTGACTTTTATCTTGAGAATTATCAATTCGATATCAATGAAAAACGAAAGGGAAGCCCACTCTTTTTAGAACTTTTAGGACTTCATCAAGGGCGTTACCTTAAAGTCATTGAAAAGAACTTCAAAAAACTCGAAATTGAGTCGGAGAATAACCTAGGGCAAAACATTGCTCATCTTCTTGTTCGGTATCATGGGGCCAATAAAATGATTGCCGATTTGATGATTAATCAGACAGATCTTTTTAAAGAAAGAGATAAGAAGCACCATACAGCAGTTGAGTACGCTGTGATTTGGGAAAAGAAAATAATAACACCTCCTCAAGAGGAATGTGAGGAGTGCCTAGAGATTCCTGAAGTTATTCCTGAAGCTAATCCTGAAATTAAGCCTGAAATTAAGCCTGAAATTAAGCCTGAAATTAAGCCTGAAACAAAGCCGCTTGGACCAACTCCAACTCTGCAACTTATCGTTTCTCGAAATCTTTTTGATTTGGAGGATGTTAACAATAAAGTCAATGACTGGAGTTTAGCTCATTTTGCCGCCGAAAATAATAATGAAGTGTTTTTAAAAAATGCTTTAGAACGAAGACCAGAGCTTATCAACCAAACAGACTCAAATGGAAATACTCTTCTTCATTTGACGAGTAAAAATGGTCATATCGAAACCACTGAATTTCTCTTTAAAGAATATAAAGAAGATTTAGAGCCTGGTATACAAAATGATCAGAATGACTGGGCTTTTGAAGTGGCGTTAAAAACACAAGATGTCAGTCTGATAAAGCTTTATTTTGATTATAATGTTGGTTTTGATGGCATCAATGCGAATGGCCTAAAGGCTATCGATCTTTTCTTTAATAGCGGTCCTGATCTCAACACAGCACTTGCCACTGAAGAGACTTCACTTCTCGAAATAACTCAAGCTTATCTTCTTAATCATTCTAAAGATCAGTTTCGGGTATTCGTGAATGCTCTCACGGGAAGTAATTATCGAATTCTTAAATACCTTTTCAATGATTTGAAGTTTGAAGATGTTAATCGCATCATAGACTTTGGGGAGTATAAAGGATTTTATCCTATCCACATCCCAATAGATTATAACTCTGAAGTTTTGTTTGAATATCTTGTTTATGGAAAAAAGAAAGCAGAACCTAAACTTGAAGAACCAAGGCCTAAGTTTAACCCAAATTTAATAAGTGAAGCCAAAGGTATCTCTCCTTTAAGTCTCGCCGTTCTTAGAGGAAATATAAAAATCATTGATCTTTTACGGGAAATGAAAGCCGATATCAATTTAGGAAAGAAAATTGAAGATGAGGAATCAGAGCTTTCTTTTTTCACACATCCTCTGATCATTTTAACTGCAAGGCAAGATTGGCAAGTCGAGAATTCAGGGGTTGCAAAAGAGGAGTTTGCTGAAAAGTTCTTAGAGGCAATTTTTAGTTACCCTAATGTTAACCCTAATATTCTCGATCGAAAAAACAATACCGTTATTTTTCAAGCGATTGAAAGAGAAAACTATGAGCTAATTCAATTCTTGATTAGAAAATTTCCTGAACTTATCACTCAAAATGGCTTTGAGTCTGAAATGCGTGTGATCGATCATCTCCTAATTAGTGATGATATTGACAGCTTACTTGAGGTGATCTTTCATGAATTAAAAAACTATAACGGAGAGGACGACTTTCTCTCTCATTTTTATCGTAATGAAGAACATAAAGAAACTTTAAGAAAGATTTTAAAGGAAAGTTCGGAAGATGAGATTGTTCAACTTGGATCAAAGTTAATGCTTCTAGGAATTGACAGTCAGTTTCTTTTAAAAGAAATCAAAGACGTTTTAGATGAAGATCACGAAGGCTATCTCTATCTTGCCAATTGGATTGACCGGTATCTTCCAAGTTGTCGAAAAATTCATAAAAAAGACAATAGTGGATATCAGATCGCTCAGGAAGACAAAAAAATCTATCGCTTTGATACTTCTCAAAACTTTTGCTTAAGGCCCAATTTCTGGAAACGTTTCCTCAAGCGCAATGAAGAAAGCTCAAAGCAAAAGACAGCTGAGAACGAATAGCGTTTTCAATTCAAGATTAAATTTTAGGGATTAAAAAAGAAAAGCTGGGAGAGTCACAACCTTGTTCCGCCTCCCAGCGTTTCTTAACGGCCTAAACCACTTCCTTGTTTCGACCGGAGCATGGAGTTTTCTTGTATGCTCACTATACTTATCGTTGAGGAGCATTTTCTCTCAATATTCTTTTTGCATTGTGGCAAAAACTACCTATTTTCTTGCCAAACATGAGGCTTTTCCTTAACAATATTCCTTCAATCGATGGGGGTATAGCTCAGTTGGGAGAGCGCTTCGCTGGCAGTGAAGACGAACAAGCAGGTTTTTATTGCTAAACGCTTAAAAAGACTGAGAAAAAAAGCCCTATCAGTAGTTTGACTTTGACGTACTTTCTCTCAAACTACTGAACGGAAAATTTACAACTGCTTGGGATAATTCAATCAACTGGGGGTGTAGCTCAGTTGGGAGAGCGCTTGCATGGCATGCAAGAGGTCGCAAGTTCGATCCTTGTCATCTCCACCATATTTTTTGTTGATTGAATTAATTTTATTAACCAAGGAAGTTATGAAAAACTTTACCTTTAAGAATCCATCTCACCACATAGTAGATTCTAATCCACAGTTTAAAGAGGAATTAAAAAAATGTACCTCTCAAAGAGAGGCACGACATTTAAGGAATCTTTACATTAGAAGGCTTGAAGCTGACTTAGGGCACAGGCATGAATCAGAGCAAGAGAAAATAAGCCTTACAGAAGAGACTTTCTCTCTATCTTAACTTCTTTTTTCATCTTTTCTTTAAGAAGCTTTTGAACTTGCTTGTAGTTGGGGCATTTGGGGGATATCCCTTTTTTTATAGAGGGATATATTGCTATGAGGCACTCTTGAAGAAACCAACCCCTATAACTTACCTCTAACTCTTTAAATTTCATTAGTTTTTCAAATGGCTTACTTTCTAAGACAACTCTATTTCCATAGTTACTGTCGATCATTCTTATCATTGCATGACCTGCTTCTTGGGCAATAAGCTTTGTTGGAGACCTTTCGCTTATTACTCTTTGTGTGAGAACTGTATGTCTAATATTGTAGCGTTCTGAACTTTGATTAATGCTTTTTTGGCATATTTCATTAAAAACCTTATTAATCGGTAAGGTTGTAGGAATATATTTTCCAATCGCCAAGTCTGCAATGACTGACAATATTTCAAACTCAACGGACCTAGGAATTTGAATAAAAGATTCTGTCTTGCTTGCATAAATTACGATTGTTGTATCAGTAAGCGTGACTTTACACGCATCATTTGGTCTGCAACCTGTCCAGAATTGTAAAAAGAGAGCTGTTCTCACCCTTCTGTCTTCAATCTTAAGAAGATGGGGGATAATTTTTATAATTTCACTTTTTTCATGATGCCTTCTGTTTTTTTGAAAACCAGTTAATGTTTCTTCTTTTCAACTGCTTTGGTGTTGGAACAATAAAATCAACAAGAAGGTTACGTGAATCTTTCTTTAGGTCATCCAGTATTAGTTTAATAACTTTTTTATATGAATTTATTGTTGTCGGTGCCCTATGGGAATCTGTCATTGTTAAAGTTCGATAGTAATTATCAATAAGAGTTTTCGTAACAGTTGTCTCCGTAGTTTTTAGTGCAAATAAGCCACGACAAACAGTTTCCACAGTTTCAAGGGAGCCTTCCGAGGTATTTTTCGCTCGATACTTTTTTAAAAAAGAGTTGAGAGCACTTCCCAGCTTTCCTGAGTAGTGAAAATCAATTCGATGTATATAGTTTGGATTATTGTGTTTTGTTATCCTTGGTACGTTCTCATCTATGAAAACAACTCGATTCCTACCATCTTTATATTTCCTTAGTAGGTTTTTAAAAGATTTAATTGCCTCATCATCGCTTTTTTTATAGCACAAAACTCGAATTTTCTTCCTGCTCCCTCTTACGTGACAAGATATTAAATATTTGCTCCAAGGCTTTTGATTTTCTTTTACTAAAGCAAAGCCTTTGTGGTGGCAAATTACTTTAGATGAGGTTTAAAAGTCCTAATGAAAACCGAGAAGTGTGGAGTGCGGGCGTTTGGCCGGACACCAAC
>JBMYPC010000003.1:0-49090 GCA_049599895.1 Bacteriovoracaceae bacterium | reverse complement strand
GTAACTGCTCAATAAATTGTTGAGCGGTTATACTGAATAATTTCATACGGCCCTATGTCATTTAAATTGTTTGGCCATCCATGATTTTTTTGTGAAGATATCTTATGGCACTAGATGATCTAAAAAAACTTACGACAGGATTTATAAAAGGTTGGAAAAAGGGTAAACTCAAAGAAACTTTGAAAGAGACTGCCGAACTTGCCATTGAAGAGAAGATAAAAAACTCAGAGCTTGAAGAAAAAAATAGACAGCTTCAGGACGAAATCCGTCGCTTAAAAGGTGAAAAGAAAAAACCTAAGATCAAAGCAGCAAATACTAAGGAACTCAATCCAAAACCTAAAAAGCCAAGATCTAAAAAAGAGAAAAAGAAAGAGTTAGAAGTCGATGAAGAAGTTGAAGTTGATGTAGACCAGGATATTCTTCCTAAAGACGCAAAGTTTATTGGTACACGCGCTATTGTCGTTCAAGAAATGGTAATTAAGCGCAGAAACATCAAGTTTAAAATCAAGAGATATTACTCAAAAGAATTAAAGAAAACATATGAGGGTGAAGTCCCTCAAGAGTTTAAAGGCAGAGAGTTTGGGCCACAGCTAGTTAGTTTTATCCTTTATCAATATTATAAGAACCGAGTGCCTCACAAAAAGATCATTGAAATGCTTTTTGATTTTGGAATTGAAATGAGTGCGGGAACAGTTTGTTCAATCTTAAATAATTTGAAAGATGAGTTCAGTGTAGATTTAAAGTCAGCAAGAGATGCGGGACTAAGGAGGAGCACAAGGTTGCATATTGATGATACAGGAGCAAAAGTAAGTGGTGCTAATGCTTATACTTTTGGAGTGTCTAATAAATACTTTACTCAATATACAACGAGTTTTGAAAAAAATAGATGGGCAGCGACTGGAGCATTGCTTTATGGAGAACAGAAATTTTTAATTGATAAAGATGCAGTTGAATTTGTTGCTAAAAAGCTAAAGAAACCTTATATAACAGTATTTTTTAATAATCTTAAAGGAAGTGAGGTGTTAAAAAGAACTGATCTTGAACAAGTCCTAGAAGATCCCATTTTTGAAAAAGTAACAAAGGCTCAAAAAGATATCATACGAACAGCTTGTGCGATTAGTGCTCTAAGAAATGGCGATAATGGGCCACCGATAAGATTTTTAGTCTCAGATGATGGAACGAACTTTGTTGACTTAATAAAGAATCATCAGCTTTGTTGGGTGCATGAGATTCGCAACTATAAACTCTCAGAAGTTTTTAAAAGGATTGAGTTTGAAACACTTGATAAGTTAGTTGATACCTGGAGAAGTTTTTACAAGCTAATGAAAAACTATAAAAATAATCCTAGTGCCACTTTGAGAGTGAAAATTAGAAGCGAGTTTGATCGAATTACATCATTAAAAACAGGAGTTAAACAACTTGATGCTCAACTTGGGCGAACAAGAAAGAAAGTCGATAAACTACTACTATTTTTAAAATACCCTCAACTTCCTTTGCACAATAATCTTTGTGAAAATGACCTGCGAGAAAGAGTGATCAAAAGAAAAATCTCACTTCAAAATAGATCTACAGCAGGTGTGAAAGCTTGGGATTTAATGCTTTCATTATCAAGTACATGCCGAAAATTAAGACTTAGTTTTTGGAGATATCTAGAAGATAGAACCTCTGGAAGAGAAGCCATACCGTATCTTGGTAAGGTTGTGAGATCACTTTAAAAAGAACACAATATTGAGCAGTTACTACAGAATTGCTTACTTTTTTTACACCCTTGTAATATCTTCTAAAATGATCGATTGATTTGTTAGAAACACATAAAGTGTTGAATAAATTATGAGACATGTATTAATCTTTCTATTTTTGCTAAACTGCAATCTAAGCCTTGCTACTGATATGCCTTTCGAGGAGTCCTGCTTGCCTATTCTTTTAAAAACAGTCAATCATCAAGAACACCAAAGACTTGCCAATGATTTGATCGATAATAATCGACGATTTAGAAAGTACTTTCTTCATAGTTTTATTCCTGAGCAACAGTGGAAAGCCTTTATAGGTAATAAGGGTAAAGGCTGGTATTACACTGTTCCTGCTTCTGATACATATGAGTCAGCAAGTTGGGAATGGGATCTCGTTCATGGCATTCTAAAAGATGAGGTCGATCCTAGAGGTGGTCTTGCTGAAGTCATCAGTAACCAAAATAAAGACGGCTTCATCCCCCATATGAACTTTAAGGGTGGTGATGATGAGAAGTTTTGGGGAAAACCAAGACATTCATTTATTACTCAACCTCCTATTTATGGGCTTCTTTATGACAAGTTTAAAAGTGATGAAGAGGCTCTTGAGATTCTTTATATGGCCGTCATGAAAAACATTGATTGGTGGGATCAAAAAAGACTGAAAAATGATCTTCCTTTTACTGTCCATCCTTGGGAGACAGGAAGAGATGCAGGAAGAGATAATGATGTATTGAACTTAAAGTATATGTTGGGTGAAGAGCCAAAGTCGATGAAACTTCAAACCATAAACACTGGAAAGAAAGACTATTATGCAAAGAAAGCAAGGTTTGCCATTCATGATCAGCTTAAGGAGAAAGGAACAAATCTCAGTGGGGCTGAGTCTGATCGCTTTGTTCTTCAATCTCCCGATATGGCATCACATTTAGTGTTCACTATTGAAGAAACGATCAAATATGCAAGAAAAAAGAATCGTTTTAATGATGTGGAAAAACTTGAGGCGATTAAGCAAAGAGTTGTAAAAGCAGCTCGAGAACAAATGTGGGATGATCAAACAGGGTTCTTTTATAGTGTTGGCGGGAAAAGACCTTCTCGTGAACTTCTAGATGAAGTGAAAAAAGAATTAAAAAAGAAGGATCTTGAAATTAATGAGAGTCTTTATAGTGTTGGAGATGATGGAAAAATTTTGACAAAAACCATTGCTGGCCTGATGACTCTTTATTCAGGAATTCCTGATCACGATATGGCCAAAGCTCTTTTATCAGCACTAAAAAGTAGTGACTTTAATACAACTTGGCCTGTTCCAACTGTAGCAAAAAGTGATCCCGGTTTTGTTGATGATGATTATTGGCGTGGCTCAACATGGATTAATACAAACTATTTTATCATCTTGGGGTTGGAACGATATGCTAAAGAGTTTCGTGAGATTGGTGATGTGAAGACGGCAAAGGAGTTTGCAGAAAAAGGCATCCAACTCATTCAGAAAACTCAAGAACTCACTTATAATCATGGATTTTTCGAATTTTATTCTAGTACCGGAGAAGGGGTTATGGGCAATGGCCCAAAAGACTTTACCTGGTCAACTCTCTCAGTCCTTTTAACGAAGAACTTAGAGGAATTAAAAAGGTTTTTATAATTCTTCTTCTTGAGATTTTATCGAGAAATCAAGCTTTTCAACAGCATCACCTGTGTCAGATTCAGGAACTAATTCGACATCAGTTGCTTCGACTGGCTTAAGAGGTATTTTTTGTTCTGAACTTGCACGAATATAATCCACCATATCTTGGGAGAGCCAGGTATAGACTTTGTCTGGAAGTTCAAAAAGCTTTAAACCACCATCCCAAACGTAGTCGTATTCGATTAGGTTTAAGGTTCCGATACCGATTTTGTCGATCACGATGAGGAGGGCCATTTCAAATGTTTCTTGTGAGGTCAGGACCTTAGGGAAGTTGGCAATCTTTTGGGCAACACCATTTATAAATGACTGAGGATAGAAATTTTTGAGATATTGAGGGATATTGTTTGCTCCAAATTTTCTAACGTGTTCAATGAGACTCGGAAGAGTTTTTTGAAAATAAGAAAACCGTGTCGACATTTGTTTCATGACTAAGTTCTTAGTCCATTCGCCCGCTCTGGCTGAACCTTGTGAGAGTCCTTTGGCCATACTCGTAAAGGTTTTAAGTTTGAGAGGATTAATGAAGAAAACTTTCATCGGATTCCAAAGAGTGTTGTATAAAATCATGGTAGGAATTTGTGTAATGAAACTTTGAAAGTCCATCTTTTCATCTCTATCAAGAGCATAGTCCATTGTTCCTTTCATGAGGAGGAGAGTTCCTGCTGCATACATATTTACGCTCATCATCTTTCCTAGATAAGTGACGAGGTCTCTTCCTCGTGACTTAATCGGAATTGCTGACATGGGAATGTTTTGACCAACTTGAATGTTAACCTTTGTCGCCGCAACACAGTTTTTATTATTGATAAAAAGGGACCAGGCCATGACGTTAAAAAAGAGTTCCCAGGGAGTGTCTTTGAGTTCTTTGTTTTTATTATTATTAAAGACTCCAATGAAAATAGCAGTGTTGATAAGATAATCTTTTCTTAAAATCGGATTTCGCCAAATGCAGCCAGCAGTCTTTTCAGCTGTGTTTTTGATGCCTTTCCAAAGAGTGTTTCGGGTTATTGTTATTCCAGAGCTAACAAAATCGGTGAAGGTCGCAAAGTTTTTCTTATGCATTTTAAGTTCTTTTTTAAACCCTTCCTTGAGACTGCCAAGAATTTTAAAAAAGTTTTTCTCAGAGTATTCAGCAAGGAGAGGAGCAATAGGAGGATCTGCTGCTTCAATTTTATAGATGTGGCGTATAAGATCTCCTACACTTTGAAACTCAAAAATATCAAAGTCAGGGTTCGTTCTTTTAAAGTTATTGAAGATAATCACGAGCTCTTCAAGATTTGTCCGTGGATAGAGTGCGGTAAATTGATGAAGAACAGAGTCGATTTTTTTATAGGCTTCTTCTTTGTTTTCAAAAAAATCTGTTTTGACCTGAAGATCTTGTTGGTAGGCGAGAACTTTTTCTTTCGTCTGCATATAGCGGTCATATTTTTTTTGCATTTTCATGGGAAGAGGAGTGGCTTCAAAGTAATTGGCTAATTTGCTTTCAGAATTTCTGTACCCATGAATAAGATAGGAAAGAATTTTGTCAAAAGACTCAGACTTATTAGATCTTTTGACATCGAGGAGATGTTCAAAGGCATTGCTGTCACTGAGAAACTCTAAGATTCTTTCGGATCGAATTTCCTCAGAGTCATTAATCAAACTTTTATTTTTGATAAGTTTTAAAACAATTTCAATGTGATCATCAGAAAAGTCTCCAAGTAAATTCTTAGAGATCCTGGAAAGGATCAAACCGATATTGCTTGGGATCTCTTCAGGTTTAGAAAGATAGTTATTATAAACTTGAAAAAGGGCCCTTTCATAATTTTCAGTTCGACTAAACCTTTCTCTGAGAGCTTTTTTGGCTTCGTTAAGTCTTGAATAGAATGGGCCAAAGGTTTCTCCAAAAGGGTAAGTTCCCTGTTCATGAATGTTTTCATCAAGAAAGATCTTTTGAATGACTGAGGCCATATCCCAGCGATTAGTAGCAGCTTTAAAATCTTTTTCAGAAATATATTTAAAAAGTTCAGAAGCTTCATCAACAGAAAGGTTTTTGTCGTTGAATTTTCTTTTAATAAATGTAAAGAGCTGAGTTTGAAGCTGTTCAAGAGTCGTAAAGTTTCTTTTTGAACCTAAGTGTCGAAGCAAGAGTTCTTTATTGTCTGGAGTTAATTTATGCAATGACTTAACAAAGCTCTCAAATTTTTGAGGAGAGTCGGCAAAGAGTTTTCTTAACCGGTAAGGACTCGCACTTGGTGAGATCTTTCTTGCGATCTCTGGAAGGCAGAGAAACTTTTTAATATTGGAGCTAGGAGCCCTTACTGGAGATTGATTTCGATAGTGGGCGCAACTTGTGATCAAAACGGTGCTAAGAAGTGATAAATATTTTACTATTTTCTTCATGAAATTTTGATGACCCTTAAAACTCATTTCTTTAGCTAAAACCTTGTAAAACAAATGAGTTAGCAATACTTCTTATCGACAGTTAGACCACCTTTTTTGAGCTTTTATTTTACGGAGTTAAGGACTAAGATTAGGGGATGTTGATGAGGATTTTTGTCACTTTTATAGGGAGCTTTTTAATAGGGAATACAGCCAACGCTGAAGGTCGGCTACTCTTTGATTTAAAAGAGTTTGAAGAGCTTAATCGCCTAAAAAATGACAAGTCTTTATTTTATACGGCTTTAGATGAAAAGCATTCTAGTCAGGTTCATGAATTCTATTACAGTCAATTGAGAATGATTGGTCTTGAATATAAAAAGAGCTATAAGCCTGGTGAAGAACTCAAATCGATGATGGATGGTTTTGATCGGGAATACTTTCTTGATCGACTTATACAGAAAAAATTAAACCAGAAAAGGCCTTTAGAATTCTAGGAAGAGTTTTAAAATCGAGTTATAGTACTTAGGCGGGAGGCCAATTTGCAACAGTATAATCAAGTCCATTTTCCAAAGCTTAGTGATATTAATAAAAAGCTTCTGATTTTAACGTTTGCGCTCTTTTTACTGGATTCGCTTTTGATGAAGTTTGCTAATGGTGGTTCATTTCTTTCGATACTTCACTTAAACCCAGCAAGTGTTCTTTCTGGACATGTTTATCAATTCCTTACGTTTCCATTTCTTAGTCTTGGTCTTTGGAGCTATCTTTTTGCAGCACTTCTTATTTGGTTTGTTGGTTGCGAGTTAGAAACTCTATGGGGAAAGAAAAAGTACATTTTCTTTTTATGTGTAAGTTGTATTGGAGCCGGTCTAATCTACTTTATTCTTTCTTTAATTATGGCCCAAAGTGGTATGGCCTATGCTCCACTTGGGGGACTTCAGGGGATGAGTGAAGCTTTGATCTTAGCTTACGGAATTCTATTTCCTGAGCGGCACTTCAGCTTCATGTTTGTTTTTCCCATTAAGGCAAAATACTTTTGTGCGATCATCATTGGAGTTTTGACTTATCAGGCTTTCTTCCAACAAGGTTTTGCGGCAATAGGACATCTTCTTCATATGGGAATGGGCTTCGCTGCTATGCTTCTTATGACCAAGGGGACTGTGAAAAACTGGCTTGAAGGCCTGGGAGAAAAAAGCTCTAAACCTTCATTGAGATCTAAGCGAGGAGGTGGTCATCTTAAGCTGGTTAAGACAGATGATGATGACGATAAACCACCTAAATACCTACAATAAAAACGTTTTAAGCTTCTGCTTAATTTGAAAGTATTGTGGTTGTTGCCACAGTTATTTCAGTATGATACCTACTAAGACTTACTAAAACTGTTTTTGGAGAACCTCATGTTACTTAGCGGCGCATTAAAGAATAAGAAGATGGATGTTAGACTTCTAGATAAGCATTTATCAGATGGAAAGATTTCAAGAGCTGAGTATGAGCAGTACATCAACGAACTCACAGACGATACAAATAACCTTGGAACAACAGAAGAGTTAAAAAACCAGCTAGGAATGGTAACTGGGGAGTCTTAAGCCTTAGTTTACGATAAACTTCGTAAACAAAATCTCTTTAATAACAATCTCGCCAATTTTATCATTGGCCTTTTCTTTTATTCGACTTTCAAGAAGGATTTTACCTGTTGGAGTATTGAGCTCTGAGGGGTCAATCTTTGAAGCAGCATCGATAATAATATCGATTATATGAGGTTTGAACTTTTCTAATGTCTCCAGGTACTTTGCTTCGAATGGCACGAGATACATTTCAATATCGAGAAACCTTAGTTTTACCGTTCTTGAGGGAAGGTTAATGGTAAGCGGAGGGAGCTTATATGATTCGGCGAAGATCTTTTTTCTTGCCTCGGCTTTAAGTCTCTCAAGCTCAGCTTGCTCGTTAGGCATTGGCTTTTTGTAGATCATCGTACGGTAAACAGTGACTCCAAGAAAACTTGCAGCTCCAAGAAAAGAGATAAGAACAATGATTTTGTCTAAAAGTTTATTACCAGTCACAATCTAATTTTATCAACTTTTAGAAAATTTGCTAGGGGCAAATCTCGTCCTTCTTTTAGAATTTAAGCTCGGTATAAGGTAGGTCTAAACTCTCTGCAACTGGGAGATAAACGAGATCGCCTTTATATGTGTTAATTCCAAACTTAAGGGCCGGATCTCCCGCTGCTGCCTTCTCAATTCCCATATTTGCAATTTTTCTTGCATAGTTAAGAGTGACGTTTGTCAGAGCAAATGTCGAAGTTTGGGCAACTGCTCCAGGCATATTAGCAACACAGTAATGAATGACTCCATCAACTTCAAAAGTAGGCTCTTGGTGAGTCGTTGGTTTGCAGGTTTCAATACAGCCACCTTGGTCAACTGCAATATCAACAACCACTGAACCTTTTTCCATTTTCGAGATCATGTCCTTTGTGACAAGTTTAGGGGCCTTCGCACCTGGAATAAGAACTGCACCAATAACGAGGTCACTTTGGATGACAGAGGACTCTATGGTTTCAATATTAGAGTAAAGTGTCGTGATACGGTTATCAAAAAGATCATCTAGTTCAGCTAGTCTTTTTGTGGAAAGATCAATCGCGATAACATCTGCCCCCATTCCCATGGCCATTTTTATGGCATTGGTTCCAGCAATACCACAGCCAATGACTGTGACTTTTGCTCTTCGAGTTCCCGGAACACCACCAAGAAGGACGCCTTTTCCACCATGATCCAGTTGAAGGTGAGCAGCACCGACTTGAACAGACATTCTCCCAGCGACCTCTGACATTGGAACCAGAAGAGGAAGTTCATTCTGTGGACCCTGAATTGTCTCATAGGCAACAGAAGTACAGCCAGTTTCCATAAGTCGAGTCGTGAGTTCACGGTCTGCTGCAAGGTGAAGGTAAGTATAGAGAGAATGGTGAGGTCTCAAGCAATCCAATTCTCTTGGTTGAGGCTCTTTAACTTTAACAATCATCTCAGAGGCTTCAAATACCGCTTCAAGAGAGTCAAGGATCTTAGCTCCAGCTTTAAGATAAGCTTCATCTGTAAGACCAATTCCAATTCCAGCATTGGTTTCAACAAATACCTCATGACCGTCCATCACAAGCTGTCTAACACCAGCAGGAACAAGACCAACACGATTTTCGTTGTTTTTTATTTCCTTAGGAACACCAATTTTCACACCACCCTCCAATCTTTAATATTAAAGTCAGCACCACACAAAGCATTAATCTCAATTGATAATTTTCATCAAAAATATACGTCTCAGGTATTAAATTGTCACAAGGAATCTTTAATTGCTCACTTGTCAGTAGACTTGGCCCCTATTAAGATAATATTGATTAACTTATCGTAATTATAAGGCTTTCTTTATTGCGCAAAGCGAGGTTCCCTTGATTCATTCAATCAATCGTACATGGATGGTTATTTTTGCTCTTTTTCTTTCGTTCTCATGTTCGAAATTACAGGTTTCTAAAACTCATAAATCAGCATCGAGCTCTGAGGAAAAAACAGATCTGATGGACCTTCAGGTGAAAAAACACACTCTAGATAATGGCTTAAGAGTCCTGATTTTTAAAAACTCAAGACTTCCTATTCTCTCTTATTACACATTTTATGATGTTGGAGGAAGGCATGAGCAGAAAGGAAAAAATACTGGGGCCACACACTTTCTTGAGCATATGCTTTTTAAAGGTTCGCCAAAATTTCCAGGAAAGAGCTTTTTTAATTATATCGAAGGAGTTGGTGGAAACACTAACGCTTATACAAGTTTTGATTCCACTGTCTATTATCAAAATATCCCCTCATCGGGTCTTAATACAGTGATGGCCATGGAAGCCGATCGAATGAATGCTATCAACATGGAGCCTGAGCTTCTCGCTAAAGAAAGGCAGGTTGTTTTTGAAGAGAGAAAACAACGCTATGAAAATTCTCCTTCGGGGGAGCTTTACCTTAAGACCATGCAGGCCATCTTTAAGGGGACTCCTTATGGGGGAAGTGTCATTGGAGAAATTGCTGATCTTAAAAGTTTAACCAGAGAAAACCTTCTTGATTTTCATCGACAGTTTTATGTTCCTAACAATGCCATTGTGGTTATCACTGGTGATGTTGATGTTGATGACACTATTAAAATGGTTGAGAAGTATTACGGAGATCTCAAGCCGAACAAAAGCTTAGTGTCTTATAAGGAAGAAAAAGATAATGCTTCACTTTATAAGCATCATGAAAATTATCCCCAGTGGATTAAAATCAAATCAAAAAGTCAGCTGCCACTTTTTAGAATGGTTTATAGAGGGGAGTCTTTGACTTCAAATCACGGCTTTGCTCTTGATATGCTATCCACAATTCTAGGGGATGGAGAAAGCTCTTTTCTTCATCAAAAGTATGTTAAAGGCAGAAGACCTCAAACATCGAGTATTGGAGCCTATAGTTATCGTCTAAAGCATAATGGAATGTTCATGATTTATGGACAACTTCTTGGTGGAAAAAGTTTAAAGTCTTTAAAGAACAATCTCAGCAAAGATCTTATTAAATCCTGTGATACAGCAATCAACGAGAGGTCACTTCAAAAAGCAAAGAATCAGTACTTAGTTGATTATTATAAAGGGATCCAAACGAACAATGGTATGGCAAGCTTTCTTGGTTTAAGAGAAAACTTTTTTGGAAGTTATGACTTTTATAAAAAAGAAATTGAAATTTATAACAATTTGACTGTCGAGCAAATTCGCTCAGCTTGTAAGGACCTCTTTAAAGATAAAAAGAGTATTTTCGCAAGTTCTTGGTTTAAGCATTAAGATTCGTTGATAGGGATATAAATATGATTAAAAAAATACTTCTCTTAGTTTTAGGATTAAACTCAACTTTATCGATGGCCTTTGATGAAGGGGCTGTTAAAAAATATAATTGGAACGGAATAGAAGTTGTTTATCTTGAAGACAACCGTTTTCCAACTTATTCGTTTATCACTTATTTTGCCGATGGCGCTATTGCTGACAATAAAGTAGGTGTTGGGGGCATCAGTAATGCCATGTTTGATCTTTTAACCTCTGGTACAAGAAGATACTCACAAAAAGATATCTCTGATAATCTTGAATTTTTTGGAGCAAGTTATGGAGCAAGCATCTACCATGAGCAATCGGCTTATTCTGTAACAGGACTTGTAAAAGACATTATTCCTACCGTAAAAAAGATTTGTCATGTCTTTCGAGATGCCACTTTTCCGAATAAAGAACTTAAAATTTATAAAACTCGTGCGAAAGAGGGTCTTAAAAATTTAGTGAATAGCCCTTCAAGTATGGCCCACCGAGCGTTTAGGCAAATCACCTTAGATAATACTCCTTTTGTTATTCCAACTGGGGGAAGGTTAAAAGATATAAGTAAGTTGAATCGCAAGGGACTCCTTTCGCAGCTTAAGTATTTTAATGATGAAGTTAAGAAGAGAATTTATATTACGGGGCCAAAGGAAACTCTTAACTTAAAAAAAGTGATTATTGATGACTGCAAATGGAGTGGTGAAAAAGCGACTTTTGAAAGAAAAATCTCATATAATCCAAAGAGTTTTAGTGGTGCCAAAATTCACTTTGTAAAAGTTCCTAATGCTAACCAGGCCAATGTTATTATTGGAAGGTTTCTTAATAAAGGCTCTTTTGATAATGATGAGCTTCTTTCACTAACAAGTGAGTATATCGGAGGAGGCTTCACCTCAAGGCTTAATGAAGAGATACGAGTCAATCGAAACCTCACATACGGAATCTACTCTGTCATCTCAGGACAAAAAGAGTATGGAAGAGCAATCATTTCTTCTTCAACTAAGAACGAGTCAGTTAAAGAGATGATTGACTCTATCAAAATGGTCCTTGAACAAGTTCAAACTGGGGTTTCATCTAAAGAAGCTTTCACAAGGTCTAAAAACTCCCTCTCTAGCAGTTATCCCTTTCGTTTTGAAAAGTCTTCAAGTTTTCTTTCACAACTTGTACAACTTGATCATGTTGGAAGGGCCTATGGAGAACTTTATAAGTTTCCACAAATTGTGAAGTCCCTTACTTTTGAAGATGTTCAAAAGACTGCAAAAGATATCTTTGATTGGAACAAATCAACGATCCTCGTTCTAGGGGACAAAAAGCTTTATTCATCTTTAAAGAAGCTTGGTCTTCCGATTACATCACACAAGTACGACTCATTTCTTTAAAGAAATGATAGCTATTGAATGGTGTGAGAGTCACCCTCGAGAATGGCCCCTGGGTGAATTTCGAGGGTTTTTGTTTTGATGCTGCCCTTAACAACTGCACTTGGGTAGAGAATGACTTTTGAATTGGCAACAATCTCGCCTTCAATTTGCCCGTAGATTTCAAGAAGATGGCAATTCACTTTACCCAGAATGTGACCTGAAGGTTCGATAACAAGTCGATTTGTCGATTTCAAATTAATGGATCCATCAACTTTAGAGCAGATAAAAGTTTCATTGTTTAACGAGAGGTCGCCAACAAAGCTATCATTTTGGCCCAAAAAGCTAAAGTTTTGCTTTCTGAGATTGATTTCGTCTTCAACTTTTAAATCCATAGCTTAACTCTTTTTATTCGAAGGACATTGGCTGGGTTCGCTTGTAAAGTAAGTCCCCTGTCCGTGAGAAAATGATAATCTTAAATAGAACTTTTCGGTTTGTTTCAAGATCTGAAGGGTCATAGTTAAATGTGGCCACAACAGGACGAAATCGAGAAGTGGCAAAGTATTCACCCTCGTTAAAGGTGAGTTGAAACTGTTCACTATTCGTTTTGTCAGGAAAGTGTAAAACTCCTGTAGGAGTTTTCATTAAAACAAAAAAGTGACCAGCAAGTTTTCCGCCTGATTTTGATTCATTGTGAATATTAAAAATGAATTTCACTTGTCGGCTTTCTTTAACGAGTTTTTGTTCACGAATAGAGAAGTCGGGTCTTGAAGAAGTATCTTGTAACCCTGGAGGAATTTGAAAAAGACTGAGTGTGCTTAATCCTTCCTCTGACTTTCCCCCTGAACCTGTTGCTAGTTTTGATTGAAGCTTTGAGTTAAGCTCTTCAAGTTCTCCCACTTTAGATTCAAGCCCAGCGTTTTCATTTCGAAGCTTGTTGAAGATCTCAGGTTCTTTCATACGAGCATATTCTCGAATTTGTTTGAAATAGATTCCTGTGAAAATGAAGCCAACGATACAAAGTAGTGAAAGAGTAGGAAGAAAATAAAGAAAAAACTTAAACTTAAAAGGTCTAAACTTATAAAACTGTGGCACTCCCTTTTCAGGATAAACTACCACTGAGCAATTTTTCTTAACAAATAGATTTTCCATAGCTTTCTTTTAGTAAAATAAGTCGAAAGGCTTAGTTGTTTGATTTTTGAGTGGTCTTAAAAATAGTCTTATCAACTTCATAAGAATCAAAAAATCTCATTGATGGCCTAAAGGCGATAGGAGGAACATCTTGGTTTTCATGGTCTTTGAGTTTTGACCACCTTTCTTCGATGATTTTCCATTTATAATTTTGATCCTTAACGAGGTAGAGAACCTTTCGACCAACATCATTGATTGTATTGGATTTATAATGCTGCTTGAATGTTACTTTGGCACTATTGCCACTAAGGAGCATCGCAATATTCGTAAGCCTTACTTCGGGCTTTCCTGGGATTGAAAAGATCCTCTTTTTATAGCTTGAGAAGCTCTGAATTTCACCGCGGATAGGGTCTCTAAAATGCTCATTATGATAATGAGAGATATATTTTCTAAAGTTCTCGTCCACCCATGAAGTTCGCCATTCTTCTAAGAACTTTTCAAGCTTTAATTTTTGAGTTTGATGTGAGCTTTGGTCTGTATAATTTTTTTGATCGACGACAACAATATGAGTTTTATGAAGTTCGATGTATTGCGAGAGATCAATAAGATCTTTATTGCCGGCAACAACACAACCTCGAGAGTCTAAACCTTTTTCTATTCGAGTTTCATCATTTGTAGAATGAAGCCAAATACCTCCACCTGATTTATTTTTCATTCGATCAATGGGGTTTGGGTAATCCATAACAAAAGCACCAACTCCATAGATCTTACCTTGTTCACCATGTCGCTTTACGAGAGTTTTATGAGGAAGGAATTCAAGAAACTCATAAACACCTTCAGGAGTCTTGTAATCTCCTTGAATGAGTTTGTTGCCAGCTTTTTTACCAGTGGCAATTTGATAGGACTTAACTAACTTTGGATATCCTTGATCATTTTCGTAGAGAAAGAGTCTATGGGTAGACTTTTCAACAACAAGAACATGATGTGTAAAGTAGCTATCCATTTGGAGAAGGTTACTTGGGTAGAATGTGTTTCCAAAGCTGGTTCCAGAAAGAAGAAGGAGACCTAAAATCAGTAATTTCATTAAAATTAATTCCCTGTGTCTATTGCAATAATTCTTCACTAATATTTTAGTCCGTTAATGCATGTTTGAGCAAGTCAGCAATGTACGTCGGAGTTGGCGAGTCAGGTATTCGGGAGGAATGTATTTTCCATACTTTATTCAAATTCCTCTAATTGATATCATAGAGTTATTGGACACAAGGAGTCGTCTTTGAAGGGTGTAATAGTAGATTTACCTGAAAGTGTAGAAGAGTTTTTCAAATCCCGTGGAGTTGAAATCGAAGTTTCAAAAGGGGAAGCCCACTGGCGCTCGCTTGAGACCTCGAGTTATGACTTTATATGTTTGCCTCTGGGTTATATTGGCGATGACGAATCCCTTGAAGTGCCTTGTTTATTTTTCTTTGGAGATGAAGATTTTGATAAAGTTTCTTCTCGGCAAGAGAAGTATGACAAAGAATTTTTTACTCCACTAGACTCGGATGCGGATGACCTTGAAGACCTTTGGCCATTAATAGAAGCCTCAAGCCTCAGTAGTGGTGAAGAGATTGAACTTGAAGATGCATCGGATGAGCTTGAAATTGATCTTGATGAACCTGATATGGCCGAAATCGAAAAGGTGGCCAGTGAAAGTGATTTAACAAGTGATTCGATTCAGATTGGCTTTGATGAAGACTCGCTAGAAATTGATTTGAGTGAGGCCGCAGGTGAATCTTTAGACTTGTCAGAGTCAGGTGAAGGGGATGAACTTAATATTGATTTTGATGAATCAGGTGATGCTGATTTAGGTGAGGAAATAAACCTTGAAGCTTCGAACGAAGATGATGCTGAAGATCTCGAGCTTGGTGAAGACTTGGACCTTGTTATTGAGGTGCCAACAGATTCTAGTGAAGATGACGTTTTAGATGGTGGAGAACTTTCTTTTTCAATACCTGATGTTGATGAATCCAGTGAGATTGATAGCGAAGCTGATGAAGGTGGAGTGGCCCTTGATCTTACAGAAGGCGATGGAGATCTTCCTGACCAGACTCTCGTTGCTAATGTTGAAGACCTTCAGGCCCATAAGACTCCAAATTTATCTGAGGAAGAAAACTCTCAGTTTGAATTCCCTTACAAAACAGGAGTTCATGAAGAACTCAATCTCAGTGATGAACTCGATGACAATGATGAAGAGGTTGATTTTTCAACGGAAAGCCCTACTCGGATAACAGTTGGAGGGTCAGCAGGTTCAATGAATGAAGAACCTGAAGACGATTCTCAAGATATTCTCAGCCAAAGCACTTCTTCAGAGTCCTCAGAGGTTTTAAACTTTGGAGGAATTTCAGATGAAAGAGAGCTTTTAGAGTTGCAAAAAACTCTAAGAGAACTTCGAGAAGAAAGACAAAAACTTTATGAAAGGGTTCATCTTTATGAAGATAAAAATGAGGTTTTGAGACAGGAAAATCTCACACTTAAGTCTGAACTTGATGAAATGAAGATTGAACTCAGTATTTACAAAAAAAGACAGCTCAACGATAGAGAAGAGCTTAAGGACCGATTAAGACTCAGTGAAGAGAAGAAACTTTTTTATGAAGAGAGAATTAAAAAGCTTCAAAGGGACTTTGATAAGGCCCAACAAAAAGTTTCCATCGATGTAGAGAAGGTCCGAAATAGAGAAAGAGAGCTTGAAAACCAGCTTGAACTTATGAAGATGGACTCGGAGTCACAAATTAAAGCTCGAGATGAAAAAATCATCGAGTTAAAAAGACGAGTGGATTCTCTTGAGTTTAACGTAAGAAGTGTCTCACAAAGAGAACAAAGAAACTTAGAGGAAAAGTTGAGGCTTGAAACCAGACTTGATAAGGCACTTAGTTCGCTGAGAAGCTCTATCCATATTCTTGAAGAAGAACTTCCGATAGAAGAAGGAAAAATTGAGAATTTTTAAAGGGCAAAGTTGAAAGAAAAAGACGCAAAGACAAAACTTTTGGAATATACCTATGATTCCGAAATCATAAAAGATGTGAAAAGCATCTTTAACGATCTTAATATTTTTTGTACTAAAAGCTTATCTTTTGAAGGTCTTTCATTGCTAGAAATCCCTGGAGAGGGGCAAAAATCATTCCATCTTAGAGTTCATGTCAATCGAAAAATGTGGGAAGCTTTTTCAAAACCTGATCAAGAGTTATTTCTTAATCTCGCCAAAAACGATACGGATTATGTTCTTGAAAAAGATGTTTTTATCAGAAAGTTCGTTGTCGAGAAAACTTGTTATATTGTTGTCATCAACACCAAAGCTCAAGTGAAAGAAGTCGAGTTCTTTGAATTATTGAATCGCTATATCAATTTTACTGTTAGAAATACTTTAGAGTGGCATAAAATCAACAAATATGAGGATTTGATATTTAAAGATGATGTCACATCTCTTTTTAATCAAAGAAAGCTTTTAGTTGATCTTGATCATTGCATAAAGAATTATCATCTTTATGAAGAACCATTTTATATCTATTTTATCGACATCGATCATTTCAAAAAAGTGAACGATAGGCATGGCCATCTCATTGGAACAGAGCTTTTACTTCAAGTTGGGCAAATCCTAAAGAACCTTTTACGAGAAACAGATTATGTTTATCGCTATGGTGGAGATGAGTTTGTGGCGATTATTCGTGACGTTGATGATGAAATGGCAATCAAAATAGGGCAGAGAATTCTCAGGACCATTAAAGAGAATGACTACATCTGCTTTGATGATGCTTCTCAATCACGTAAAAACTTTTCCATTTCTGTTTCAATTGGAGTGGCATCGTTTCCTCGGGATGCCAAAGAGAAGAAACAAATTTTGGCGATTGCTGATAAGGTTATGTATGAAGCCAAGAACACAGGTCGCGGAAAAGTTTGTTTTGCAGCAGATGTGATGGATCTAGATAAAAGTAAGATAGAGCAGACTAAAAAGTCTGCCCCTTAAGATCATCTCTTCGTTGTTTTTCTTGTTGTTTTCTTAGCAGCTTTTTTAGTCGTTTTTTTAGCCACTTTCTTTTTTGTTGTTTTCTTAGCTGCCTTTTTAGTGGTTTTTTTAGCCACTTTCTTTTTTGTGGTTTTCTTAGCCACTTTTTTAGTCGTTTTCTTGGCGGCTTTCTTTTTAGTTGCTTTTTTCTTTGTGGTTTTCTTAGTCGCTTTCTTTGTTACTGTTTTTCTCGCTGTCTCTACGCCGTCTTGAGCACTCTTTTTCGCTTCCTTAACAAAACCTTCAATTGATTTTTGAAGCTCATCAAGTTCTTTTTTGTGTTCTTTAAGGAATTTCTTGGCTTTTTTGATTTCCTCTTTCACGGCTTTTTCAACTGATTTCTCAATTGATTTTCTTTCTGACTTAATCTTCTTGAGGGCCTTTGGAATGTCCTTGTCGATAACCTTTTGACAGTCTTTTTCAGCTTTATCGACGAAAGTAGTGAGACTGTTTTGAATTTCATCCCATTTGGCGTTTTTAATTGTAGAAGTGAGTTCTTCTTTTACATCACTCCAAGACTTTAGAAATTTTTCAAATTTAAGTGACATAGAGTCCTCCTTATTGTTGGTGAAAATAATATTTTGATATTGGAACTCGGTGACCAAAGCCAAAGCTTTTGGGCTTGAGTTTGAGAATTGGGCAAAATTGTGAACGCTTAAACTCAGATTGAAAGAGAAGGTCTTGGGCCCTTTTGATTTCTTTGGGATCAAAACCAAGATTTGCGATGGCATTTGCATCGTAGCGATTGGAAAGGAAGCATTCAAGTATCGGATCGAGTCTTTCATAATCAGGAAGACTTTCAGAGTCTACTTGATCTTCTCGAAGTTCTGCACTGGGAGGCCTTTCAATAATTTCGACAGGGATAATCTCTCCATATTTTTTATTAATGTAGCGACAGAGCTTAAAAACTTCAGATTTATAAAGATCTCCCAAAGGGCTTATCGCTCCGACACTGTCTCCATATTGAGTGGAGTAGCCAACGGCAATTTCTGATTTATTGGAAGTATTTAAGACCATAGCACCAATCTTATTGGCATGGAGATAGAGAAGCGCACCTCGGAGTCGACTTTGAATGTTTTCATCGGCAACAGTTCCTTCAATGGACTCATTAAAGGTCTCTCGATAGAGGTTTCGGGTTGCTGAGTGAAGGAATTTAATCCCTTGAACTTTTAAACGAAGCTTAAGATTATCGCAGAGTTTATCAGATAAATCGTAGCTCATAGACCTTGAGAAAAGTCCTGGCATATAAATAGTTTGGATTTCAAATTTATCTTTTAAAAATAAAGAAATGATTGTGAGAACTAAAGTTGAATCAATTCCTCCAGAGAGGGCGACCAGAAGTTTTTTGAAACCACATTTTCTTGCATACTGTTCAATTCCAAAACTAATGGCCTCTAAAATTTCCTCACATTCATCATCTGAGAGTTCTTTCAGTTTCGGCAGTACTTCCTTGGACTCTTGTTCAATGTTCGCTGAATAGAGTTTCTCCCAGGTATTATTGATGACTCCAGATAAAACAGGAGAAAAGGGCTTTTGAGCATCAGCGAGTTCACATTGGATAATGTCAGTTTCAAATCTTTTACCAAGCTTTTGAATTTTTCCTTCATGAAAAGAGAAGCTTCCTCCATCAAATATCACCTCATCTTCACTTCCAACTTTATTTACGTAGTACATGGGACAGCGAAGAGTTTCAGTGATTTCTTTGGCCCGGTCAATCCTGGCTTGAGGTTTATGGTAATCATAGGGACTTGCGGAAAGATTGATGAGAGCATCGATGGGAGTGCCAACCTCAATGAGCATTTCAAGAGGATTATGAGGATGTCCTGAGCTTGGCCACATATCCTCGCAGATCTGAATCGCAAAGTTTCGGTTTTTGTAGGGGAGTACAGTGACGGATCCACCTGGCTTAAAGTACTTCTTTTCATCAAAGATATCATAATTGGGAAGTAGGATCTTGTGATAGATCGGCTCTAGCTCTTTTCCAGGGAAAAGCTTAAAGACTGAGTTTTTAATGCTTGTTGGAAGTCCGTTGGTGTCAAATTTATAAGTTAAGCCTCCAAACAAGAAGAGGCTGTCTCCATCAAAACTAAGCTTTTTTGAAAAATTATTGATGTCATCGAGAAGCTTCAGATAGGGATTGATAAAAGATTTTTGTAGGCAGAGGTCTTGTAATGGGTAACCTGTCAAAAAGAGCTCTGGAAACACGTGAATTCCAGGATTTTCACTATCTTTTAGGCATTGGCAGACATTCTCAAAAATTGAGTCAAAATCAGCAATAGTATGTCCAGTTTGATGTAAGAAAATTTGCATGCTGCCCTTTTTCTAGGTAAACAATATCCTTAAGCAAAATAACTTAAAGATGAAGAATTCATAGCATATTCTTGAAGAGGGTGGAATAAAAAACATGTCTGACAATACTCAATCTTTATCCCAAAAAGTTTGTGTTATAGGAGCCGGTCTTGCAGGATCCGAAGCTGCCTATTTCCTGGCCAAAAATGGAATTTCTGTTGAACTCGTGGAGTGTAAACAAGTTTGTTTAGGTCCAGCTCAAAAGTCCAAAAACTTTGCTGAGTTAGTATGCACGAATTCACTTAAATCTATGAATCCCCACTCCTCCCATGGTCTTCTCAAAGAAGAGATGAAGGCCTTTGGCTCTGTTGTCCTAGAATGTGCAAGTCATTGTAAAGTTCCAGCAGGAGACGCTCTGGCGGTTGACCGAGAGGAATTTTCAAGGCTTATTACAGAGAAACTCTCAAATCATCCCTTAATCAATATTCATCATAAAGAAGCAGAAGATCCTATTAAACTTGCTAACGAGCTTGGCTGCCACTTTATTCTTATGGCAACGGGGCCGCTGACTACCGAAGCCCTTGAGAAATGGCTTTTTGATTTCCAGTCCGGAACAGATCTCTATTTTTATGACGCAATTGCGCCCATTGTTGACGCGGATAGTCTCGATTATTCTAAGCTCTATTTTAAAGACCGCCACAAAGAAGTTCCAAAAAATGAAGAAGATCAAGATAGTCCAGAGGTTTTGCCTGATTATCTCAATGCCCCTTTGAGTAAGGAACAATACGAGGCTTTAGTTCAAGCTGTTGTCGAAGCTGAAAAAGTTCCCCCGGCTAAATTTGAAAAACTTCAATTTTTTGAGAGTTGCCTTCCCATCGATATTATGGCGGAAAGAGGAGTTGATACTCTAAGATTTGGTCCTTTGAAGCCCATAGGCCTTGAGCTCCCATCCGGTGAAATCCCTCATGCTGTGATTCAGCTGAGAAAAGAGAACCTTCTAGGTTCTGCATACAATATGGTGGGCTTTCAAAATAGACTGACCTATAAAGAGCAGGTTCGAATCTTTCGTATGATTCCAGGAATGGAAGAGGCGCAGTTTATTCATCTTGGAAGTGTCCATCGAAATACATTTATTCACAGCTCAAAGCTTTTAAATTTTGATCTTTCATCAAAAGCTGAACCAAGACTTCATTTTGCGGGTCAGGTGACGGGTGTTGAGGGTTATACAGAGAGTGCCACTTGTGGTCTTTATGTTGCTTATCAAATTCTAAGAAAACTCAAATCGAAAGAACCTCTCGAGTTTCCAACAGAGACAGCGATTGGCTCAATTGTGAATTATCTTATGACCGCTCCTAAACCTGTTCCTAGTAATGTAAACTTTGGGTTATTTCCTGAAATTCAGGTACCTAAACGCAAAGGGCTTAAGCGTTCAGAGAGAAAGAAAATAAAAAAACAGCTTATTGTAGAGCGCGCGAGAAACTCATTTGAAGGATTTTATGAAGCTCCCTAGGAGAAATAAGTGAAGGGAATAGTTTTTGTTCTTGGGGCTTGTTTTCTTTGGGCCCTTGATACTTTGATTCGTTATCCTTTGTTGGGAGAAGGGGCTTCCGCTCTTCATATTGTTTTAACAGAGCATTTCTTTTTATGTCTTTTCTTTATGCCTTTTCTCTTTAAATCATTTAAAAAAATCTTTCAGCTTACTTTAACGGAAATTTTCTATTTCTTTGTGGTTGGTTTTTTAGCATCAGGGATTGGAACGTTGGCCTTTACATCGGCTATGGGCTCAATCAATCCTTCACTAGTGATAATTCTTCAAAAGTTTCAGCCTATTGTCGCTATTGTCTTGGCCCGAGTTGTTCTTAAGGAAAAAATCGAAGGACCATTTTTAAGATGGGCGGGACTTTGTTTTATAGGCGGTTTATTGATTAGTTCTAAAGACATTATGGCGTATCTTGAAAGCGATGGCGCCCTTTCAGGACTATTTCAAGACGAGGCATTCTGGGGTTATCTTTTTACATTTGTTGCGGTCTTTTGTTGGGGAGCAGCCACTGTTTTTGGTAAAAAGCTCACTTCTTCAGGATTCAGTGTCCCAGAAGTCATGATGGGAAGATTCTTTGCGGCCTTCATCGGTCTTATTCCTCTTTGCGCTTCAAGCTATGATGTGGAGTTTGCTTTTACTTTTGGTCCAAAGATCATTTTGATGGTTGTTCTCTCTGGCCTTATGGGAATGTGGTTTTATTATCAAGGCCTAAAAGAAATATCCGCTAAGCTTTGTACTTTAATTGAAATGTTTTTTCCCTTTTTTGCGGTTGTTCTCAACTGGATTGTTTTAGGTGCAACTTTAGATGTTTATCAAGTCACAGGGGCCTTGATATTATTAGCGGGCTCGGTTGTGATTGAGATGAAGCATTACTGATAAAGGTGAGTCGTGGGTACAAAGTTTGATGATTTAAAAGTTGCACTTGTTATTGATGATCTTATTCATCGAGATTTTGGAATCGAAGTTTTTGAAATTATTCTCGGACTTTTTCCAAAAAGTACGATCTTTACTCTGACTCATCAAGAGGGGTCTATTCTCGGTCCAATTGAACAGCATCGTATTGTCTCAAGTTTTCTCACTCATAAAATAAAAGACAAAGGCGATTGGGCCAAGCACCAATATCTCGTGCCATCTGCCTGTAAGCAGTTGGTGATTCCTTGCCACTTCGATCTTTGTATACGCTTTTCAAGGGGATTTGCTCATCGAGTGGAGATCTGTGAGGGGATTGCTGTTCTTGATTATTTCTTTGATACTTCAAGGCTTGAGCTTGAATCTCTCTATTTCAGGCAAAGAATTTTTAAATCATTTGTGGAATCGTTTTCAAAGAAACTCAAAAGCTCTTCTCGAAAAATTCAACTCTTTTCCAATCCAATTGTGAAAGACTTTTATAAAAACGCTGATGGAATTATCGCTTGGCCAGGGATTGATACAAACGAATATAAAGAACTCCCGGCTTCTTTTCAAAGTGATGATTATGTCATTGTGGATTCTAATCTCATCTCTCAAAGAACCGATTCAGAAGCTTTTCTTAAGGAGAACAACCTCGATTCAAAAACGACCTATTGGTACGGGGAGGACAAGGGCTTTAAAGAGAATTTTCTTGGCAGAAAGTGCGCTGGAGAACTTGTTCCGATACTGGCTAAGACTAAAAAAGTTTTTACTTCACTTGAACCAGAGTTTAGTGATCTTTATTTAAAGGCCAAAGCATGTAATGTTTCCACCGTACTTCGAGGGGAATTTGATCCCATAGACCAACTGGACCAGTCGGGGTTAAAACGACACTTTCTTCAAAGTGTTTCTAAGCTTATGAATAAAGCCAGCTCATCAGTACAAACATCTTAAATCTTTCTTGTCTTTTTTAACGCATCTCCTTTAAAATTATATTAAGAGGTGTTTTATGAGAATGGATTCTCTCATCCTTGAATGTCTATCTACTCAAAGCTTGAGGAATGTCCTTAAGAAGTCGCATCTTTCTGTCCTCGGTGATGAACAAGAGAAGTCCTCTCGAGTTGCAAATGGTTTAACTGAAGGTGAGATCAGGTTTCGTGAAGATTTTTTGCATATTATTGATCGAGATGAGCTGAGAGATTTTGCTTATCAAGTAGGGTTTGAAGCAAGTGGGCCTCTTTGGCAGTTAAAAGATGAGCTTTGTTTATGGTTTGATCAAAGTTTCGATCAATTGAAAAAACCTAAAAAAAATGACTTAAATTATATTCACAATCGAGAGCAGCTTATTGATGTTATCGAGCAATATTCTTTGAATGATCTTCAGTCGCTGTGCTGGATAGTTGAAAATCAGTTTGATCCTAATCAGCTTCTTTATAATTTTTCGGAATTTGACAGTAGTGACGAAGGTCTCTGTCGTTTAGAAACAATTTCATCTAAGGTTTTACAGTCGGCTCTTGAAATTTTAATTGAGCAAAAAGAAGAAAACACTTTTCGTTCGAATCATTTAGGTCATGAAAGTGAAGATCATGGAGAACTTGATCTTGAAGAAGCTTATGAGGTTTTTGGATTGAGCCCGAGGGAATCAAATGAGATTGTGAAAAGACGATATTTTGAGCTTATGAAGCAATATCATCCCGATACCAACTCAACAGATGAAACTTTAAATCTTCGTTACCATCAAGTACGAAAGGCATTCGATATTATTAAAGAAGCGAGATTTAAATAATCCAGCAAGGAGGACGTTAACAAAAATCGATTTCTATTCTACTCATTTATCTTATTAGGAAGCTTGCTCGAAGTTGTGTACTCAAGACATCCAGCACATGAAGAGGGTGTATCAGAGTCTGAAACAATTAAACGAGAGCTCACATCTGTTTCCTGTGAAGACCTTGAGCGTGAACTTCAAAAAAAGCCTCAAGAGCAAAGTTCTTCGCTGTCTCAAAAGCTCCATAAGCGAGCATTGATTGACTGCAAAAAAAGTAAAACCCAAATCCCCTGAAATTCAACCCATTAGATGCACTGTGGTGATTTAATGTCATAAAAAACCTGAACAAAAAGAATGGTTTTTCTTGGTTTTTCGAAAGCCTGTTGGCAAAATGTGTCAGTTCATTAAGAGGAGGCGAAATTGAGATCTGCAAACAGGTTTTTGTTGCTTATTGTTATTTCATGGAGTTTCAATACTCATTCGTTTATGAAAAAGATTCAAAATTTTCAAATGAAAAAAGATCACACTGAGAGTTTGAAGCTTATGACTCTTAATCTTCACGGCTTTCATCCTATGGGTGAAAAGCCTCGAGTTATTGAAGAGGTTTCCGGAAAGAAAAGAACTGCTAGACCTCATCCTTTTTATTTTAATCGTAAAGAGCTTGAAAGGGGAAACTCTAAGCGAGCGAAGATTATTGCCAATCAAATTTCAACAAATGACATTGATATTGTTGCTTTTCAAGAAGTGGCCTCAAGTGGTGATGGTGAACTTAGCTGTGATGACTTCTATAGAACTTATCCTAAGAAAAGTCGAAATGAGAACATGGCGATAAGAGTGAGAAAGGGAATTAATCCTAACCGTGGTTATAAAACTCTGTTGGCCTGTCGTGGAAACATTGGCTGGTGGACAGATCCCAATAGTTTTTCCAATAGCCGTATCCTTGATGTGGATGGAAAAGTTATTTTTGATTATGGGGCCAATCCTTATCCCAATGGACTTGTCATGGAAGGGATGGCCTTGATTTTAAGTAAAAAGATTGAAGTCATAACACACCTTATGCCTAACATTGAATTTAACGTTAACGGGGATAAGATTTTTGTCCAATTTCTTGAGTTTCGAGTGAAGGGGCAGAAAAAGTGGTTCACGCTTTTTAATGTTCACCTCGGGCATAAACTGGCCCATTTTGAACAAGCAACAGCTGTTCAATTATGGCTAGGGAATTACCTTGGTGCGAGAGCAAGTGATCCTGATTATGGCGGTAATATTGTTCTTGGTGATTTCAATGCCCATATTTATAAAGGCAATAAGTCTCAAGGAGCAGGAGTTGGAGAGTCTTCTTTTATTCCATGGATTGAAAAGGGGACAGGTTATGATTTTAGCTACACTAAAGATTTCGAACTTAAGAAAATAAAGCTTAAGGAGCTCCTCTATAAACTGAACCAGATGACGAGTTATAAAGGTTGGGCAACAGTTAAAAATGTTAATGAAGTTCATATGAGAATTAAAAATGCTGTTTTTCAGTTTGAAGACTTGGTTGCAAATTTTCGAGTAAACCCTTCTCACCGTCTTAAAAGTTCTTTAGTTGAAGTTAATGACAAAAAGATTTGTCTCCCTAAGAAAAGTTTATCGGGATATTGCAAAAAAAGCCGAAGAATTGATTATATTCTTATCCCAAAGTGGATGAACGTAAAGAATGCCTTCATTACTCATAAAGAAAATAGCTGGACTAGCTTAAAAGGTGTCTCGGATCATCCAGGAATTTATGCAAGTTTAGAGTATTAATTTACCAAATTACAATCTTGGGCACTGAGTAAACTTTAAATGCGAGCAATTGAGAAAATCTTAGCCTTACTTTCTATACTAGCGACAGTCATAACACTCGTAGCTGCGAAAACCTCAACAAATGATTGTGATAACCCCGATATCCTTAAGATGTTTTTGGCAATCGGGATTCTTTTTGGAGTTTCTAGCTTCATACTGTCTTTTAGACTTACTCAAAAAAGAAGAAAAAACCAAAGAGCTCTTTGTCTTTTTATGGGTGTCCTAATATCTCTTTGGATATTTTCGGGCTTGAAAATATATCAACTTTCTTTAGTTGTGATTGGTGATTGCTCTTAATTTCAGTACCTTAGAGCCTAATTGACTGTGGCTATCTATCTTTATCTAGAAAAAGATAACCTTTTGTGTTATGCTGATATAAAAGCAACCAAGAGGTAATCTATGGCAGCTAAACAATTGGCCACAAAAATTGATGAAAATATAAAGAATGCCTTAGACGATTTCTGTGAATCAAGAGGTTATAAAATTAACCGATTTATTGAAGATGCGATCCTAGATAAATTGGAAGAATATGAAGATTTGTCAGAACTGAGAAAGCTTCGTAATGAATCTTTTCGCTCTTTTGAAGATGTTGTTGCGGAGTTAAAAGATAGTGGCAAACTATAAAGTTAAAGTTTCTGCAATTGCAGAAAAGTCCCTTAAGAAAATACCGAAAAAAGATCTTATAAAAATTATTGAGCTTATTCAGATTCTAGCGATTCGCCCTTATCCTCAGGGTTGTCGTAAACTTTCTGGTGAAGATAATGTCTACAGAGTCAGACAAGGGGATTATAGAGTTATTTACGAAGTCTTGGATGGTGAATTAATTATTCTTGTTTTGAAAGTTGGTCATAGGAAAGATATATATACAAAGTAATATTTTTCGAAAAACTACCTAAGCTTTTTATTGATACAATAAATTCTTTGTTTATCATCAACATCAAATTTTTCTTGGCATTCTTTGGCGACTATTTTCGTATATTGAAGACACTTATCTGGGTGAGGGTACTTTCGTGTTTTTCGATGTTGCATGCAGTGATAAGAAAGAATCTGCTCTGATTCAATTCTGATCTCATCCGGATTTCCTGCTATCTTTTTTGGTTTTTTTGGGCGAACGACTCTGACTTTGGGCTTAGAGTAGCGAGGCTTTTTTGAGGTTCGAGATTGTTGTCGTTGTTTTCTTCTTTTTAATCTTTCAAGACGCAATTGATAGTACTTTTTAAGGGCCCGTTCTTTTTCAATTTCCCTAAAAGACTTTTTCTGAGTTTGTGTTTGATTGTTTTTTGTCTCTGGAAAAAGACCACAGCTAGTGAAAAAGAAAGTGAGAAAGAGAAGATGAAAGGTCTTCAGATTAAAAATCATCGATGGTTGAAACGAGTCTTGGATAATCTATGAACGGATTTCGGTTCTTTTGAAGGGCCTCAATCTGATCGTTACGTCTTTTTTCTTCAGCATCCACAGGATCTTCAAGATGCCATCTTCTTAAGTATTCTTCTTGAATAGGATTGATTTTTGATTTGTAGCGAATGGAAAAATAGAACATTGCTCTGGCGACATTTCCTCGATGAGAATGAGGGGGTTCAAAAGAATATTGAGCTCCGGAAAAATCAACTCCTACGTAAGCCTTTTCGCAACTTGAATTAACTGGCCTTCCTCCATCAACATGGCCAAATGGGTGGTTGGCCCTTGAAGAGTTCGCTCTTGAGTTCACTGGGTAGAGGTGATGGAGATCGACTTTTTGAGCGTGCTTTGAGAAAGCCTCTGTAAACTTTGATTGAGGCCACGTGTGCTCACAGTTAATTTTCATATGATTAGGAATTCGTCCTGGGGCAACTCCATCATCTTCACGAATTGTTTTTTGGCAGTAGAGATCATTGACATAATATCCGAGGTCATCTTGTTTTAAGTGGAGGAGTCCAAAGAGGTATTTCCTGGCTTGGCGGTAAGAAAAAGAGCTGTCTTGAATGAAACAGTTTCTATTTTTTGGGCACTTCTTAACAATGAGGTCATGTTCTTGACCTCTTTCTTTGTAATGGTAGAAAGAAACAATCTTGAATAGTTCAATCTTTATTTCTTCAGATATGGAATCCGCTGATGTGGCCTTTTGAATAAAGCCCTCAGGATAATAACTTGGGTTTGCTTTTGCACTAAGGCTTCCTAGCCCCAATGCGAGAGAGAGTAAAATAAGTTTAATGCACGACATAGCTTGGTCCCTTCCTTAGGTAAGCTTAAATAGCCTATCACGCTTGACGGCTTTGGCCAATGAAGTTTTATTAAAATTAGGTTATGTTTAAAAACTTGAGTTTAAAGGTTGGTTAGTGTGGAAATGTGGATAAAGATCCAACCTCATTCTAACTTGTAGTAGTGTCTCAATTGCATATAAAATTCATCAATAATTTAAATAGGGTTTCAAGAATATAACCCCTTCGAAGGAAGCTTATGAGTTATGCTACGCGTTTTGCAGGTATCGGATCTTATGTTCCCCCAAAAGTTGTCACTAATCACGACCTAGAGGGTTTGATGGACACATCAGATGAGTGGATTCAGCAAAGAACCGGAATTCAATCAAGGCATTGGGTTGACAGTAAAACCGCAACTTCAGATTTGGCATTAGAGGCTTCAAAGAAGGCCCTAGATTCTGCAGGAATTGAGGCCAAAGATCTTGATATGATCATTTTCGCTACTCTTAGCCCTGATCATGACTTCCCTGGGAGTGGCTGTTTTTTACAAGCGAAGCTTGGGATTCCCGAAATTCCTGCCCTTGATATCCGTCAGCAATGTAGCGGTTTTGTTTATGGCCTAAGTGTTGCTGATCAATTTCTCAGCACTGGAAAGTATAAAAGAATTCTCCTTGTTGGAGCTGAAATACATTCAAAAGGTTTAGATAAAACCACAAGGGGAAGGGATGTTTCTGTTCTTTTTGGAGATGGGGCAGGGGCAGTGGTTCTTGAGTCTGTTGAAGCAAAAGATGATGGACCTAAAGTTTATACCACTGACATTCATGCTGATGGTAGTTATGCCAAGGAGCTTTGGTTACCAGCAGCGGGAAGTGCCTTTGAAAATAGAATTGATGAGAACATGCTTAAGGAAGGACTTCATTATCCTCAGATGAATGGAAAGACTGTTTTCGTTCACGCTGTAAAAAGGATGTGTGAAAGTCTCACTCATTCAATGAAAGAAACGGGATTAAGTATTGCCGATATTGATGTCTTTTTATTTCATCAAGCGAATCTAAGAATTAACTCAAAGGTTGCCGAGGCAATCGGAATCCCTGAAGAGAAAGTCTTTAATACAATTCAAAAATTTGGAAATACCACAGCGGCAACAATTCCTCTTGGTATGGATAAGGCCATTGAAGCAGGTGTCCTCAAAAGAGGAATGACTGTTGGATCAGCAGCATTTGGCTCTGGTTTCACTTGGGGATCAGCTATCTGGAAATATTAAAATGAAAAGAAGCAAAGCCCGAAGGCTTTACTCTTAGTTTGTCTTGGTTTCGAAAACAGGCTTTTTCTTTTGATTCTTTGTTGTGTTCTCTGGAGTCGTTCGAAAAGAATTGACGATAATTAAGTTTTTAAACTTAAAGAATAGCCAAAAAATTACGCTTAAAAATACGACAACTTCGATTGCCTCTATCGCAATTGGAGGTAACTCCATCATTTCTGCTGTTTGAGCTGGCTCAAGTTTGCCATGAAATTGGTGTTCGATTTTCCCCGCCATAAAATGCTCCTAGAATTGGGATGTCTCAATATAAGCCCATTATGAGGGGAGGTAGGATAAATTTGTATGGGCTTCAAAAGGTCTGAAACTGATATGAATCACATCGAAACTGGAGCCACTGACAAAAGTCTCTTTTGATTCTGATGTAGGTCAGTGAATGCGGGAGTTGTGAGATTTTTGTAAGGAGGATAAGGAAACTCCGCTCTCATGATAAGAGCGGAGAATATCTTGATATTAATTTAATCTTGCTTGATAAAGCTTATGCTCAGCAAAGGCATAAATCGCTTTTCTTGCCTGAAGAATTGATTTCTCTGTAAGGTGAGAAATCATCTTTTCGTTGAAGGGAAGCACGTCATAAATAATGTGTTCCATTGTGTATTGAATGGTGTTCATTCCGATATAAAGATCTCTGAAAAATTTCATATCACCCTCTTCCCACTTCTCAATGAGTTCATCCACATCGCTATGGTGTTGGCAATGAGCACATCCAGGACATTTTCCGTGATTCTCAATATAATTAAAATGAGCATGAACTTGTTCACTTATTTGCTGTTCTCTTTCTCTTGAGTCTGCTTCGAACTGATCAATAAGTTCTAGGGCCAGATCCGGATAGTGATGAATCGTAAAAAGAAGTGATTCATAAAAGGTGGCGTAAAGAGAAGTAAAAAGAATGTCTTCTAACATGAAAATCAAAAGTTCTTCTTGACTCTGAGTCGTCTTTTGAAGTTCAGCTAAGCATTCCCAGGCTAGGTTGTAGGGGAATACATCTCGTCCTTCGAGTTTGTGGAAATGTTCAACAATAGGGTTGTCTAAACGGTCCTTTAAAGAGTTTCGTCTTGTCCAGGAATTGTGTTTGACCAGGGCCATTAAAGTCCTCTCTGGTTGCAGGGTTTTACTACCTTTCGGAGAGAATTCTGGGCGGCTAAAGTCTAAGTTTGGCCCTGGAAGATTTTGCCATCAGCCCTTATGGACAAGGGTTTGGACTGTCTTCGTGGACAGCGTCGATTTCTTTTAAAATTTCAGCGGTTAGCTCAAGTTCCGTACTATCGATGTTTTCTTTTAGCTGCTCCATGCTGGTCGCCCCAATGATATTGGAGGTAACAAAAGGTCTTGAAGTTACAAATTGAAGAGAGAGCTTTGCTAGAGTTGTTCCGTGTTTTTGAGCGATATCAAAATACTTTTGAGTCGCGGCCTCTGCATTTTTTGAAGTGTAACGAGCAAACCGATCCCACATGGTAAGCCTTGATCCTTCGGGGCGCTTTCCACCAAGATATTTACCACTAAGAACTCCAAAGGCCATTGGTGAGTAGGCAAGAAGCCCACATTCTTCTCGGTGAGAAACTTCGGCCATGGCGGTTTCGTAAGTTCGATTAAGAAGGTTGTAAGGGTTTTGAATCGACATCATTCGTGGAAGACCCTTACTTCTATGAAGCTCCATATACTTCATTGTTCCCCAAGGTGTTTCATTCGAAAGACCAAAATGGCGGACCTTTCCTTCTTTTTGAATCTCTTGAAGAGCTTCAAGAGTTTCTTCAAGAGGTGTCCATGTATCTTCCGGGTTATGAGTGTAGCTTCGTTGGCCAAAAAAGTTCGTTTGTCTGTCTGGCCAGTGAAGTTGGTAAAGGTCAATATACTCAAGTCCTAATCTCTTAAGGCTGCCATCGATTGCGGCTTTGATGTTCTCTTTATCAAAGCAGTTTTTCCCATTTCTTACATAGGGAAGCCATTCAGCTTTTCCTGCAATTTTAGTGGCGACAATGATTTGATCACGATTGGTTTTAAGTTTGTCCCAACGGCCAATGTATTCTTCTGTTTTTGTATAAGTTTCTTCAGTTGGAGGGACCGGATACATTTCAGCTGTGTCGATGAAATTGACCCCTCTTTCTAAAGCATAATCGAGTTGTTCATGAGCTTCGGCTTCTGTATTTTGCTCTCCCCAGGTCATAGTTCCAAGACAGATGCTGCTGACTTTTAGGTCGGTATTTCCTAATTTTCGATAATCCATGGGTTTGACTCCTTAAAATGAAAAATTATTTTTTTATAACGTCTTCGATTTCAAGTCCGGCGTGATCTTTAATCATCTTAAACATCTTCATAAAGACAAATCCCATGACAACCATCATGGGAAGGACAATTACTGGAAAAGAAAGACCTGTCATTTTTCCGATACTTTCATTGAAGAGCTGGCTTCCAGGCTCTCCCTCAAGAATGATATAGGCTAAAATGAAATTGAGAACAGCTGAGAGAACGAAACTTCCCGCTAATGAGAATGTGGTGAAGTCGATAAACTTTGTATAATCCTCTTCTTTTTGATTTTCTACAAAACCTTGTTTTATTTTATCAAGATCGAGGGCCTGACCTAAAAATGTCGGAACGATGGCCCATTTTTTATTTTTTCCAATAAGAGTAATGACTGCGAACAATCCTGGAACAGCTGTTTCTTTAACGATGAGCCAGTTTCGATTGAGTTGCATCAGCCCAATGACACCAGTGAGAAGAGTACTCACAAGACCAATAATCGAAAAGATATTCATCTTTTTTCTGGTGATGTAGTCGTAGAGCCCGTAGCTAATAGGAAGTGAGATTGCAAGGATGAGAGAATAAACAGGCCCTAATGCTTCAGGTTTACTGAGTTTAGTCAGTATCAGCATTGGGGCGATAACGTTTAAGAGGATATTGAGAAAAGCACTTTCTTTTTTCTCACCACTTGCATTTGGCTTTTGAATTGATTGAGGGGTCGTCGAATCAGTCATAGATCAAAGTTCTTTTATATAGAAGTCAAAGTCAAATTTAATCTTATCTTCGTCTAAGAGAAGTTTAGGAACCTCGCGAATCCATTTTTTATTTTCTGCATTCCATCTAAATTTAGACTTGGCGATACGGTTTTTAATTTTATTAAACTCTTTAACTTCTTTTGCGTTTTTCCAATTGGGAGCATCGAGAACAGCAATGAGCTGAACGATAGGAGAGTTGGCCAGTTTATTCATTCTTTGCATGTCATACTTTGCGGCAATTTTAAACATTGAAAGAACATCGGTGACAGCGCGATGAGGGAAAGGGTTGATGAAGCCATGTTGGTGTTCTAGCGCCATCATACTTCTGCCTTGAATCTTATTAGGATATTCCACATGAAGGCTGGTATCGAGCCAAGTCATCTCTTTAAGTGTTCTTTGGTTTCTTTCGTAGAACCCTGAAAGCATGGGAAGATCATAGTTATGTCCATTGTGGGCCATAAAAGCATCTGCATGTTCAATAAGAGAGTCGAGTTCTTGAAAGACTTTATCGAACTGATTGCTTTTAGTTCCCCATCTTTTTAATGATTGTTCACTTATTCCAGTCAATTCTTGGAGTTCTTCATTGATTCTCAGCCGGTCTGGCTCATTGATGAGCTCAGAGTAAATCTTAACGGGCTGGTTTTCTTCTGCGTCCCAAAGAACAGCTCCAATCTCAATAATTCGATCAGTCTTTAAATTGAGACCGTTTTCAATCAAATTCTCATGAACTCCTTCAAGATCAATTCCTAAAATATATCTCACTGAATCTTTTGAGTTAGACGTCATGCGCTATATCCTTAAGCTAGAGTGGCTTTTAAAAAGCTGAATCATACCACGTTCCCTAACTGAGGTCTTGGAAATAGTAAGGGGATTTGGCCCTTTGGAGTGTGTCAATGGCAATAGATCTTTAAAATCCAATGTGTTCGTGACAGAATTTTCACAAAATTGACATTGACCTGAATGCTCTGAATTAAATCTAGTCTACAGTGGAGTAGGCTAGTCCGATGGGATCATTGAATGCGTTTATACCTTGTCCTTATTTTCACCTCTATAATCACAGCTTTTGTGACCGGGTATATGTCATTATCTTTGAAAAATACTCACACTCCCTCGAAGAATGAAGTTCTCGAAATTAACCAGATCAAATGGCAGTTTCAACAACAAGTTGCTCCTAGGGCCATCGTTAATTTTAGAAGCCTCTATCATAATAGTGAGCGAGCAAAGCTTTTAGATCCGGTTTACACCATTCCTAATAAGGCCATTAAACCAGGTCTTGATTACGTTTCCGATAAAAAATGTTTTGAAGACATGGACAATATTCTCACCTCAGCCAATTATGAAAAGGTCTGGGTCTGGGAAGAGTTTCGCTGTGGCTTGAGATTGAAACTGAGTAATAGTTTCTTTTACTCAGCTCCCTATCTTCATCCTTCAGGACAAAGTTATGCGGCCCTTGCTTATAAAAGTGCCCACGGTGTCTATTCCACCCGAGACTGGGTTTTAGGACATCTCAATCTCTTTCACGTTGGAGAGCTTGCTTGGGCAAGATCTCAGATTGGACCTCTTGAAGGGGTTTTTGTTTATTTACAGCACCTCGACCGCTCAACTCTTGAAGACATCGTTGCGGGGAAGGGGACAATTCTTACGAAAGACTTTCTCCTCGCAAGAATTAAATACCCTGGTTTTACGGAATTATTAGAATACAGGTTTTATCTTCGTGATGATCTTGAACATTTTTTAAAAGATTCAAACTATATCCTTCATAATTACAGACCTGGAAAACACTGTTTTTATCGAGATGGAGAAATCTGTTGGGATCTTTCCATGCGCCATGTTTTTTCTCTTCTTAACAGCACAACCCTTGTGGTTTTTCTGGGCTGTATCATTATCCTTGGTTTTCTTATTGTTCTTATTATCAATAAGCTTAAAGCCCAAAGACTTGAAGACGAAAGAAAGCGTCTTGCACTTCAAGTTCTCACTCATGAGTTTAGAACTCCGGTTGCAAGTCTTCTTTTACAAGTTGAAAACTTATCTCCTTATTTTGAGAAGCTAAGTGATCCTCTTCAAGAGATTCTCCTTCGAATTTCTGGTGATGCCTATCGATTGAAGCGTCTGACTGATATGTCGAGAAATTATATTAAGTCGCAAAACTTCAAAGGCCTTTTTGACTTTAATATCGAAGTCTTTCCTTCTGTGAATGATTTTGTTGAAGATATTGTTCTTGAATATCAAGAGGGGCTTACTCCAGAGGATCGTGAAAAAAATCCCATGACATTAAATCTTTTAGAAAAGGACCTCACGTTTGCGACTGATTGGTACTGGTTAAGAATTTGTGTTCTGAACCTTTTAAAGAATGCCATTGATCATGGTTTGGCGCCAATCACCATTAATCTTACAGAGCAAAAAGGCTGCCTTTTTATATCAGTGAGCGATAGTGGAGACTGCCAATTTGAAACTCTTGATGAGATCACCAGAGAATTTTCCAAAGGACAAAAAAGTGAAGGGACCGGTCTCGGTCTTAATATCGTCAGAAAAGTCGTTGAAAGTTTAAAGGGGAAACTTCTTTTTTCTCAAGGGCCTACGACATTTACGATGGAACTTCCTTGTAAAGAGATAAAGAACAAAAAGGAGAATGAATGAGCAAAGTTTTAATTGTAGAAGATGACGAAAACCTAGGACCTTCTCTAAAGACATTCCTCACCGGAGAAGGTCATGACTGTGAGCTTGTTAGTTCTTTAGAAAATGCAAGGAAAGTCGATTTCACTGATAAAGAGCTTGTGGTCCTCGATTGGATGCTTCCCGATGGGCAGGGAATTGATCTTTTAAAAGAGTTAAGAGCTGACGGAAAAGCGCTTCCTGTGATCATGTTAACTGCAAGAACTGAGCTTATCGACAAAGTCATAGGTCTTGAGTCTGGGGCCAATGATTATATGGCAAAGCCTTTTGAACCTAGAGAGCTTGCAGCAAGAATTAGGGCCCACTTAAGAACCTCAAAGCTTATTACGACTACAGATGATCAGGCGGATGAAATTATTGAAATAGGGGAGCTTAAAATTGACCTCACTCAAAGAAAAGTGGAGTTTGAAGGCAATGAAGTTGAACTCACTAAAATGGAGTTTGATTTCTTAAAGCTATTAGCTCTAAGTCCCAACCGAGCTTTTTCAAGAGATGAGATTCTTAATAAAGTTTGGGGTTATGAAAACTATCCCACCACTCGAACTGTTGATACCCATGTTCTCCAGCTTAGACAGAAGCTTAGAGATGATCTTATTGAGACGGTGAGGGGGATTGGGTATCGTTTTAAGGGATCTTAGAGACTTGAGTCAAAGAGGTGCCTTTTCTTAACTGTGTGTCTTGTATGTGGCGGATATGTCTGATATATTCGTTTTGAGGTTTAGATGCTTACAGAAGTTACTTTTAGGCGCAAAAAATACAAACTGATTATAACTCAACATGCGCTTGAACGAATGGCGCAAAGAGATATCCCAAGATCAATTGTTCAAGAAATAATTGAAACGGGTAAATCAAAGGCTAAAAAGAAGCCAGGTAAGTGGTGGGTCTATAAAAAAATTAAAGGTAGAAAAGATAATAATGTATCTCTTTCCATATCAATTGAAGAACCTCATCTTATAGTAATCACGACTTTAGTCGATTGGAGGCCTAAGTAATGAAATTATCCTACGATAAAGACGCCGATGCATTTACAATAGTTTTTAGTAAAGAAAAGGTTGTACGAGACGATCAAATTTCCGAAGATGTTTTTGCTGGTTACTCTAAGTCTGGTAAGCTTGTTGAAATTCAAGTCTTAGACATTTCACATAATGATGAGGCTTGGCTCACAGTAGAACTTACCGCTAAAATTTTAGGGAAGTCAGAGAGAACGATTCTAAGGTGGATTGAGAAGGGAACTTTGCCTGCGAAAAAAGTTGGCAAAGAGTACCATATTAGCCCTGAGGTCGTTCAGGAATTAGCCGCTTAACCCTTGATGAATAGCAGGCAAATACACCTTCACGTATTTTTCGTTTTCATCTTTTCCTGCCTCCATTTTTAGATTTTCCTTCTCATTCAGGATCAATTAAAAACATTCTTAGTTCACTTAAACTTTTTAATCCATCACTTTCTTCTAGAATTACATTATCAGATCGAATAGAGATTTTTATCTCTTCATCTCCGTATATTGTAGGATTCTTAATTAATCCTTCTAGCGCAAGTAATTTTTCCCCAAATGGCTTTTCTCCTACATAACCTATAGAAACCAATGAGAGATATTTTCCGCTGCCGTTTTGTTCGAGTAACTCTTTGAGCTTTCTAAGTCCTTTGTTGAAGTTTCTTGTCAATTGGATTTTGTCAGAAATTTCCAAATTACTATTTCTTCCCAATAGCCCCATAATACTTTTACCCATAATATTTTCTGATTCATATGTATAAGGGGCTCTATCACTTATTTTAATTTTTGGTATATAAAATGCTTTATGAGAGTCATCTAGTTCTTTAAAAAGTGATAAAGCTTCCATGTCTCCATAAAAACGTTTTTCACCATAATATTTTTTAAAGATTACAGCAGTTTCAAAATCATCATTTTGTATACTTCGAAAAGTGGTTGCTCTTGCTCCTCCTGTAAACCCTGGAATATAGAATTCATCACCTCCAAGGAGAAAATATTGGCGATCTTCAGGAAATCCCCACTCATCGATAGGCTTAAAAAAATTTTTGCCTAGAGCTGCATCTATTTTAGGAAACGGTCTATGATGATTTTTTTGAATGAAATGGTTGAGAACATCAAGACATTTAAAAGATAAATTTTTCAGATAGGATAAAGATGATGGTCGTCTATCTTTAGATGAGTGTGATGTCTTACTTGTTGACGAGCAGCCAAGTGTCCAGAAAAACAATATCAACACAAATGAGCGTATCATAAGATAAATATCGGCTTCATTTGGTCAAAGATTAAGTATTTCCGAGTCTTTTTATCTTGTTTGTTGCTATAATAGCTACCTACTGAGGGAGATATAGGTACGCGGTTACTTATGGGGCTGACTACATTAGATGCATGTGGCCCCAAAGGTGACCACGTACCTTTTTAAGAGATGGTGAGGGGGATTGGGTATCGTTTTAAAGGCGCATAATTTAAAAAACTAAATTAATTCAAATTGCTTTTGCGTTTGTACCGTGATCTCAATTAGTGAGGCTTCTTTTAGCGTAAAAGCTCCAAGACCGGCACCTTCTAGAAGTCTTATTTCATCCAATTCGATTGGTTTGGTAATTTCATAAAGATAGACTATTCCTTTATTATCAAGGGCGACCATCTCAGCTTTAAGAGAGCAGTCATTTGGAGAGAGTAAAATATCAGTTTCCTCTTTAAATTCTCGAATGGTTGCCGACAATGGGTCTTCATTGGGCTCAATTTTTCCACCAAAGAAATTCCATTTAAGCGGATTGCATATGCCTGGAGTTCCATCTCGCATTTGTAATATGAATTTACCTTCAGAGTTTTTAACAATAATGTTCACACTTTTATGCATATAAAAATTCCAGAGCGGTGCGTTGGTGAAAGAGATGCTTTGTTCAAGGCACAGTAGAGCTTATAGTTAGCCAAACTGGCATTGCGCGCGGCAAAAAACCTTCTCACCTTTTGATTTCAATTTTTCATTTCTCTGACATTTTTGACAATTCTTTTTGGCAATATGTTTTCAGAGCTTAAGAAAACCTAAAGTTCAAAGCATTTAAAAAGGAATTTAAAAATGAATCACAAAAAAGAAACTAAAAGGGAAGGGCACAAGGAAATCAACCTCCCTCTCATGTATTTTCGCCAAGACCTTTTAGTTTCTTTTGTGAAACCTATGAACTCTCTTTTCCAATTTTTCCAGTCTTTAAGGGATGAGTTTTATGCAAGACAGTTGAGCCCCGCCCGGCTCACTCTAACAAGGAGGCATCACCACACTTCATCCCTTTCCCAAAACTCTCTAAAAGTAACTCAAGGCCTGAGTTACTCATGAAGGACGTGTGCTTTCCTTCCCTCCCTCCGAAGAAGGCCCGGAGTAGCCGGCTCCAACACCAGGAGCCGGTTACCTTCTCCCGAACACACGAACACACATACGGGAGATTTTTAATGGCCCACTTGATTTCGAATGAGATCCTGAATAAGAGCTTTTTGGTGAGTTTTAAGGTCGACGAATTTAAGACCTAAACCCTGCATATACTTACCAGACTGAGAGATTTGATGACGAACCACCTCAACATTCACTGGAGACTTTGAATCTTTAAAATAAAGAAGAAAGTTTCCACCAAGCTTGAGCTTTGGATCATTTAAAATTCCTTGTTCTGAATTTGTTTTCACAAAAACGCCTGATCGACTAATATCAAAAGTTGAAAAATCTTGTCTTTCTAATTCATTTAATCCCAGTTTTACCGGAACGTTGAGCTCATACCGAGGGTCACTGCGCCACCATTGAAGAGAGCGATTTGTCATGGCCTTATAACTTCGCCTTGAGATGATCCATAGAGATAAGGCCCCTAGAGAAAGAGAAGCCACGAACGTTTCTAAAAGAGTAAAATCAGCTCCATCCATACCGACTATGACATTATTAAAAATCATAATGGCCAAAGTAAGAGGGAGAAGAAATTTTGAAAAGCTTGCTCTTAAAAGACCAACACAGAGTCCAATTAAAAGACCCATAAGGATAACGTTGGTTCCAGTTAACTTATCCCAAATCTGAGACCATTCCTGAGTGAGATGATGTCCATAAAGATAGGAAACCTGTAAGGGAAGTCCAATAAGGGCCACGCCTGCAATGAATAAATATAAGAACCGGGAGTAAGGTCTTTCTCTCATGATTATCCTTTCTCTGGTTGTTTACCGTGCTCAAAGCTATAGCAATAGCTTTTGACTTTTTTATAATATTTAATAGCTTCTTTAATTTTTGAACTTGATTTCCAATTGTCTCCATCTTGCTCAAAGAGATATTTTATTCGAGCGGGACCACTATTATAACTTGCAGTGAGAAGATCTGTTTTCGTCTGTTCATCAACTTCTACAGGAAGGGCCTTACTCCAATACTGATCAAGGTATTCGATGTAATACATGGCGCCTAAAAGAGATTTCTTCTCATCAAGTCTCCAATCATTTTGGTTATGAATATAGTCCATATTAACCGCAAGCTTAAGTTCTGGATAACTAAGCTGTCTTGAATCAGGATGAATCTTCCAAGACAGGCCATGGGTCTTTTTTAATTGATCAACAGCGATAGGAGTAATCTGTGTAAGTCCTAATGCTCTTGCGGGGCTTACAGCTTTTGGATTAAAACTTGATTCCTGGGCCACAAGTGCAGAGAGAAAGTTTGGGTTGATTCCTCTTGATTTTGAGAGTCTCATAATTGAAGAGAAAAGCTTTTGGTTATCCGTGAAATCGTCAAAATGTGAAATTTTGTTTTTCCCTTGGAAGGGATGGCAAGTAGGTTAATCAAAGCTTGAAATCATAGGAGGTGTTTCAAGATCTCTCCAATAAAAAACATGAATGTCGTGATCTTTCATCACTGGCAATCTAAAACTTGAACTTGTTAGGGTCAGTTTTTTTCTATCATTGGTGTAGCTTGCTTTAAAATTTCGAAGTTGAGAATCGGAAAGGGGAGTACCATTGTAAAGAATCTGGATTTCATAATCGTAGGGAATTCCAAGTTCGTCTTCAATAATGATTTGAAAATCAAATCGGTCATGCCAGTTTTGTTTTTCTGGATAAAAGCTAATTCTTTGATGATTGTGGTCAGGATGAATTTTTTTACCTTCACTTGCGGGAGTTCGTGCAAGAGAAGGACTTTCAGTAAAATCATCAAAGTCAAAATGATTGAGAAGGTCTTTTGATTGGTTTTTTGAGTTGTCCTTGAGCACTTGGCCCAGCTCTTTGGCCCCAAAGGGATCCATTGGACCCGCACAGGAAGTAAGCAAAGCTCCCAGAATCAGTACGTAAAATGTGCTTTTTAAAGACTTATTTGTCATACATACCTAATCGTTAGTTCCTTAAGATCTCTTGACCTTAAGTGTAGATTACACCCTCGAGAAATAAGATCATTAAAAAAATGTCTAGTGACTATCTCATTGAAAATCCTATGAAAATGCCCATAAAATAGGGCATTCGGTGGATGCTAATTGCCAACTTCTCGACGCATTCCATTATCGGGAGAAACGAACCTTGAAAGTCCTAATTTTACTCAATCTCGTCATTGTTTTCACTAGTTTCGCTCGTGGAGCAGAAAAGACAAAAATTGTGATAATTGGCGATAGCCTTACTGCGGGTTATGGGATCAGTAAGGAGTATTCCTATCCCGCCATGCTTGAGGAACTTCTCAATCAAGGATCAAAGGAAAAAAAATTTACTGTGGTTAATGGAGGAGTGAGTGGTTCCACAACAGCAAACTCCCTGGCACGAATTAAGTGGTTCTTAAAAGCGAAACCTGATTTTTTCATTTTGGCCTTAGGAGCTAATGATGGCTTACGAGGGGTAAAGATTGAGTCTTCCAAAGAGAATTTAAGTAAGGCCATCGAGTTTGCTCTTAATAATAAAGTGCCGGTGATCCTTGCGGGGATGAAAGTTCCGCCCAATTATGGAAAGAAGTATCAAAATGATTTTGAAAAGATTTATACAGAGTTAGCAAAAAAATGGAGCGTTCCTTTGATTCCTTTTTTAATTGATGGAGTTGCCGGGGAAAAAGACATGAACATTGAGGATGGAATTCATCCTAATGAGAAAGGGCATAAACGAATTGCTAAAAATGTTCTTAAAGTTTTAAAGACCGTTATAAAATAATGTGAGTGAGTATGAGCGATAATTTGATTGAGCTTAAAGATTTAGGAAAGACTTTTTTACAGGGGACTCGAGAAGTTAAAGTCCTTGAAGGAGTTAACCTTCAAATTCAAAAAGGACAAAAAGTTGCCATTATTGGCCCCTCTGGAAGTGGTAAATCAACTTTATTGGATATCATCTCAGGAGTGACCCTTCCTTCAAAGGGAAGTGTCGAAATTTGCTCGCAAATGATTTCGAATTCAAACTCAAATGAAAGAGCAAAGCTTCGACTAGAAAAGATTGGTTTTGTGTTTCAAAATTTTCATCTTTTTTCTCATTTTACAGCGCTTGAGAATATACTTTTCCCTCTTTCTTTAAAGGGTATTCCAGATAGTGAGTCAATTGCCATAGATTACCTTGATAAGGTTGGTCTCTCCCATAGAAAAGATCATCTTCCCAGTGAAATGAGTGGAGGGGAGAGACAGCGAGTGGCCATTGCGAGGGCCCTTGCAGTGAAACCAGAGGTTCTCATCGCAGATGAGCCTAGCGGTAGTCTCGATGTTGAGAATGGAAATAAGATTGTGGATCTCTTTTTTCAATTAGTCGATCTTCAAAAGACGACCTTAATCTTAGTGACCCACAATCAAGAACTCGCAGAAAAATGTGAAAAAGTTTATTCCATTACTGGTGGGACGCTTTGCCTTATGGATGTGGATAAGGATAAGGTTCAGTAGTTTATGACTTGGCTTTATCTTAAAAAAGTTTTTCTTCATCAAAAGCGTCTTTGGCTGCAAATCTTTTTTATGATTGCTCTTGGATTCTTTTCACCTGTGCTTGTGGAGGTGATTAAAAGTGGAGTGGATCAGTACCTAAGTGGCAACCTTTCAAGACTCTTAGGCTCTGACCTTGTGATGAGTTCAAGACTTGCGCTCCCTGAGAAAAAGATTGAAGAGTTTGCTGAAGAAAGCACCTTTAATGGCGAGACCCCCAAACTTTTTAATGTTTATTCTCTTTATACAATGGCGACCTCTAATGAGAGAACTCGTCTTCTTCAATTAGTCTTAGTCCCAGAAGGTTACCCCATTTATGGGAGTCTGATCCCAAACGAACACAAAGAAAGCTTTCACTCTGATGACGTTCTTTGGGCTTTGCCAGAGGCGATGAATCTTTTTCAAGCCAGTCTTGAGGATAAAGTTAAGATTGGTTCAAGGGATTTTAAAATTAAAGGGATTATTGAAAATGATCCTGGGGCTTTGGTTCAAGGTCAAGCTTTGGCACCGAAAGTTTATCTCAGTGTTAAACACTTTAAAACTCTAGGGCTAATCTCAAAAGGAAGTACAGTAAGATATAAAAAACATTTTAAGCTTCCCGATAATTGGGAGAGTGAAAGAAAGCAAAGCTTTATTCAAGACTTCAAAACAGAGTTTGAAGGTAAGGGAGTCAATGTACGAACTCCAAAAGAAAATGGAGAGTTTGTTTCTCGTTCAGTGAAAATTATTGGTGATTTTTTAGGTCTTGGGAGTTTTGTTTGTCTTGTGATGGCCATCGTTGCCATAAGTTTTGTGATTCAAAAGTCCCTTCAAAAACAAAAAGAATCCATGAAAAACCTCTACCAGCTTGGACAAAATACTTTCCAGGCTTTTAAGCTCTACGCTTTTGGCTACAATGTTTTGGGGTTATTGGCCGCAGCTCTCATCTGTCTGGTTTGTTTCCTGGGTCTTCCTATTGTGATGAAGGCATTGAGTGAAAATTTTAATCTGGCCATTGAAAAACCTGCAATGAGCTTCTATCTTTTAAAGTCTGGTCAATTTCTTATCAGTTACATTCTGCTTACCATCTTTTTAATAAGTTTTGAGCTTAAAAGTATTTATAAAGAAAAAACATTAAACCGTTTATACTGGATAAGTCTCAGTCTTCTTATTGCTTATCTTGCTTTTATGGCCTTTATTATGACTCCTTCCGTACAGGTTCTTTTAAGTTTCTGGGGAGGGATTATTGTTTCGCTTGTCCTTGTGGTTATTGTCTCTAAGTTCATTTTTGTAGGACTTGAAAAATATTTTTCATTAAAGAAGCGTCCTTACCGTTTTGCTGGGATCTCCTATATGACAAGATTTTCGGTCTATAGTATTGCCAGTATCTTTTTACTTGCTCTGACCATAGGTCTCTTTGGTCTTGTCAACTCGTTATCTGAAGGACTGAAAATAGGTTTAAGTTTTGAGAAAAACCAAAAACTTCCAGGGCTTTTTCTTTTTGATATTCAACCTGAACAGAATCAGAAACTTGAAGACGTTCTTGCGAAACACGGGGCGAGTTCAAGACGTGTTCTTCCTCTGGTGCGAGCAAGATTAATCAAAATTGATGGCAAAGAAGTCACCGAGCTTAAAGAAGAAGTCATGACAAGAGAGTCAGAAAGAAGAGACAGGTTTCTTGAACGAGGCGTGAATTTAAGTTATCAAGCGAAACTCTCTCCTTCAGAAAAGATCATTGAGGGAGAAGATTTTTTTAGTCAGAAACCTGAGGAAAGAGAAGTTCCTTATGTCTCAATTGAAGAGGGTTATGCTGATCTTCTTGGTATTAAACTCGATTCGACCATGACGTTTGATATCTTAGGCATTGAGCAAAAGGCCATTGTCAAAAGTATTCGTAAAATTGATTGGAAGAGTTTTGATCCAAACTTTTTTATATCGTTCTCTTCTGGCATCCTTGAAGATGCTCCTCAAACATTTATCGCATCTATTGAAACTTCCAATGTTAAAGTCGAAGAGCTTCAAGCCGATCTTTATGAAAATCTTCCCAATGTCTCCTCAATTGATGTGAGGCGAGTCTTTACTAAGATCACAACAGTTTTAAGCAGCTTAAATCTTATCTTTCAGTGGTATGGAAAGTTTATTCTCTTTTTGGGGATTATTATTATCATTGGCCTTATGGAGCTTCATCGAGAAGATCGAATGAAGGACTTTAAAAACTTTCATCTCATAGGAATTGGCACTCCTAAACTCAAAGAGATGTATTTAATGGAATCTTTCTTTCTCGTTTTATTTGCTTCAGTGATCGCTGTGCTGATTCAGATCTCTGCAAGTTATTTCATTCTCTATAAGGCCTTTGAAGTGGAGTATTTCCCATACAATACCGTAGGAGAACTTGTACTTCTGATTGTTTTAGTCTTTTTAGCTTTATTAGGACGACAAAAGTTTCTTGAGAAAAAAGACTTTGATAAGTTTCTTGATTAAAAGCCTACAAAAAAACCATTGTGCAGCTCAGAGAGTCTCTTGAGAAAGATATACTTATCATTTTGCGTATTCGTAAGGAAGTTTGAACCAACCCCAACAGTGTTGATTTGAACTTCTTTTGTGTTCTGTGAAGCAATGTCACGAATAACCGAACCAATGTCATCTCGTTGTTTGGTATTAGGCCTTGTTGGGGCACCATCTGAAAGCAGGACAATATCTGTTGCAGAAGGGTAGTTTCTTAAAGCGTATCGCATAACGGATCTTGTTGGGGTGGCACCAAAAGGTCTTAGAGAATGAAGAAATTGATAGACTTGGTCCTTATTTTGATTACCCATTTGTTTGAGGCTACCCCATTTAGAGCGGTAGTGTCCCTGAATACCATTTGGAAAATGAACCACATCGATATGAAAAGAGTGATCCATTGACGTAATCAACATCTTTAGCCCAGCTTTAACTTGTCCGATTCGATCTTCATTTCTCATACTTCCTGAGACATCAATAATAAAAACGATTCTTTTTCCTTTGAATTTAAAACCAACATCAATGTCTCTATGACCTTTGTCTTGACTGAGGGCCGCGATCTTTCGATTTTTTTCTTGAAGCTTTTCAACTGTGGCCTCTAGCTCTTGAATCGTTTTCTTTTTATCTTCTAAAACTTCTTCAAGAGTTAGGATCTTTCGAATACTTGATCTTAAATCTGGCGATTCTTTCGAGGTTTCAAACTTGACCTGAGCAGGTTCATCTTTTGCTGGAGGTGAATTTTTAGGTATCGAGATGTAAAGAATAATGACGGCACCTAACGCGCCTGAGAGAAGATCTAAAAAGGCGATGCTAAAGACATTAATCTCTCTTTTTCGTCTCATGAGATTAGACCTCTATTTTGTTAACGAGGTTTTCAATAATATATTCTTTAATATTGGCGTGAAGCTTATCTGTTTTTTCCTGAAGATAATGAAAAAAGTACATTACGATAATACTAAGAACGAGACTGACGAGAGTGGTGTCAAAGGCAACACCGAGAGTATCTGTAATGAGCTTCATGTCACCACTTCCAGCAATACTTAAGGCCTTTGAAATTCCGAGAACTGTTCCGATAAACCCGATCGAAGGAATGGTCCAGGTCAGATAGCGAATAAGAGACTGATCACTTTCCGCTTTATCGCGATTGATGTCAGTTTGAATTGAGATGATTTCTAAAATCTCTGGAATTGATTTTGTTGAGCGAAACTTTAAGCAAACATTTTTAATAAGACTTGAAATCAGGGTTCGATTTTTTCTTTTTTCAATTTCAGAAATTTTTTGTTGAAGGCTTTTTAAATCTTCTGCCATAAGAAGGTGTTTTTCATTTGTTGGAAGAAGCTTCAGTTTAAAAGCTTGGTTTTCTTTAAATAGACTTTTTGTTTGAGAGTAGATTTCTAATATTGCCCAAATAAAAGAAAAGAAGGTTAGCCCTTGAATATAGCCGCCGTTAAAAAAGTTTCCTCCAAAAAGGGTCACAAGCCTGTGAGTTGAGCCGGTTCCTGAAATTCCCCCAAGGATTTTATGAAGAAAAGAGAGTGAAACCATAAGTAGGGCCGTGAGCAATCCCGCAATTAAAACATTGGTGTAAGGTTTGTCTTTTAGTTTCATACTGAAGTAGCTTGTCCTTTTGTCTTATGCTTAACGGCATAGAATACCTCTAAGCTAAGAGATATCTTTAATATTAGGGTGAACTCCTCGGATTTATGAAACTTTTCATAAAATCAAATAGTTATATTGATCATGTTTGGCAAAAAATAGAGATTGTTAGAGAGTTGTTAGGAAGTTTGACTTAACCCTAACTCTTTTGGTTAGATATACCGAGGGGTAAATACAGGAAATTATGGATGTTCCTGAGGTGCAGTATATGACAGAAACAATAAACATTGAAATTATCGGAGAGACGCCACTTTATGTCGCAATGGGAATAAAGGTCGTTTGCTCAATGTTTCTCGGTGCTTTGTTGGGAATTGAGCGCGAGGCCAAAATGAAGGCCGCCGGTATTAAAACCAATATGCTCATTTGTTTAGGCTCTTGTATCTACGTCGCAATTTCAACACTGATGCTCGATGGTTATGTCAATGCCGATCCTAACAGGATAGCGGCACAGGTGGTTAGTGGTATTGGATTTCTTGGTGCCGGTGCGATCTTAAAAGGCAATAGTGGGGTTAGTGGAATAACGTCTGCGGCTTCTGTTTGGGTTGCTGCTGCGATTGGGCTTTCTGTAGGATTTGGCTATGTCTTCATGGCGACATTTTTTACTATCACTGTTTTATCAGTTTACGCCATCATTGATCCGCTTTATCGATTCTTTCAAAGAGACAAGTTTTTCTTTATTGAAGTTGTCACTCGTCCAGAATGTTCGCAAAATGTCATCGATATGCTTATGACTCTTGCGAAAGGTCATATTAAAATTGTCTCTTCAAGTACACTGACAAATGGAAAAACACTTATCCAGTTTGAAACATTTATGTGTCCAAAATCAATGAAGGACCTTACGAGCAGACTATCAGATTTCTACCAAATTCAAAATATCAACAGTGTTTGGCTGAGAGGAAGAAAATCTTTTTCTGAGTCTGATGAAGACGAAAATGTTGAGTCTAAAGCAAGTTAATCATCAATGACAAAAATCTTTGGCATCGAAAGACGTCTTTAATTCTAAGAGTTCCGAATAGTTAAGGCCGTAAGCATACTAACTTTCATAAGATTCACTATAATTAAGAGAATGTTACAGAAAAATTGTAGTATTCTCTCCATTCTCATTGTTTTCTATGTTCCTTTGGTCTTGGGCCAGAAGTTTGAAGCCCCTTCTGGTCAGCAGTACCATGCTCCCAATGACATTACAGAGCTTCTCTACAATCAAGTTGAAATTCAAAAGCTGGCTCATGATAAACCCACAAAGGTTCATTCAAGAGCGAAACTTAAAGTAAGGTATTCAAAAGATCCACGCGGGAGTGTTCAAGATCATTATATTGAAGATTTCCAAAGAACGATCTTTGAACATCAAAACCAAGATGAATTTCAACCTAAGCATTCCGATAGTCTTGTGGAAAGTTATATGGGTAATGATCCTGAGTCAGGATTTGCTTTTCTTCTTAGAGTTGAAAGAGATCCAAGGCGATATCGGATTCGTAATGTAACGGAAATTATAAAAAGTGGTGAAACTCTAAACGGAAGACCTGTTTATAAATCCCAGACAATTAATTTTGCAGACAGGCAAGCTGATTCCCACACTCAGTGTGCAGGAGTTCTTACTCGTGAAAAACCATCAGGAGGGTTGAGCCGCCTTTATGCTAGTCATAATGAAGATAAATCAAAGGAGAAGCTTTATCCTCATCTAAGGCTTAAGTGTAAAACTTTAACTCGCTCTCTTTGCCATTCGATTTACCGGCAAAAAGATGAGGCCTCCCTTGTTTTGAAGCACGAAAGAGCACCGCTTTTTGATAGGGTCGAAAAAGATATTAATGATCCCATTCATTATCAGAGGACTCAGAAGAGGAATATTCATAGTCTATCCCATGCAGGTCTTCCTTTTACTGGTGAAAAAAATGAACTAAGACCAATCTCTGTCGATTTTCATAAGTATGAAGGGATAGGGGAAAATGGTGAGAGGCTATCTCGAAAAGAACTTGATTGGTTCATTCATCAATGTGAATCTAAAATCTCATACTTTTTTGCACCTCGAAATCTATTTCCAAAAGATGAAGAAGAGCAAAATGGAGATTCCCGTGGGGGCTCTTCTGGAGGGCAATCACTGGGGATTGTGATTAACTGACTTTTACAGTCGGTGATAGTGTCGTCTTATATTACAATTCTTGGCCTTTTGTTGTCATAATGCCCTCGAATTCTTAAAATAATCTAAGTATCCGAAATTACCATTGCTAAAGGTTTAGACTATGAAATTGCTAAGATGTTTAATATCGTTCACAAAGTCGAGGGACCTCTTAAAGAGATCTATCAAAAATTTGGAATTAATCTGAAGGAAAGCCAGAATGGAGGAAAAAATGAGCTTCCTCTCCCTGCAACATATGTTATCGATAAAAAAGGGATCGTTCGTTATAAATTTGTTGATCCCGATTACAAATTTCGCGCTGACCCACTTGATGTGATTAAGGCCATAGATAAACTTTAAAATGTGGATGATTTATGAGTGAACCGTCTGGTGATTTAATTATACGAACTCTTGCAATGCCTGCTGATACAAACCCTGATGGCGATATCTTTGGGGGATGGGTACTTTCGCAAATGGATATTGCAGGGGGGATTCTTTCTAAGAAGATTGTTGAAGGGAGAACTGTTACAGTTGCTGTCGAGTCGATGGTCTTTCATCTTCCTGTGTTTACTGGAGATGTCCTTTGCTGCTATGGAGAGGTTCACAAGATTGGGAGAACCTCCATTACAATTAAACTCGAGGCTTGGGCTGCAAGGGCCTATAAAAATGATGGCAGAGTGAAAGTGACAGAAGGTCTTTTTAAGTATGTTCACATCGATGAGAATCGAAAACCAGCTGTCATTGAGACAAAAGATTAGTTATGGAAAACTCTCTTGTTGAAATCATTGATCTTTCAAAATCTTATGGAAAAACCCTTGCTCTCAATCGTGTCTCTTTTCGTGTTCCAGAGGGAAAAGTTTTTGCTTTACTAGGACCCAACGGAGCTGGAAAGAGTACGATTGTTAAATGTCTTTTAGGGCTTGTGAAACCAACGGAAGGGGATATTCTGATATCTGGTGTTCATGCAGATGATCCACTTTCAAGAAAGAATGTTTCTTATCTTCCTGAGAAGTTCTCTTTTTATCCTTTTTATAAAGTTCAAAATGTCCTTTCTTTTGTTGCGAGCTTAAAAGGTGTTTCAAAAGAAAAGCAAAAAGAGCAAATCCTTGATGTGGCAAGCCTTTTAAATATAGAAGATCTTCTTTCAAAGAAAGTTCAAACCCTTTCTAAAGGGCAGCTTCAAAGAGTCGGAATTGCCAGTAGTTTTATTGGTGACAATAAGTTGATTATACTTGATGAACCTTTTTCAGGGCTTGATCCTGTTGGAATCGTTGAGCTCAAAGAGGCGATCATAAACAAAAAGAATCAGGGGACCACTATTTTTATCAATTCTCATCTTTTAAATGAGATGGAAAAAATCACCGAAGAATGT
>JBMYPC010000002.1:0-60372 GCA_049599895.1 Bacteriovoracaceae bacterium | reverse complement strand
GATACCAGAGATAATACAAACTCCGGGGTTGAATCTTATGTGGGTGGTTTTAAGTATAAGTTTAAACCAACGAATAAAAGATGGTTATTTGCTGCTGAAGTTCTTTACCGGCAGACTACATATTCAAATTCTGAATATGATCCAGGAGAGGCACCAAATACGGAAATTGTTTTAGGTGATTCTGGGCAAGAAATTGAAGTCATGGGTCATTTAACCTATGAAAACACAACTAATCATTTTCTCTACGGGAAAGTAGGTTATCGTCAAACGGCCAATAATTTAAGTCCAGAAGTCTTTTATAAGATTGAATCTAACTACCCATATGAGAAATGGTTCTTTGCTTTTGGATTAGAGGGAATCTATTCCTTAAATCTTGATGAGTATGGTGACAATGTTGATAATAAACCTGCTCAGGATACAGGCCCTACAAATCTTTTTAATTCAATCAACCGTTCCTATCTTTCTCCTTATTTGCAAATTGGAAAAGGCTTTAAAGGGTATCGAGTTGCAGTTAAAGGTCGACAGGTCACCGATGGGTTTTGGACTGATGAAGGTTATGAATTTGGAATCGAACTTAAGATGAGGGTTCGAGGGAAAAGCCGTGATCAGCTTAAGATAGAGAAGTTTAAAGAGTACTTAGTGGAAGCATCAGTTATTAAAATTTCCCCACGGGGAAAGTTTGTGAAGTTTGATAAAGGACTTGCTCATGACATTGAGAAGGGAATGAAGTTTGATGTTTTTAAAGCTGACTACTTTGGTGGGAATATTCTTGTGGCCAGCGGTGAGGTCATTGAGCTCGGTGCAGACTGGAGTATTATAAGGCTTATCAGGCGCTACAGAAAGTTGCCTATCCAAGTCGGTTTTACAGGACGGGGTTACTAAGAAAATTAAGGGGTTAAAAGTTTTTTATATTTTTAACTCTGCTAAGTATGGCATAATATTAGAGTAACATTATATTTGGAGCTCAGTATGTTCATAAATGTTTCTAAATTTAGAATCATTTCTTTCATCTTATTCTTAAGTGTTTCACTTTCAACCCAGGTGGAGGCCAAACGTTTTGCCAGCCAGTTTTGTGAGTTTGAACTTCCTCCCCAGTGGGAATGTGCACTCGAAGAAACTGAATGGGTTTGCCAGTCTGTTAATAAGAATCGTAAACGTGAGGCGATTATTATTCTTGCAGCAAAAAAACGAGGCTCCCAAGATGATCTCAATCAATACAAATCTTATTTAAGCTCTAAAAAAACTTTTTCACTTCCAGGTGGTATTACACAGGTCTCTGATCCAAAGTACACAAAGTATAAAGAAATCAGTAAGCACCGCTGGGTTGATTCACTTCATCTTGCCAGTGAAGTTCCTGGTTTCTACACAAGATACCTTGCCACAGTAAAGGGTGAACTTGGTGTTGCCGTCACTTTCTCTGTTGCTAAGGAACATTACGATTCTTATAAAACGCTTTTTGATAAAATTGTTCAGACTCTGAGAGTTTTTGCTGTTGAGAATAAGGATGTGAGCAAATTTCGCCTTGGCAAGAAAGATAAAGATATTGTTGGGGATCTTGATGATAACTACATCCCAACCGAAGGTCTTCTTGGTGGTGTTGGCCAGCGAAAGAAAAAACGTGGCAACGTTGGCGCCTTTGGCGACAATATGATGCTCATTGTTCTTGTTGTCGGTGGAGCAATTGGCTTTATCGTGATGAAAAAACTCAAATCCAAAAAATCTGTTGCAAAGAAGACGAAGAAAAAATCGAAAAAGAAAAAGTCTAGCTAAGTTGAATTCTAGGCCAAAAGTGAGAGCTGAGGGTTTTCATAGGCAAGCTCTTCTTCTTTGACACGAACTCCTAAGCCTAAGAGCCGAACAGGCTCATTTTTTTTAGAATAAAGACTTTCTAAGAGAGCTGAAAATTTCTCAAAGTAGCTTTCATCTTGAAGCTCTTTAAAACTTTTGATTTTTAACTCAGAGAGTGAACGTTCGATCCCACGTTTTCGATGGTCAGAAAGCTTTAATTTAATCATTAGTGATTTCGTTTTAAGGTTTGGGTATTTTTCCATAGATCGAGAGTATCGCGCATGAAAAACTGGAATAAGGTTTTTCAATTCAACTTTGAGTTGCTCGAGATTAAGATCTACCTCAAATGTTCTTTCAATTGAAATGGATTTAGGGGACCTGGAAACTTTAACTCGACTATGGTCAATGCCCCGAGAGCGAAGCCAAAGAAGATTGCCCATTTTTCCAAACTTTCGGTGAAGATCTTCACGAGAGATTTCAAGAAGATCTGAACTTCGATAGATGTTATGTTTGTGCAGTTTTTCACGCATCACTTGTCCCACCCCGGAGAATCTTTCAATGGGGAGCTCTGAAATAAATGAAAGAGCATCTTTAGGGTGAATAATAGTCACGCCATGAGGTTTGTTATGATCACTGGCAATCTTTGCGAGAAACTTTAAATGGGAAACTCCTATAGAGGAAGTGAGTCCTGTTTCGCTTAAAATCTCTTTTTGGATTTCCCTTGCAAGATCTTCAGCGAATTCAAAGTGAGGACAATCAAGACTGAGATCAAGAAAAGCTTCATCAAGACTTAAGGGCTGAAAGCTTTTTGAATAGCGCCTCATAATGTTAAACACTTGATCGGATGCATCTTTATAGGCCTCAAATCGAGGAGGCAAGATTTTAAGATCCGGGCATTTCTTTAAGGCCACCTGGGATGACATTGCCGAACGTACTCCATATTTTCGGGCTTCATAGTTCGCTGTGCAAAGTACTGATCGTTTTGACTTTCCTCCAACTGCTATAGGGAGGTTTTTAAGCTTGGGGTTATCTCGCATTTCGATGGCCGCAAAAAAGCAATCCATATCAAGATGCATGATAATTTTATCAAAATCATTAAACATTAAAGTTACGAATGAGTCCGATTACAACACCGGCTAAACTAAATTGGCTATGGCAATCGACAATAATGGGATTGTAGTCCGCATTTTCTGGAAGGAGATGAATCTCATTCTTTTGTTTCTGATAAGTTTTAACGGTGGCCTCTCCGTCAACTAATGCCACAACGATTTGGCCGTTTCTTGCAGTTTGTTCATGGCGACAGATGAGATGGTCTCCCTCGCGAATTCCCGCGTCCCACATGGAGTCTCCTTGGACTTCGAGGGCAAAAAAGCGACCTCGACCCTTAAGAAGATTTTGTGGAACAGAGAGGCTCTCACTTGCTCTTTCAATTGCCTCAATGGGGTTACCAGCGGCGACCCTTCCAAGCATAGGGATCGCTTCAAAGTCTGAGTTTTGATCAATGTCGTTACTAACGGGAGTTTGCTCGTCACTGATTTTTATACCACGTCTCGCGTTCCAGTCTGATTCTAAAAGGTTGTGTTCTTTCAAGTATTTAAGGTATCTTTGAACACTGCCAAATGACTTGAACTCAAAGTGGTTTTTGATCTCTTTTTGGGTAGGGCTATATCCATTTTGCGCTGTGTAAGACTGAATATAATCAAAGACTTCTTTCTGTTTTTTTGTAAGTGCCATGGTCTAATACTAATGCGTAAGTCTCGCGTAAGTCAATGGTTTTTTTTACATTATTCTATCTTTCGATTTCATTTCATTATAAAACCCCTTGGATTTATCAGGGTGGTTTTCTATGGCCTTTTGGCAACAGTATTACGAGCAAATACTGAGTACATTTATTCTTATTGCTGTTCTTGCAGTTACACGACTTATTTTGCAAAGAATTGTGAACTACACAAAGGGAATTCTAAGAGAAAACAAAAGAAGACTTAGTGTTAATATCAATTCCTTTCTTACGTTTGTAGGGGTCATTCTTATTGCTGTGATTTGGATTCAAGAGCTTCAATCAATTGCTCTTTCTCTTATTGCTATTGCTGTGGCCCTGGTTCTTGCCACTAAAGAACTCATTATGTGTTTATCGGGAACATTCTTTAAAACCTCGGCAAAAATGTTTCATATTGGTGATCGAATTGAAGTCTCAGGTATGCGAGGTGATGTTGTTGATCGAGGTTTTTTTGCAACTAAGATCCTTGAGATTGGCCCTGATAAAAAAACTCATCAGTATACGGGGAGACTGGTCACCATTCCAAACTCTCTTTTTCTTCAAGAGCCGTGTATTAATGAGAGTTTTCTTGAAGAATATGTTCTCCATCCATTTTCAATTCCGGTAAGCTCACTTATTAATTTTAAGGCAGCCGAGAATGTGATTCTTGAAATTGCTGATGAGGTCTGTAAGGACTATCTTGGTGAAGCCCAAAAACATATCGACCTTCTGCAAAGAAAGGCCCACCTTGAAACGATAGATGTTTCACCTCGAGTTCATCTTAAGGCGACAAGTTTTAAAGAGGTTCAGCTTATTGTTCGAATTCCTGTATTAGCGAGACTCAAAGGAAAGACTGAACAAGAAATCGTCAAAAGATTCCTTTACCGAGACAGCGAATGGCGTGAACCTGGAGTGAAAGGGCCAGCTTCAAAATAATCGTAGATTTTTTGAAACATTAAATTTCTAATTTCATCTCTTTCGATGAGAACTTCATGTTTTGCATCTTTAAGTTTGATATATTGGCACTTGGAATTGGCCCTACAGAAAGATTCAGTTCGGCTATTGTCCGAGATTAACTCAGTGTCCACATCAAAAAGAAGTATTGAACGATTGAAACTGTCACGGTTATTGAAGATTTTCTCACTCACTTTCACCGCTTCATTTACCCAGCCAAAAGTCACTCCCCCAAGAGATGTTTCTCTGAACTCATTGTCAATTTTTCGATCCATTGTCCATCTCGTTTTAGAACTACTAACGCGGTTCTTTTCAAACTCAGGTTTAGGGTTTTTTAACCCTTCGCCTGGGATATAACTTTCACTAAAACCAATAGAGTTTAAAAAATGAAGAAGAGTTTTTGTAAAGCTGTAAGGACCTGGAAGAGGGATTTTTAGCATTGGCACCGTTAAAACGATTTTATTAATTTTAATATTTGTACTTAAAAGAAGGTCTAACGTTACTGCGGCACCCATTGAATGGGCCATGACATCAATTGTTTTATAGCTCTTTAGGTTTTTCTTTAGAAAAAACTCGAAGTCTTTTGTGTAATGACTAAAAGATTTAATATGTCCTTTTTGATATTCAGGATGGTTGTACTTGTTTTTGAATTCTTTTTTTAAATGAGGGCGATCAGAAAAGCCTTGACCTCTATGATCGAGAATATAAATGTCATGGCCAAGAGGCAGAAGATCATGGATGTGCTCAAAATAAGAGACAGCTGGCTCAGTTCTTCCTGTGAGAATAATTAAAGCTTTTTGAGAACGTTTAAGTTTGGGAGCGAAGTAAGAGATTCTGGTTTTATCAAAAGATTGAAATGATCTGAGGTTAAAGTGTTTTTTTTGAAGGGGGATTACGAGCTCTTCATAATCCGCTTCAAAATGATCTTCAGTAAGAGTGTAAGCGCTTTCTATTAAAAAGGAAAAAAGAATGAACGCGAATATCATTGAGTTTAGAACCAAAAGGCGAGGTCAGCACCAACCAGATAGGCATGAAGATTTTCATCAGAAACTTCAACTCCTGCAGTGTCTGTTGCGACATTATCTTGGGCCTCAAATTCCGTTCCAATTGTGATGAATGATGATTTGGACATCTTGTATTTCGTTCCAACTCCAAACTTATAAGTTGTTGTTTCATATTGGTAACCATCATTTCTTGAAGGTTTTCCATTGGCAAGCTGTTGAGTGTGTCTTTGCGAGTCAACAAAGGCATAGTCCATTGAAGCCAGGAGGTTCCACTTGTCAGTTAGGTACTTTTCAAATCCAATTTGAGCAATGTGCTCGTCTTGATCTTTGGTTGAGTATTTATCATAGGGATGGGTTGAAACTTGAGCGTAAGAGTATTCCCAAAAAACTTCAAGTCCTGATTTTTTATATGTTCCTGCCCAGTCAGCCGCATAGGTTTCCTTGGGTCTGTAATCAGCGTAAAAATAAAGTAGTGCAAAAGACATCTTTGTCTCTTTTGACATAAACCATTCAAGCTTATTGGCAATACCTCTTTGTTGGTCAGTGCTAAAAGTCTTTGTGTTAACAGTTTCAACAACGCCACTGTCGCTAACTTCAACGTTATCATCTCTGTCTAGTTTTGGAATTTCTGACTCACCGTAGAGTGTGAAGTGGTTAAGAAAACCTTTTGAATATGAACCAAATCTCAGGCCTACAAGAATCTTATTATCTTGATCTCTAAATGAATGATTTGTTCCAAGGATACTTCCTCCATCGACATAATGAGAGTTAATGACTCCGTAGCGCATCTGATGAAAGCGAACTTTTCCTTTTCCACCAAGAAGCCTTAATTCTTTTGTTATGTTATATGACATTTGAGCTTCTTCGAAGATTTTATATTTTGATCCGATATCAGAGTCATCAAGATCGAGCTTGATTTTCATGCTGGTTTTATCATGTTTGGCATAGAACTTAAGGTCAAATGTCCCAATACCAGTGCTGAGTTGTTGAACTTCATTCTTTTCTTTTTTTGCGTTTAAGAGATCAAGTGCAATAAAGCCTTTAAACTTACTGTCAAAAGCAAAAGTTTGAACAGATGTGAAACTTAAAACAACAATAAGAAAAACACTTAATTTATTCATGTGAACCTCACCTAAGAAAAGAACTCTTCAATAAGGCTAAGTAACAAAATAATTGGAATTATTAAAGTAAAGAGTGGTTTAAAAAGGTATTGAAAGTGTTAGGAAATTAATTTTTGCAGTGCTTGGCCTAAGCCAGGCACTGCCTTATTCTAGAAGCCGTTACAGCGTTCGTAGTTTTGAAAATAATTGTTTTGGTGAGTGTTGTCTGGAGTTTGTTGACAATCATGACTTGCAACATCTCTTGCAGTTGTCGAACAAGAAATAACGAAAAGGCCAAGAAGAAGAAGAAACAATTTATTTAATTTTTGCATAGAATTTCTCCATAAATAAGAAAGTGGTATGCCCTAAGTTCGAGGCAAAATTATTATAACACGAAATACCATTTCGCAGTGCGGGTAAGATTTATCATTTGTGGGATACAGGAGATCGATTTACTTGGTTTTACACTTCGGAATGTGAATGAAGGTGTCTCTTAAGGCCCTGGTACATCTTTCGTTGCCTTCAAAAGTAATTCTGGGGAACTGTCTTGTGACAGTGTTTTTATAGAGAGTTTCGTCTTTCGATGAAAGAAACCGATCATTTTTGGCAGACTTAAGTCTCAGTGTGACCTTACACTTGTTATAAAGTTTATTGGGGACTTTCTTTAATTCGACTTGAACATAGTAGTCATACTTAAAAATATCCCTTTTGTTGCTCATCATGCTTGGGATGTATCCTCTTGATTTAAGAGATTTAAAAAGTTGATTCTTGAGGATTTCAATACCGTTGAATTGAGGGACTTTGAGTTTGCAGCTGGGGTGGGTAATAGAAAAATCAAAAGCCCCATCAAGCACCTGAGCTTGAGCTGAAACCTTAGCCGCAAATAAAAAGGAGCTCAGTATTAAAAGAGCTCTGCAGGATCGAAAGGTGTGTTGCACTGTTCTTCTATCTCCTTAATTTCTTTTGGAGTCCCTGATGTGAGGTTCTCATGACCATCTTTGGTGATAACAATATCATCTTCGATTCTGACTCCCAGGCCTTTAAATTTTTCAGGGGTGTCATTTAAAAGAGAGTTAAAATATAGACCTGGTTCAATAGTAAAGACCATTCCTTCTGAGAGGATAATAGGCTCGCCCTGCTCGTCGATTGAAGGGCAGGGATCATGAACATCGAGTCCAAGCCAGTGACCAGTTCCGTGAGGGAAGTACTTTCTGATAAGTCCCTTTTCAATAATTTCATCAACCGATTCTGTGAAAATGCCAAAGTCTTTTAGGGCCATGGAAAGAGTTCTTGTTGAAGCATTGTGAATGTCACTAAGTGTATTTCCTGGCTTGGCCTTGGCGATGGCATTTTTTTGTGATTCGAGAACAGCGTTATAGAGATCTGCTTGAATATCTGTGAACTTTCCATTTGCAGGAAACGTTCTGGTGATATCAGAAGCATAGCCATTAAACTCGCAGCCTGCATCGATGAGGACGAGATCATTTTCTTGAATTTCAGAATTGTTCTCAATGTAATGAAGAGTGTTGGCATTGTTTCCAGAGGCGATAATTGATGTATAGGCCTCTTCTTTCGCTCCCTGGGCAGCAAAAGAAGCAAGAAGAAGACGATAAAGATCGGCTTCGTTTTTTCCACTAGAGCAATAGCTCATAAGTTGCTTATGGGTCTTTTTTGAAATCTCACAAGCCTGTTTAATAAGGGCAAGTTCATTTTTTGATTTTTTTAATCTTAATCGGCCAAGAATAGGAGCGATGTGTTTTATATTTATTGGCTTTTGTTTCAGCCTTCTATTGGCATGAAGTGCAGTCATCTCTTTATGAACAAGAGTTCGAAGGGAGGTTAAAGATTCATCATAAAGGTCTAAGTAAACATTCTCATGTCCTTTAATAAGATCTGGCAAAACCTTTGAGAATTCTTCAATAGGATAAACTTTATCAAAATCATAAAGGTCCTGAGTTTCTTTAACCCCATGACAGTCTCCCTCCCAAAGGGCCCTTGTGGGATCTTTTTCATGCACAAAGAGAATTTCATGACATTCAGAGTTATTCTGACAGAGCACTAAAAGGGCATCTGGCTCAGGAAAGCCTGTAAGGTATTTAAAATTGCTGTCTTGTCGAAAAGGAAACGCTGTGTCGTTACTTCGAGTTTTGTAGGTTGAAGCTTTGATAATAGCGATTGAAGGGCCAATGAGGCTTAAGACTTTTTTTCTACGTGATTTAAAATTTGTTGTTTCCATAGAGACATTATAACTGGCCTCTGTTGAAGTGGACAGATAAAAAAAAGGGGGCCAGAATCTGGCCCCTTCTTGAAGGTATGTCTATATCAGTTAAGATTTTGATCTTATTGACAGTATTGACGACGAACTGCTTGTCTTTGACATCTCATTCTTGCTTTTCGACAAGCTTGTGCTTTAACACCATAACCTCGGTAACCCGTTGCTCTTGCTGTAAATTGTCTAAGGAATCTTCCTCTTTTTCCATAAAGGTTTACCCTACAAGTTCTTGTAACAGTTTGGTATCTGTGACCACGTCTTTTCTCTACTGTACAGTAGTCAGCTGGACGACGGTTATTATTGACAACTCTTTTACAGCTTCGCCGTGCATCCCGACAAGCTTCTCTTTTGTCCCAACCGTATCCGTAAAATGTTCTAATAACATCACCATGTCTGTTTCTTTGCTTAGCGACACAAGATGCGGCTTCAGACTCAGCTGCGATTGTAAAAGTTAAAAAAAGTACTGCGAATGATAAAAGTGCTTTCATGTTTTCTCCTGTATTTTTCGAAATCAACTCTCTATGAATTTAGTTTTAGGGATCGCTCTGCTTCATGACAAATCGAGAGGTGGCATAAAACCCTAAAAATAGGAGAATGTAAGGAAACTGCTATCAATTGTAAGATAAAAATCCCTAAGATTTCCTATCGAGGTGGAGAAGTGACCCCAATTTAGGCCACTGAATTAAGGAGGTTAAGGATTCTCTCTTTGCCTATTGATCTCATAAAGCCCGCAAGCTTTGGGCCTTTGTCTCTTGAGATAAGAAGATTATAGGTGATGAGAAAAGCCTCTGAAGGTTCGATTTCAACTTCGTGAATGACTTTATAGAGTTCTTCATGAAGTTCCTTATCGGTCTTAAGGTTATCCCATTCAACCTCTAAGAAACTTGAGAGTTTTTTAATAAAATTCTTTCCTAGCTCACTGATTTCAAGAGTTGGTGCTGTTGGGTTGATTTTAAATTTAAAGTCAACTGGCGCATAGTTTTCAAGCCAGTGAAGGGCACAAAGAGATCGTTCATTAAATCGTCTCTGGTCTCTTTCTGTCTTAATTTGATCATTATAAGCCACTTTGGCCTTTTCAATATCTCCATCATTAATTTGAAGAACATTACAAAGGTGACGAAAGCTTGGTTGCATGGGGGCATTTTCTGGAGTGAGTTCTGGGCAATCTTGAATTTGTGAGAGTTGATAAACTCTTTTGGCCATGGCCACTTTCTTTTCATTACCTTGATCAACTCCAAAGGCCAGTCGTTCTTGGCGATCGAAGTCTTCGTAAGTTTTTATGACATCAAGATCAAAGCTGACGGCAAAATCGACGTTTGATTTGTAGCTAGCAAAGATCCATCTTACCATTTCGGGTTCATAAACTTTAAGAACATCGTTAACGGTAATGAGGTTTCCTTTAGAAGAAGACATCTTACCGCCAGCACCTTTAATGGAAACAAAGTCATATTGGAGATAAATTGGAGCTTCCCAATCGTAGAGTTTTACGATGTCTTTCGCGGTGTCGTAACTTCCGCCTTGGCTTGAATGATCTTTTCCACCTGGTTCAAAATCAACTTTTTCAAAACTCCAGCGCATAGGCCAATCCACACGCCAGGGAAGTTTCACATGTTTAAGTTCTTCAGGGTTATTAAGATCAATTGTCCCTTCATGTTCTTGTTCTGTATGGACATAGGTGAGTTTTGATTCACCATCAAAACCGATGACTTGAGTTTTATCAGTTTTATGAAGTGGGCAGTAGACAGAAACTGGATGCCATTTTTCATCAAGGGGACTGGTTCTGTGTTGATTAAGGATATCCTTAATTTTATCCGTGTTTTTTAAGGCCACTAAAATAAAGTCTTTGTACTCACCATTTCTGTATTTCTTTGCTTGGTAAAGTGGTTCAACGGCAACTCCCACTTTCTCAAGTTGCTTTTCAAAGTTGGCCTCATGGTGGGCAGCGTATGATTCATGCTCTTCAAAAGGATCGGGGGTATCGACGATAGGGTGAAAAAGATATTCTTGAAGCAGTTCTTGTTTGGGAAGATTGACAGGGATTTTTCTAAAAGTGTCGTAATCATCCCAACTAAAGATAAAGCGAACATTTTTTCCTCTGGCTCTCAAGGCCCTTGCCACAAAGTCGACGGTGATGACTTCTCGAAAATTTCCAAAGTGAACAACTCCCGAAGGTGTGATCCCACTGGCGAGAGTATAAGAGTCTCGATCACCTTTTTGTTTTATGATTCTTTGCGCCGTCATATCGGCCCAATGAATGAGTTTAACTTCAGTGTTTGTCGGTGTATCCGCCATTGTTTGTCCTGGGTTTTATTCACTAGATAAAGACCGCATAATACAGAACTTGCTTTGACTATGAAAAGGGAATTTGAGAGAAATGGGTGTGGGAATTTTGTCATTATTATTCAAATTTTTTCTGGTCTATTTACTCGTGAGTTTTGTCATGATGATTTGGCGCGCTGCTAAGTTCTACCTTAATTTCAAAGGTGAGATTAAAAAAGCTCAAGATCAGTTTTCTGCTGAATCAAAAAGCAATCATCATCGATCCTATAAGTCTAATAGCAAAGATACATTTGAAGCTGACTACAAAGTGGTTGAGGATGAAGAGAGTTAAACTTATTAAAATGATTTAAGTGAGAGCTTAAGAGTGAGATTTTTTAATTAAATTCCCAGATCTTCTTTAAGTTTAGCTTCATCAATTTCTCCTTGAGCAACAAGAGATCGTACATACGCCAGGGCAGACTGTGCTTTTGGTCTCGTTTCAGCAAGAAAGAGAGTGAGGTCGATATATTTTTGATCATCAAGATGAGAGTCATTAACTCCCTTTTTGAGTAGTTCAATAGCGCTCGAATAATCCCAATTCATAATTCCTCACTTAAGTATCTGATAACTAGTTGAAATTCTAGCGCAGCCTCAGGCTTTTAGGCAATATCGCCGATGAGATTAATGAAGATAATATTCACCTGCGCAGATTCCTGGTGAATTCTTTTAAATTAGGGAGACTCACCTGTGGATATTAAGAGAATTGGCACCTACCTTACGCCTCAGTTCAAATATAAAGACTATATGATGAAGTATGTTTTCGTGAATGGTTTGATGGTGGCGACATATTCAGCTAACCTTGCTCTAGATGGCCAGCTTACAGTGATGCGTTTAAAGCTCATTGGCCTGAGTGTTTTAATGGTTGTTCTTCTCAGTCATCTTTTTTTATTTCCAGAGATGTTTATTAAAAAGACCTATCATAAATACTTTCGTCTTTATCTCGAGAGAAACTTTAAAGATCTCTCGATTAGTAAAGAAGTCTATAGAATTCAAGCACCTAATCTCTTTCAGTCTCTTGGAAGAATCTTTTTTTTAAAAGACCATCGTGTGGCCATGAGTGAGGAGCACTGGTTACCAGTTCGAGTGCCTTTTAATGCTCCTGATAATTTTGAAGCTTATCTTCTTCAATCTCCAGACGGTTATTATTATGCGGTGGAGAAGGCCTTAGTTGATGCTCAAGATGCACAAACTAATAGTGATCAGCCTGTCGCCGCTTAAGTTTCAGTAATTTCTCTTTTTAAAGCCCAAATCGCTGGTTGCTGTTGGCATTTGGCCCTATGTGCACTATTGTTCACTAAATTTAAAGTGAGTGAGGTTTTAAGTGAACAACGATCAAGAAAAAATCAGTTACATCATTGGTAGACAGATTGGTTCTGACTTTAGAGGCCAGTCAATGGATATTAGTTTTGATTCTTTTGCTCAAGGTGCGAAGTCAGCCTATCTTGGTGAAGAAAGTGAAATTGGCCAAGAAGAGGCCACTCGCATCATGACAGCATTTCAGGCCCAAATGCAAGAAGCGGCAATGAAGATTCAAGAAGAAATGGGTCAGCAGAACATTGAAGAAGGAAAAGCTTTTCTTGAAGAAAATAAAAAACGTGAAGGTGTTGAAGTGACAGCTTCAGGTCTTCAGTATTTAAAACTTGAAAACGGTCAGGGAAAATCACCATCTCTTAATGACGAAGTAGAAGTTCACTATGAAGGAACTCTTATTGATGGAACAGTTTTTGATTCATCATATCAAAGAGGTGAAACAATTTCTTTTCCTGTAAGTGGAGTTATTCCTGGTTGGACAGAAGCTCTTCAACTTATGAAAGAAGGCGATACTTGGGAGCTCGTGATTCCAAGTGAGATTGCCTATGGTGCTGCAGGCGCAGGTGGGGCAATTGGTCCAAATGCGGTTTTAAAGTTTAAAGTTGAATTGATTAAAGTTCTTTAATTTAAAATTCCCTGGCCGTTCTTTCGGTCAGGGAGCTTCAATGACCTAAATAAGCTTTCTTGATTTCTTCATTATTAAGAAGCTCTTGGGCATCTCCTTGCATAGAGATTTCACCAGTCGTTAAAACATATGCTCGATGAGCAATCTTAAGTGCTGCAAAAGCATTTTGTTCAACCAGAAGAATGGTCATGCCTTTAGCGTTGAGTTCTTGAATTGCTTTAAAAATCGTTTGAACCAAGATTGGCGCAATTCCAAGAGAAGGTTCGTCAAGAAGAAGAAGTTTTGGTTTGGCCATATAAGCGCGACTGATTGCAAGCATTTGTTGCTCACCACCTGAAAGTGTTCCAGCTAACTGTTTTTCCCTTTCTTTTAATCTTGGAAAGAGAGTGAAAACATATTCTTCGTCGTGGAGGATTGAAGCTTTGTCTTTTCTTAAGAAAGCTCCCATCTCGAGATTTTCTCTAACGGTCAGATCTGGAAAAACAAGTCTTCCTTCAGGAGACTGCGCTAGCCCCTTGGCCACAATCTTATGGGGAGGGATTCCATTAATTTCAGCACCATCGAAAACAACTTTTCCTGTACTTGGTTTTAAAAGACCTGAAATTGTATGGAGAGTTGTGGTTTTTCCCGCTCCGTTCGAACCTAGGATTGTAACAATCTCGCCTTGGTTAACTTCGATATTAAGTCCATGAAGAGCATGAATGGCTCCGTAATGAACATGAAGATCTTGGATAGATAAAATCGCGTTACTCATCTGTTGTCCCTAAGTAAGCTTCAATCACTTTTGGATTTGATTGAATATCAGCGGGCTCACCGTGAGCAATCATTTCGCCGTAATCCACTACATAGATTCGCTCACAAACTTGCATCACAAGACGCATATCGTGTTCAATTAAAAGAATGGCAATTTGAAACTGATTACGAACCCAGCGAATAAGTTCAGTGAGCTCTTGAGTTTCATTGGGGTTCATTCCGGCTGCAGGTTCATCCAAAAGAAGAATTTTTGGTTTCGTCGCGAGCGCTCTTGCGATCTCAAGTCGTCTTTGTTCTCCGTAAGGGAGGTTTTTAGCGAGAAGATCAGCTTTCTTTTCAAGCTTGAAGATTTTGAGAAGTTTAAAGGCTTCTTCTTTTAGTCTTTCTTCTTCTTTTCGATACCTGGCATTTCTTAAGATGTTATCAAAAAGGCCGTACTTCATACGGAAGTGACCAGCGAGGCGGATATTATCAAGAACCGTGAGATCTTTAAAAAGTCGGATGTTTTGAAAGGTTCGGCAGATCCCTGATTGCGTGATCGCAGCGGGTTTCATCTGAGTAATAGGTTTTCCCTCAAGATAAACTTCACCTTCTGTTGGGGTGTAGATTCCTGTGATCATATTAAAGATCGTTGTCTTTCCGGCTCCATTGGGTCCAATGACACCAACGAGGTCTGTTTTTCCAATATTAAGAGAAAAGTTATTAACGGCCACAAGACCGCCAAAGCGCATAGTGATGGCCTTCGTTTCTAGAATAGGAGAGTCAGGGTTCACTGCTTGCTCCTTTATTACCGCCAAAGCTTCTCAAAAACTTAAAGAGGTTAAATTCGTGTTTCCCAAAGATTCCTTCAGGCTTTAAAAGCATAAGAACAATAAGAAGAACGCTATAAATAACCATTCGCCATTGGGAGACTGTTTCACCAAAGAATCTTAAAAGCTCCGGTAGGAGAGTGAGTATCACGGCCCCGACAACAGCTCCCGTAATAGAGCCAAGCCCTCCAAGGATAATCATCAGAAGAATAATCACTGACCAGATAAAGTTAAAGCCGTTGGGATGAAGGAATTGTTGAGCGTGGGCAAAAAGTGATCCCGCTATTCCAGCAAAGCCTGCGCCTATAACAAAAGCAAGGGTTTTGTATTTAAAAGTTTCAATCCCCATACTTTCAGCCGCGATTTCATCTTCGCGAATACTAATGATTGCTCGACCATGAGTTCCTTTAAGAAGGTTAGCACAAAAAATAATAGTAATAATGACCCAAAGATAGACCCAAAAAAGATTGGACCAGTTTGGAATATTAGTGAATCCTCTAGGGCCTCCAACTACATCCATATTCATAATGACAATTCGTATGATTTCGGAAAATCCTAATGTCGCAATAGCAAGATAATCACCTTTAAGTCTTAAACAGGGTACGCCAATGACGACTCCAGCAATTGCAGCGGCAACAAAACCCACTCCGCATGAAATAAGAAGATTGATAAAGTCGGGAAGATCTGGAGCAAAGTAAACTCCATAAGCTGCACCGGTATAGGCCCCTATTGCCCAGAAACCAGCATGCCCTAAGTTCAGTTGTCCGCAGATACCATTAATCAGATTTAGGCTCACGGCCAAAATGATAAAGATTCCACAATTAAGAGCAAGGTGAGCAAAGTAATCCATAGATTTTTAAACTTTTTCCTTTCTATTCTTTCCGAGAATCCCAGTAGGTTTCACGAGTAAAATAATAATCAAAATCGCAAAGGCAATAGCATCTCGATATGTTGATATCCAAAAGCCAACAACTAAGTTTTCAGCAATGCCTAATGTAAGGCCTCCAATAACGGCACCTGGAATAATTCCAATTCCTCCAAGGACGGCGGCGATAAAGGCCTTGAGTCCTGGGATGAGTCCCATCATCGGTTCAACCGTGTTGTAATACATTCCAACGAGAACTCCCGCCGCTCCAGCGAGGGCAGCTCCTACAAAGAAAGTAAAAGAAATGATTCGATCAGTGTTGATACCCATTAGTTCAGCTGCATTTTTATTAAAACTTGTGGCCCGCATGGCCTTACCTGTTTTGGTGTGATTCACAAGCCAGTAGAGAATCGCCATCAGAACAAAAGTAGAAACCATAATAATGATCTGAGTTCTTGTGAAAATAATTTCACCAAACATATAGGTTTTTTCTTCAATTGCTTGTGGGAAAGCTTTTGGGTCAGCCCCTAAAACACCCTGTCCTAAGTATTGAAAAAAGAGTGAGGCCCCTAAGGCGGTAATGAGAGCAACAATTCTTCCTACATCACGAATCGGTCTATAAATAAGTTTTTCAACGACTACGGCAATGATACCCGCGCCAAACATTGCCGCTGGAAAAGCGATATAAAGTGGCATTCCACTTCCAATACAGTAAAAGCCAATAAAGGCCCCAATCATATAGAACTCACCGTGGGCAAAGTTGATAAGCTTAATGATCCCATAAACCATGGTGTAGCCAAGGGCGATGAGAGCGTAAATTGAACCTTGAGCAACACCGTTAATAAGGTATTGCGCAAGGTCTGTGAAAAAATATTCTAGATTAGTGGGCATTCGTTTATGGACTTACTTTTTGCTTGAAAACATTTCCAGCAGCGGTTGTCTCAAGAACAACTGCTGACTTTCTTGCGTTTCTATTTTCATCGAGTGTGATGTTTCCAGTGACGCCAATGAAGTCTTTTGTACTTGCAATGGCAGCTTGAAGGTCAGCATGGCCTAGACTCGCAGCTCGATTTAAAGCGTCAGCAAGAACACCGATTCCATCGAAGCCTAGGGCCGCCATCGCTCCTGGCTTCTGTCCGTAGCGTGCAACGTACTCTTTAACAAAGCTTTGAACTTTCTCATCACTGTCATCTGGTGAGAAGTGAGATGAGATATAGTTTCCTTTAATTCCATTGGGACCAGCTAGCTCTTGAAGCTTAGGAGAGTCCCATCCGTCTCCACCAAGAAATGGAGTGTTGATACCCATTTGGCGAGCTTGCTTAAGCATATTTCCAACTTCAGTGTAATAACCTGGAAGAAAGATAACATCTGGTCCTAGTCTTTTTACTTTTCTAAGAAGACTTCTAAAGTCAGTGTCTTTTTGTGTGTAGGTTAGCTCATTCATGTTTCCAAGAATTGTTCCACCCATGGCGGTAAATTCTTTTTGGAAAACCTTAGCAAGACCTTTTGAATAATCTGAAGCATTATCAACAATGATTGCTGCTTTAGTTTTTCCTAAAGACTCTTTAGCAAACTTTGCCATCACAACACCTTGAAAGGCATCGGTGAAACAAGTTCGACTAATGAAGTTTCCTTGCATCGTGACTTTTTCGTTTGTTGAAGCTGGAGTTAAAAGAGGAACTCCCGCTTTTTGAGCAATTGGGGCTTCAGCAAGAGTGTTTGAAGAAGCAACTGATCCGATAATGGCGTGGACTTTATTGATGTCGATAAGCTTTCTCGCGGCGTTTGCTGAATCAACTGGCTCACCTTTATTATCTTCAACGATAAGTCTGATCTTTTTTCCTTTAATTGGAGTTTGACTGATTTTTTCAAGAGCAAGCTTGATCCCATTAACACTCTCAATCCCATAAGTTGCAATGGGACCTGTCATTGGAAAAACGGCACCAATAACAATCTCATCTCCGCTTGGAGCTTGAGCTTTTGCTGGGGCCGTTTCTGATGTAGATTTTTTCTCTTCTTTATTACAACCAAAAGCGAGAAGGCTTAAGGTTAATAGAATCTGGAGAGTCGCTTTCAAGATAATATCCTCCGTTATTTACGTGTCATAATAGTGAATTAAAATTGTTAATAATTCTTAAACACTGGTAACACCTTGTAAAGGGATGAAATCTTAAAGTTTAGATGGGTGTGTGAGTGAAACCCTCAAGTGTAGAGGCGCGAGTCAAAAGAGCTTTGTTTCCAATTCTGGGTGGACTTTTTTTCAAGCTGGATGAATTGATCCAGTGAAGCATTAGATTCAATCATCTCACGAAGGTTTGAATGACCGTTAATAAGGTCAATGGCGAGCTTATCAAATTCGTATTCATAGGCATCTGTTTTCCACTTAAAATCACTGCCAAGTTTATTTCGAAACTCACGAATAAGAAGCTGTCCTAAGCCCCAAGGCCTAAACTCTTTAAGATTAGTAATCTGAATGTGAAAACCACCCACAGGACTTTCTTTATGTTTTTGAAACATAGGATAAAAATTAAGTGGCCTTAGATTAAAGCCTTTAAGGTCTTTTAGTTCATCAAGTTTGTTAATTTCTTCTAAAAAGGAGAATGGCTCAATACTTGGATGGCCAATAACTTCAAGGGGTCTTGTAATTCCTCGTCCTTCAGAAAGGTTTGTCCCTTCGAGCATGACTGTTGCGGGAAATACGTAAGCTGATTCAACTAAAGGGATGTTGGGAGAAGGATTAACCCAAGGAAGACCGGTTTCATGGAAGTATTGATCTCGCTTCCAGCCGGTCATTTCAATAACTCTTAGCTTGGTATTGAGATTATGTTTTTTCTTATACCAATGAGCGAACTCGCCCATAGTGAGTCCATGGCGGTGAAGAATTTCATCTCTTCCTACAAAGGAGCTGTATTCTTTATCGAGAATAGTTCCTTCAAGAGTCACACCATCGAGTGGGTTTGGTCGATCAAGTATAACAACTTCGATATCTTGATTTTCACATTTTTCAATAATGTAGGAGACTGTCCAAATATAGGTGTAAACCCGTGAGCCAATGTCTTGAAGGTCAATGACAAAGGTATCAACGTTTTCGAGCATCTTTTCTGTAGGCCAGCGAACTTTTGAATAAAGCGAGTAAACCGGAATTTGAAAGTAGGGGTGAATATAGTCTTCGGTCTCAATCATATTGTCTTGAACATCGGTGACAAAACCGTGCTGAGGTCCAAAGAGTTTAATGAATCGGTCTTTAAAAAGATTTTTAAAGTGCACTGCAGAAAGAGTGTACTCCGAGTCGATGGAAGCGGCGTGGCAAAGAAGCGCAATGTTGCCCTTCAAGGACTCCTGTAAGGATTTTTGAGTTAAAAGATTTTCAAGACCTGTACGAACCAAATTTAACCTCCTAGATTTATTATGCCTTTACTTAGAAATCTTTCCAATGAAATTCCTTAAAGTTTCATTTTGGAAGCACCTGCGGATTGATTTGCTAAATTTATGGGCCTAGAATTTAATGACACACACTAGAAAATTTGGGAGGCATCTTTGAGACAATATCTTGATCTAATGCAAAAAGTTTTAACTGAAGGAAAAGCACGAGTCGATCGAACTGGTGTTGGTACGATCAGTCTTTTTGGGGCCCAAGCAAGGTACAATCTTCGTGATGGCTTCCCATTAGTCACAACAAAAAAATGTCATCTTAAATCAATTATCCACGAACTCCTTTGGTTTATTAAAGGTGAGTCGAATATTGGTTATCTTAAAGATAATAAAGTGAGAATTTGGGATGAGTGGGCCGATGAAAACGGTGATCTTGGTCCTGTTTACGGCGTTCAATGGCGTGCTTGGAAGAAACCAGATGGTGGACAAGTTGATCAGCTTGCAACATTAATTAAAAACCTAAGAGAAAACCCTTTTAGTCGAAGGCATATTTTAACAGCGTGGAACCCTGGAGAACTTGATCAAATGGCACTTCCTCCTTGTCATGCTTTTGTTCAGTTTTATGTTGAAGAAACTTCTGAGGGAAAAGAGCTTTCATGTCAGCTCTATCAAAGAAGTGCTGATATCTTTTTAGGGGTTCCTTTTAATATTGCTTCTTATTCACTTCTTACAATGATGCTCGCTCAGGTTTGTGGAATGAAGCCAGGTGATTTTGTTCATACTATGGGAGATGCTCATCTCTATCAAAATCATCTTGAGCAAGCGAAGCTTCAGTTAAGTCGAGAGCCACTTGCTAAGCCGGTAATGAAAATCAACCCAGGTGTGAAAAGTCTTTTTGAATTTGTTTATGATGACTTTTCTCTTGAAGGTTATGAAGCTCATCCCCACATTAAAGCAGAGGTTGCCGTTTGATTATTTCACTTATAGCGGCAATGGGAAAATCAAGACAGCTTGGTCTTGATAATAAAATACCTTGGCACGTTCCAGATGACTTTAAGCAGTTTAAAGCAAGGACCATGGGACATACTCTTTTAATGGGAAGAAAAACTTTTGAATCAATTGGAAGGCCACTTCCTGGAAGAAAGACTTATGTCTTAACCAGAAACGAAAGTCTAAAAGATGATCCTGCTTATAAAGACGTTGAAGTGAGGTCAAACTTTCTTAAAACCATTCTTGAGATACGCTCCAATAAAGAAGACCATCTTTTTATTGCAGGTGGATCAAATATTTACCAACTGGCGATTTCATCAAACATTATTGAGAATATCATTCTTTCAGTTATCGATTATGACGGTGAAGCGGATGCTTATTTACCAGAATGGGAAGAAGATCAGTATCAATTAAAAGAAGAAGTGGCCTACGAATCAAATAATGGTGCGCCTATGTGGAAGTGGCAGCATTGGCTTAGATCAGTTAATTAGTCTTCGTCTCTTGGGAAACATTTTTGGGTGATTTCTCTGAAGGTTCCTGTGGCTATTTGTTTACACCGAGGATCTTTTTCTGAGTCGTAATATTCAATGCAACTTCTCGCTGTTAATTGCATAAGGCGGATTTCGTTTCTGGTTGTGTCTTCATCGATAATACTTTCAATATTAGCAAGATCCTTATCTGTTATCTCCATTTGTGAGAGTTGTTCGAGTTGCTCTCGGATAGTTTGAATTTTTTGATCTCTTTCAATTATTTCATCGTTAAAGTGAACAGAGTTAAAATAAAGTCCGGCGACAACAGCTGGGATGAGAAGGTTTTTCCACTGCCAAGATTTTTGAAACATCGAAACAATACTTGTCATAGCTGTTTCTGGGCTTGATCGATAGGAGAGATAGAGAAGACCTGCTAAGAATGCTGTGGCCCCCTTAAGGGCATTACCGCCAAGAACAGTATGGTATTGATCTCCTAGTTCTTCTTCCAAGGCCTTTTCAAGAGCGCCTTTGATTTCATCAATCCCATGATATTCTTTCTCGGGATCTTTTCCCTCTAGGGTCATCTCTTTAATCCTTCGAGCAAAATCGAGGTCCGACTTAAGCTTAACAAGCCTTTCATAGCGGGCCTTAATGAAACTAAGCTGTTTTTCACTATTTTCCACAATTCGACAAACGAACATGTTGGGGTCCATCTTTGAGTAAATTGGCAGGGAGTAGAGTAAAAAACTCAAGAAAATACATTTTTTCATCAAGTTAATTATCGGTTTTTAAGATTAATAATTAACTTAATTATTAGTAAGAATTCTACCGAAAAGAAAGATATGCATAAGCCTGTAAGCAATTTATTTTTCGTTATCATTTTTTCTTTATTTCTAGCATTAAATGTTCGAAATATTACGCTTAAAGAAAGTCCTTCATCTATTCGTTCTGTTGCCAGTAGGTCCATTAAGGAAAATTGTTTAAGTCTTGTATATCAAGCTCTCAATGGCATTAAAGGCAATTCAAGTAAGATGACTCGTGTGCTTGCCAGTGGCTTTAATTTCAAAAAAATTGGCAGAAGAATCTTTGCAAAGAAAACTGATATCGATATCCAAAAAGTCGAAGAGTATTATCTTGAATACATTAAAAAAATTCCAAGAACGGAAGACCTTGAATATCTCATAAGGCATGGAAAAGATTTTCTCCCTGAAATGGAAAAGAATGCGGAGTCTTATATCGCTTATCTCTACGCTTTTAATAGAGGCCATCATGGAGATCTTCAATGGCTTGAGCCTAAGCAGTTAGAAAGTCTTCGAAAAGGAATAAGAAAAAGAGTTAAAAAACAAATTAACGGGATTCTTACGTCAGGGGAGGTTTCAAAGGATAAACTCAAAAAATTGGTTGAAAGTATCAGCTGGGATTTAATGGGAAAAGAGTCAAAAAAGATGATACGGGATCTTGCTGATCGTTCTGGTTATACCGATGTTGATTTAAATAATAATTTTCTAAGAAGAACATTTTGGGATTATCCTATTAGAGAAATGTTTGGCAAAAGAAAACCAATACTCGCTGAATCAGGAATGAGAATTGGCTTTGTTCAGGCCAATCAACTTGCGATGTCGAGAAGTCCCTATATTAAAGTATTGTCCAATGATTCTAGTAGCCTCAAAAAAGTACTCACGAGCTGTGCTGTTCAATACCTTTTCTTTGCTGCAAACCTTTACCAGCTTTCAAATCTCGATGTTTTTGTTCCCTTTGTTCCTTTTTGTGAAAAGTTCAAATTGACGAAAAAAGGTCTTCTTAGAAATCTTGGTGATGATTTTACTCAAAAAGAATATTTTGAGGCAATGGAAAAGGATCTTAGATCTCGTTATGGAAATACATATGGTTTTTCAACTCTTTTTGTGAGTAAGCATAAGGCAAAAGTTCTTAGTCAGAGAATTAATCGTTTTGGTCCAGCTGTTGCGGCATTATTATTTTGGTGGAAGTTTGATGAAATGAAAAAAGAAAGAGAACAACAGATCTCTGAGCAAATTGGTATTGCAGACTTTATGCAAGAAGAACTTTATAAAATTCAAGAACCATTAAGAGAAGCCTTTGCCTATGGAATGATTTCCTACCGAGCTTACGACGATAAAAAGAGTGAACTCACAGGTGAAAAAGTGAAAAAAGCAAAAGCTCGACAGAAAATAGAAGAAGAGCAAGCAGAGATCAGAGTGGCCATGAGTCAAACTGAATGCCGAGAGCTAATGGTCTGTGTTGAGTCAATGGGAATGGATGAAGAGATGTCTGAAACGAATGAATCTTATCTCATGTGTAAAGAGGCCTTTGATCCAAGTGACATCTGCTCATTTGAACAATTTCAGCAGACTGTTAAAAACCTTTATTGAATCCTTACAGGTGTAATAAAGACTCCTGGAAAAGCATTTTGAATTAAGCTTTCTTGAGGAATTTCACCTTCCATAAGCTTTAAGTCTTCATGGAGATCTCTGGGGATCTTGATCTTGTCTGTCACATCTTCTACCTCAAGATGCTTGTTTTCATCCATGTAATGACTCCACTGAAGAGCAAAGTTATAGGCCCCACGAATTAACTGAAAGCCAAAAAGTGATCCTCCGTCTCCGGCCTCAGCTTCACCGTTGGTGAGGGTTTGTCTTTGAGAAAGATTAGTTTTGTTGTTAATCTGATACCACTTTTCACGAACTTTTTTGGTTCGATAATAAGGTTTATGATTTTTTGATTCACAAATGTAGTATAAATAGTTTTTTGATTCTGCTTTGACACAGTTTTTAATTTTTGCAAAGAATTCAAGTTCGATCCATTCAAATTCTGCTTGTGAAACAAGTGTTGTGTAACTTCTATGGGCATCATTAAAGTAATTGGCCTTTGATTTTGCCTGGTAAGTCTCATAACTTGTAGAGCGGCTTACAGCATAGTTAAAGAAAAAGGGAGAAGGGGATTCCATTGCGACCTTACCTTCAAAGTTTAACCTTTCTGCGTCTCGCTCTCCTTCAGATTTTGTGTACTTTTCTCCAGTACCTGCAAAATAAGATTTACCACGTTGTATTGTTTGGTTTGAAAGTTCTGCAACCTTTGTCACTGAAGCGATCCCGTCTTTTTTGAATCGAGCATCATAATGGTCCCATAAAGAAACGATGTGAGAAACGGGAATAATATCAAAATGTCTTTTAGGATTGTTTTTGCAGTCAAGAAATTGTTTGTAGAGCTCTTGGTACTTGTCATAATCTTGCTCTCTGACTTCATTGTACTTTAAAGTCTCATAATAATGGTAATAACAAACAGCATTTTTAAAGCTAAATGTTCTATTTTTGCCATTTAATAGCATATTGAATTCATCTTTTTTAAGATTTGATCCTCGTGATTTTACCTTGTCATAAAATGTCTCATAGTTAAGCTTTGCAATATTGGCCTTGTTCCAATGTCTCTCAAAGTGCTGCTGGTAAAGATCTTCTCCATCAATGCTTGAGTTTCGTTTTGAACTTTCTTCAACGATGTAGTGAACACCACCATTCATAATGTCATGAATACGGTTTTGTTTGCTATCTTTCTCGCCACTGAAAATAAGCTCTTTATAAAAGTCTTTTAAATGCTCTCGATTGGATTTACTTTGAAGTGATTTCTGTCTTAATCGAATTGGCATTGAAACTGTCGTTGGAGCAAGTGGATTATCTGGACTTGCCGGTGTTACGTGGACAACTAAAGCGTTTCGTATGTGTTGAGTAGGAATGTCTGTAATCAGGTAGGGAAGTTTCACAGTATGCTCAACAACATTTGTTTGGGGTTTGATGGCCTTAGTAAAAGTCGCAGCACTAACGAGTTTGAAATCTCTTAAATTTGGACTATTTGGATCAGAGTCAATTGTTATGGGGACGAGGGTGAAAACTTCAAACTTATAGTCACCAAATGTAATCGGAAAAGTCATGTCAAGTTGCCCACCAACATGATTAAGGCGATCAAACTCAAGAGCGATCTCAAGTTCAATGTCGATATTAACACCAAAGGTGAAGTTACGATCAATATAAGCTTCACCATAATTGATCTTTGGGTTTTCTGCGGAAAACTTAGAAACGAATATTCTAGGATGCCCATGGGACTTAATATTTAAACTTCCATCATAATAGTGAAGGTCATAACCTTTATTGGTATGAGGGTTATAAGCTATCTTACGAGTGCTTTCCCAGCCGTCCCATTTCCCAGATGTTCCAATAATTTTGATCTCATATTCATGGAATCTTTCTTTGGCATACAGATTGTAAGGTAACCAAATATAGGTCTGGAATTCGCCCTTTGGCTTTGTGCTGTCATAAATGATTTGTCTTTGTTTAGGGTACCAGTCTTTTTGAGTTCCATTTAAAGGCTTGACTTCAATTTTGAATTCACCGCTTTTTAAAGGTGTTGTATTGCTTTCAGTAAGGTTGTCAAAAAGAACACCGTTAATATTAACTTGCCTTACACGAACACTGGTTTTAGGGTCATCGTATTCTGTGACATTGTCTCCATCTGAAAGATCAAGTTTTGAGATGATGAAAGATTGGATAGTTTCCGCTTGTTTTGCTAGTCGCTCTGATTCCTCTCTGTCAAAAGCTATTGCTGTTTTATTATGACCTTCTTCTAAAAGCCCTATGTCAGAAAGGAGAGTGTCAAGAGTCTCATTAAGAGGGGCAATGGTTTCAATATTCTCGCTCTCGTGATGAACAAGCGGCTTCGCCGATGCTGAATTGATATTATTGATTCCATTCATCAGTTGTTCAGCATAAAGATTAAATGAAGAAAGGTTGATTTTTTTCGGTGTTAACTTAAAGACGACTTTTACAGGGTTATCTTTGATTGTTCTTGATCGCAATTCTCTTATAAGTTCAATATCGCCTTTAAAGAAACCATTTTTCAGTTCGATGTCTTGAATATTTCCCTCGGAAATAACATGGGCATTACCTGTATTGATTGAAGTTTCAATGAGTTTAACTTCTAAGTCAAAGAGACCTCTTTTGACTGATATTGGACTGGCTAAGTCACCCTCATATTTATAACGGTGAAGGTCCACTTGAAATTCAAGATAATAAGACTCTTTAATCTGAGTTTTTGAAACTTTCTGAAGGGCCTGGTCTTCAATTCTTTCAAACGAGATATTCTCGAGTGACATCGGGAAGTATTCATTTGAATCCATGTTATGGCGAACCACCTGGGATTCAATATCCTGTTTTGAAAGGTCGCGAATTTCTTTGGTCCAGGGATTAAAACCAATATGAATCACTTTATCTAATTGAAATTTTCCTGTTGATTTTAAGCGATAAGACTTTTTGATAAACCTTTCTTGTTCAAACCAGTTGTACTCTGCTGAAATCTCCCAATAAATCGCCCCAGTGATGTCTGTTTTATCGGTAAAGGGCTTTCCCTCACTATCAAGTGGCGTGATTAAGATTTCAGTATCAATTATATTTTCAGTGGTGGCAAGGTTGTTAAGCTTAACTTTAATACCCGTGGTTTGCTTAGTTTTGACTTCAGGCCAATACTCATTAAGGGGAGTGGATTCTCCCTCGGAAGTCTTGGTAATGAGCTCAACCCCTATATTTGAGGTCTCGATTGTACTGTTAATATCCTCTACATTATTGGAGCAACCAATAGTAAAGAGTGTTAACAACACTAATGTTGAAAATTGAGACAAAATCTCTCCCCTGAAATACTTAATTTATTAACTGCAAAAGAGAGACCAGAAATGCCAATCTAAGTCCTGAAATTTGTGAAATGTGAAAACCTCTAAGTTGATATTTGATCGATATGAGCTGACTGATGTCTAAACTTTTGACACTTTTTCAAGGTTAATACTGAGAACTTTCAACCGATAAGAAATTATATGAGTATTCTTTATCGTTATAAAAAATTAGGGGAAGAGGGCTTTAAAAAGCTTGTTTGTAAGCTCGAGAGAACCTTACCCCGCAAGCGATTCAGCATTATTGAGTCTTTATGGCTTGAAGACCCTGTTTATACTCAATATTTAGAACCAAATTTTCTCACTCTTGATGAGATTTTTGCCCGAGACGGTGAGAACCTAAAAGAGCTTAAGGATGAAGCCCCAGGGGCAAGAGATATACTCTTTTTTGCTTTTTTTGCTTCTAAATTTGAAGATAAGTTTCTCAATATTTTTCCCAGTGAATGGCGAAATAATGAGTATGAGGATCTGAGATATGCTTATAAAGAAACCCCGATTCCTATTCATAGGAGAAACCAAGCCTTTATTGATCTTTTTGAAAACTTTCGAAAACTTCAAGAGACTTACATTATTCCCACTAGTGAATGGAAGCTTCCACCACAAACTGTGATGAACGGAAAGCACCTTATTTACCCTTCTAATGGACAATTTAAGCTTGAGTACGAGCCAGGAGTGACAGCACTTGAAGGGGAGATTCAAGGGAAGCTCAGAAGTGGTAAATGGTATCACTATTATCCTAATGGGCGTCTTATTGCGAAAGGAATTTATCACCTTGGTGAAAAAGAAGATCATTGGATGCTTTTTGATATTGATGGCAATCTTCGCTCTCAGGGAAATTACTTAGAAGGCAATAAAGACGGTCGTTGGGAAATGAAAGACGGTGATGGTATCGAGCACTTTGAAGAGTACGTCAAGGGCAAAGTTGCCTAAGTTTTAAGCAACTTTCTTTTTCTTCTTTTTATTAAATGATTCTTTTAAGGCCTCAACGATTTTGTGATAGCTTGGCAGTTCAAACTTTCTATCCATGGCATCGAGAATCTCAATTAATCCCATTCTGTGGTCTTGGTAGTTGAGTATTTGATCGACGAATTCTTCGATTACAATGAAGAGAATCGCCATTCGAGAGATGCTCGATTTGTAATAGTCAGTAAAACCTATGCCGTTGGTTGTTCCATGGTGCTGTTTAATAATACTATCAACTCCACCTGGCATGCCTTTATAGCGCGAGAGAAGGTCAGCGGCATCGTGAGCATGACTTAGGACCTGATTTTTTTCTTCTTCTGTTAAGTCCGCACGATAGAAATCAATCTTATTTGAAACCCTCACGAGTTTTTCATCATTGAGTGTTATGTCGTGGAAAAAACACACATAACTCATTTTTTGAATGAGAACATTATTGTATTTACTGTCGGCCCAATTGAGGTAGGGGCTAACGTGGGCCGTAAATAAAAGGTTTAAGTAGTTATGCTTGTAAAGATAGCTTGTGGGTTGGCTTAAGGCTTCTCTCAGGTAGGTGAGAAGTTCACTATAAATTTTAACATTGTCTTTGAGTTGGCCCACCATTTTATCACAGAGCTGAATGGTTTCTTGGCTCATCCCTACTTGATTGATGATGTCCTGAACGATTTGAAAATGACTGGAATTGGCCTCGAGATCGAGATGAATCTCATCGGGGTTCGTACTCAAAACGGCTTGAAAAGTCATTTGGCTGACATAATTAAAAAGTAAATGCCGGTCTGATGATTTGATGTAAAAGTGAGGAATATTTTTTTGTTCGTATTTTTCAATAATTTCTGGATCGAGTTCATCGTCTTTAAGAAGTCTTTTAACGTAATGGTCTCCATCAGATTTTGTGACTTTTAAATAAATGTCACAAGGGACAAGGGCCATATTTGAAAAATAAAAAAGCTCATAAGGCATATAAGGCGGAAGATTGGGGTTTTCTGGTAGAGGACTTGCAGGGTTTAAGAGGTTATAGACTTTTGAAAGGAAGTCTTCATGTTGAAATGGAAGCTCAAGAAAATGAGTTTGCCCTGTAATAATTCCTTCTTTTCCAAGAGAAAGAAGTTTATAACTTTCATTTTCAGTCTCTTTATAATTTTGAAGGGATCTTGCGCACTTTTGTTTTTTCACGACATCTTGGCAAATCACAAGATCGTAGCTGTTGTTTTTGATTTGAGCGATAGCTGATCTTGCTTCATTAGCGACTTGAACATTTTGAGATAGTTCTGTTTTCAAGGTCGTTGAGACCAACTTCAGAATCGTTTCGTCTTCGATAATCACTAATATTTTCGACATGTATTTTCTTATCGGTACGTAAAATAAAAGACTTAGCTTGTAGGGGTTATGTTTAAGTTCTGTTGCCAAGAATATAGGGCTAGGTGATTGTCACGAGTTTTAAGTTAAGTGCTTGAAAATAAAAGAGGTAGTTTTTGTAACCTACTAATTTTTTATGTCTTAAGGCAAAATAGAGATAAGAATTAGTGTTTTAAAACTGGATAAGTTTATGAAAAGCCTTTTGAGATTTATTGCTTTAATTGTTTGTAGTTTTCAGCTTTTGTTTGTACAGATGATCGTTCCTGTTGCCTCTGTTGCGGTCATTTCAAATGTTTCCTATGCTGAAGATAGCGGCACGATCTCAGGTTCTGAAGTTAAAGGCCAAGAACAACAGCAAATGGATGCTCAAGCTGAAAGTGCTGTCAGTGATAGTATGGCAAGCGCCGATGAGGAAAAAATCTTAAAGGGTGAAGACGTTGAAAGTAAGGGCGTCTTTATGCAACTTCTCACGATGATCATTGTCGGCTTTGTTTCAGCTGGTCTTGTAATGTGTTTTAAGATGACTCCAGATATTATCATCGCTGCCCTTGCTGGTGTTGCTTATATCATGGGTGAGGTCATGGCCTTGTTCAGCCACAAAGATGGGTTAAAAGAACAAGAGGTCCGCTATACAGAAAATAAGTATGGAGCTCCGGAGTTAGATGAGTCGCAAATTCAGGCCCTAACTGAGCAAAAAGCTGCTTACGAAAAAGTTAAAAAGTCAGCTAAAACTAAAAAGACATTACAAATGGCCGCAAGTGTTGGTTATGGGATTGCTGCTGCAATGGCACTTATGTTTTATGCTCTTAAAAGTACCGCTGTTGCTACGTGTTTGGGCACGGGGACGGCTGCAGCCCCTGCATGTATCGATGCTATTCCGGCTGCAAGTCTTCTCTATAATGACGAGGGAATTCCTCAACCTTCAAATCTAAAATATTCTAAAGATGCGAGTTTGTTGCCATCTCTGACAAAATGTCCTGCTTGTACAGGTTTTAGTTCACTAATAATCACAGCAAACGCTGCATGCGTACCAGGTGTTGCTGAGAATGGTCCCTTAAAACAAAATTCAGTTGAAGATTATTTTAATCAATTGATGCTCGCTAAAACAGAAGTTGATGCAGCACCATTATGTAAGGATGAAACTTCCTTTTTTGAAAGTCGCCATTTAGCAAAAGTTTTTGAGGTTGCATTAGATGCTTTGTTTCCAAAGGCAGAGGCTAATTCATTTATGACTCTTTTGGGTGGCTTAGGTGGTGGTATCGGTGTATTTTTGGTTCTAAAGATGACGATGGGACAGGCTCTAGATACATTTATGGGAGGCTCTCTTACACGCGGGATTGCATTTGGTGTTCTTTCTGGAACAGCGTTTTTAACTGCAAAAACACAAGATGATATTATCGAAGCTGCTGATAAGAATATTAAGGCCATCGATGATCTTCTTAATCGTTATAAAAACTTTCAAAATCAACAAAAACTTGCTGATGGTCTTTCAAACTATGGCGAGAATAGAACAAGTCTTGCGATTCGAACTCCAAGAAGAATTGGAACGAAAGAGGAGCCTTTTCCTTGTATGGTTCAGGACAAAAACGGTAAATGTTCTTCTTCAAAAAAACTTCTTGAAACTTCAATTGGTGGTGTTTCTGAATACGATATTCCCTCAGGGTTAACGGCATCAGGGCTTAATCTTGCCTCAGCGATTGATTCGGCTTCCAATAAATCTACTTTAAGCGATGGAGCTTTATCAACATTAGAAGGGCTTGCTGGTCAAAGTAATGCCGTTAAGAAAATGAATGATCGTTTAAAAAAGAAAATCAATTCGATTCGAAAGAAAAACGGTCAAAAGCCAGTTGCTTTTAATAAAATGGAAAAAGGTTTTATGGGGAAAATGCGCTCATCGCTTCTTAAAGGTCTTAAGAGTAAAGGAACGACTGCTAAAGCCGCTCTTGCTACCTTAGCACCTGTTTCGGCAATTGATAAAAAGGATGGGGCTAAAGATAACGATAAAGATAAGCTTGCTGAAGAGGGAAAAGAATCTGGTAAAAGAGAAAGTATTTTAAATACAAGTCCAACCTTTCGATTAGATCTTGGGGAAGATGAAGGTGATGATATTTCCATGGCCCAGGGAGACACCGGTCTTCAAGATGATTCCATGGTGATTGAAGATCAAGATATCAATCACGACACTGATGCTAATATCTTTAAGATTATATCTGTTCGTTATCTTAAGAGTGGTTATCCGGTGATCTTTGAAAAGAGTTCTAAGTCAGCGAAATAGATTTAAAGTTCGCTGTTGATTCTTTCAAGTTCTTTCACCATGATTTCTCGAGCTTTATCTGAGAGTTCTCCCACATTATCTTTACTGTAGTTCCCAGTTTCAATAGGCTCGAGAAACTCAATGATGATTTTACCTTTTTTAAACTTGGTCATATCAAAACCTTTTTCTAGATCAGAGATGACAATAGGAACGATTGGTACTTCAGCGTGAAGTGCGGTGTGAAAAGCACCTTTTTTAAACCGCAGAAGGCCTCTTCCTTTTGAGCGAGTTCCCTCAGGCATGATGATGACAGAAGTTTCTTTTTCTTGGATCGCTCTTTTGACTTTATCCATTGAAGCGATGGCCTTTTTTCTATTAGAGCGATCAATAAGAATATGACCTGAAAGCCAATAGAAGAGACCAAAAAAGGGAAAGAATAGAATTTGTCTTTTTCCTAAACTCACCATACCTGGAAAGCAGAAAAAGGCAGCGGCCATAACATCGAGATTGCTTTGGTGGTTGGCAATAAAAACACAGGGATGATTCTTAGTGGCGATATCTCGGTTTCTGACTTCCACATCAACCCACATCAAAAGCGGAGAGAGAGATCTATAAAAGAGTCCTAGAGGATAGGTATTATTCTTATTAAAGGGTCTGAAAATTCCAATAATAATGCCAAGTACACCGACAATGGACATAAGAAATGCGAAGATAAAGTATCGATAATATTTAAGTAACTGTCCCATATTTAACTAGTAGCATCTTTTAAAAGGCTCTACCAGAAATATGTGTCAGTGTAAAAAAAAGAGAGGCCAATAAAGACTTGGGTCTAAAAGCTCTTTGTAATATCTAAACGATAAGCATCGAAATCAGCTTGATAGAGGTTGTCTTCGATAAGACTTGATTGGATGTAGCGAAACTTAAATTCAAGAAGCTTAGGCAGGTTGTGGATCTTTAGGCCAAAGACTCTTCCTTCGTAATTATTATGCCCGTAAAATGAGGAGTTATAATAGGCGGGAACCACATCTGTTTCATTACGATAGCTTTCCACCAATCCTTGAAAACTTGTCGTTCCTATGACGAGTCCCCCTAAATAACCATCTGACCTTGAAGTTGGAGCTTCGTCATTATGAGTGTACTGTCCATAGGCCCAAAGCCTAAAGATGTTCATTTTTAACTTGAAGTTAATATTAGAGCTATGACCTTTAAAAGAATAGAGAAAATTGGCCCCCTCTAAGCCTGTCCCCGATACAGAGTTCCCCATAAATCGGCTTTGATAGGCCACAGATCCAGCGAGATTATTGAAGGCAAAATGGGTATAGGATACTGAAAGGAAAGTGGTGTCGGTTTTAAAGCCAAGGCTTACGGTCTCTGAGTAAAGCCTGGGAGTCCCTTCATCCACTTCGCCAATTCTTGTGGAAAGGGTTTGGTTACTAGGTATGCTTTGTTGAAAGTGAAACTTTAAAAAGAAGTTGGAAAACTTAAAATAGAGATTCTCTTGGACTCCTGCAAAACCTATATCAGAAAGAAAAAGAGGTGATTGGTATTGGGCCTGGTTGAGGATTCCAAAATCCAGGGCGATGAATTGAAAAGGGGAATATTTGAGTTTTCCCTCTTTAATAAAAACCTCGTTTTCAGGGGCAAATTCATCAATATAAAGTGAGTCGTTTGAGCCGGCTTCTAGGTTGGCCCCTACGTAGGCCTTAAAGTGGAGGTCTTCATCTATTTTGTAGAGTAGTTTTAGTTCGGGAACGAGGCTTAAGACTCGTTTTTTGACTGTCAGACTATTGCGACTGCTGGCCTTAAGGGAGCTTTTAAAATCTGTTTTAAGATTTTTAATAGAAAAAGCGCTATTGGCATAAAAAAGGCACAAAATAAGAAGAATTAAACGAGACATACTCTTATCTTACTTAAGAGTTAAAAAATTACCATAACAGTCCGAATTTGCTTAGTTTTTCCAACTCTTTAACAAAGCCAAAAGGTTGGTTAAGGGCGACTTTTTTGTTCTTTTTTGAATTGATGCTATTCTTATAAGTGGTGGGAAAGATTAAGGAGTGATTATGTCCAATTTATTAAAGGCCGAAACTGATCATAATAAAATACCTGAATTACAGCATCGAAACTTTCGAAATGATGACTTTTGGAAGCAAATTCCAGCTTGGTCAAATGTTTCCCGAGGAGATTTTGCTGATCATAAATGGCAGCTTAAAAACAGTGTGACGAAGATTGCTCAGTTGGAAAAATTATTAGGGCCTAGGCTTTCAAAAGATTTTATGGCCGATCTTTTGGAAGGCCAAAAGAAAACTCCAATGAACATAAGGATTACTCCTTATATGTTTGGTCTTATTGACTGGGACAATCCCCTTGATGACCCTCTTAGAAAACAATTTCTTCCCGTAGGATCTCAATTTTTAGAAGATCATCCTTTTCATATGGCCGACTCCTTAAGTGAAGATGTCGACTCTCCAGTTCCGATGCTGACTCATCGTTATCCAGATAAAGTTTTATTTTTACCGACAACAATTTGTCCGGTTTATTGTTCATACTGTACCCGTTCTCGAATAATTGGTGGCTCTACTGATTCCATTGAAAAAGAAACCTATGGCGCCAACCAAAAGAAATGGGACGATGTTTTTGATTACCTTACAAGATCGCCTTTAGTAGAGGATGTTGTGATCTCAGGTGGTGACTCTTATATGCTCAATGCTAAGCAGATTCGCTATATTGGAGAAAACCTTCTCAAGATCCCTCATATTAGAAGAATTCGTTTGGCCACCAAGGGGATTGCTATTTTCCCAATGAAGATTCTCACCGATGATGATTGGTTTCAGGCGGTAGTTGATATTCATAAACTTGGTCGTGCCTTTGGTAAGCAAGTTGTGATCCATACTCACTTTTCGTCACCAAAAGAAATTACGAAATGGTCATTAATGGCCATGGAGCGACTTTTTAGTGCTGGAATTCTTGTGAGAAATCAAGCTGTTCTTCAAGAAGGTGTTAATAACCATGTGGATGAAATGGTTCTTCTGACCAGACAATTGGGCTTTATGAACATCCAACCTTATTACGTTTATGTTCATGATATGGTTCCTGGATGTGAACATTTTAGAACAACTGTAAGAGAAGCTGAAGAATTGGAAAAGGCGGTTAGGGGAACAACTGCTGGTTTCAATACTCCAACTTTTGTGACTGATCTACCTGGTGGTGGTGGTAAGAGGCATGTGGCCTCTTATGAATACTACGATGAAGAAAATGGTATTTCTGTTTGGTCAGCGCCTTATGTGAAACCAGGTAAGGTTTTTACTTATTACGATCCCATTCACAAGCTCTCAAAAGAGGCCCAGCTGAGGTGGAAAGACCCTGGGACGCGAGAGAAAATGAGAGAAGAGGCCATTAAGAAGGTTGCTCTTTAAAGCGGAAGAATATACCTGACTAACATAGTCTTACACTTGTTGTTATTTCAACTATTTAATGCAGCTAGTAAGCTCCCAAGCTTTGTCTATCTCAATCGTTACGATTAATATGCATAGGTTTGAAAACTAAACACACCTAACTTATTGAAATAACGGGACAAGTCAATGCATATTAGAGCGCTCATAACCTTTTTCTTTCTTTTTATTAGTTTCAACCTAAGTGCTTTTACTCTCTCAAATGATGAAATTCTTCTTCAAGGGTTTAACTGGGAATCTTATAGTGAAGATCATTATAAGGACCTGATGCAGACAGCGAATGAAGTCTCAAGATCTGGCTTCACTGGAGTTTGGCTACCACCTGCTTCAAAGGCCTATGATGGTGAGGGAATGTATCCTCATTCTCGTGGCTACATTCCAATTGGTTATATGGATCTCAACTCAAGTTATGGGAGTCGACAAGATCTTCAAAACCTCGTTTCAATTTATAAATCTCTTAATGTTAAGACCATCGCAGATCTTGTTTTAAATCACAGAGGCGTTTCTTATTATGAGAATGGTCATTACGGAGATAACCGCTTTGCTCGTTTCACAGACTTTGATTGGGGTCTTTGGGCCTTTACAAGTGGAGTTGGTCAAGACGGTCATGGGAACCGCGATTCAGGTGAAGACTATCGTTATGCTTTTGATATCGACATTATGAATGCAGTAGTTAGAGCTGATTTCAAAAAGTATCTAAAGCTTCTTAAAGAGGAAGTTGGCTTTGATGGTTGGCGCTACGATTATGTAAAGGGATACACGGGAGAGTTTGTTGGTTTTCTTAACAAAGCTTCATCGCCAACAATTAGTATTGGCGAGTATTGGACATCAATGGGCTATTGTGGAGGGACAACTTTATGTCCTGATCAAGACTTTCATAGAAAGGCCATTGTGAATTGGATTGACTCCACTTGGAAATCTCATGGTCTTACTCCTGAAGAGGCTTCTATGGCCTTTGATTTTACGACAAAGGGAATTCTTCAAGAGTCAGTTCGAACTAGTGAATATTGGCGATTAAAAGATTCAAACGGTAAAGCAACTGGTGTTCTTGGTTGGTGGCCATCAAAAGCGGTGACGTTTATTGATAATCATGACACTGGCTCAACTCAAGGTCATTGGCCGTTTGGTAGTCGTGAGCAAGTGATGATGGGTTATGCCTATATCCTGACTCATCCAGGGACTCCTGTGGTTTTCTATGATCACTTTTTCTTTTGGCGTTTAAAGAGTCCAATTACGGCACTGGTTCAGTACCGTAAACGCAAGAATATTAAAAATGATTCAAAGCTTGTGATCAAAGAGGCAAGAGTCGGTCTCTATGTTGCTGAGATTGATGATCACACTCTTTTAAAGCTTGGTCCTTCAAATTGGTCACCAGGACCAGAATGGAAGTTCGTTCTCTCGGGACAAGACTATGCCATTTGGGAGAAAGATCCAAGCTTTCATCCTGAAAACCGCTAATTCTCTAACCAGAGACAGTTAGTCCTGTAAAACGAATCTCAGGAGAAAAAGTTCTTCTTCCAGAGTCCATCATTTGGGTATTTCCGATAGAGCCGATTTGGTCTTTTAAGATTGAGTACCAGTTACCACTGATTGTGACTTCCTTAACAACCTGAGTTTGTTCATTGTTATCGAGAAGGTATCCTGAAGCGGCAAAAGAAAAGTCTCCACTAATAGGATTACTCCCTGAGCCTAGACCTTGCACTGAAATCACTTTTAAGAGCTTTCCAGAGTAAAGTTCATCTTGGTCTGCACTTGAAGAACTTGTGATGACAAGATTGCTTCGAGTAATTGAGAGACCTGACTTTGCTGATCTTGATGCATGTCCAGTGGATTTTGTTTTAAAGTAGTTTGCGGTTGATGAGTTATGAAGAAAAGTTTTCAAGGTCCCATTTTCAATCATTGGGAGTCTTTGAGTTGGAGTTCCTTCATCATCAAAAAGGCCATAACCATAGCCTTTTAAAAGAGTCGGATCATCAATAAGGCTTATTCGCGAATCAATTACTTCTTGAGAAAGTTTTTCTCGCCAAGGGTTGAGACCTTCTTGGGCCTGTTTTCCGTTTGTGACAATGGCAAATGTTCCAAAAAGACTGGCAAGAACATCGATATCAAAGATGACATCATAACTTCCGCTTTTTAAAGGTTTGGCTTCAAGAAAGTTAGCCGCATGAAGAACACTTTCTTTTGAAACAGTTTCAACACTAAGATCATTATAATTTGGTGAACTCATGCCGTAATAATGCATGGCCTGCTGATCACCATCTTTAATCAGTGCCGACGTGTAACAGGTATAAAAGTTTCTCTTGTCATAACATTCTGTGCCCTTTGAATTTAAGAGCATGTGTTCAGACGTAGAATTGCTGAGATTATTGTAAGGGGCGCTTTGAACCCTTTTGTCCATAGCAAGAGGTGTCTTTTCGAGATCGAGGGTAAACTGGATCATATTTTCAAGAGAGACATCTTCTTTTGAATTGTAATAATCCTCTGTGCAAGACCTTTTCTCATTCTCTTGAATTTCTTCATAAAGATTTGTTTTAGAAAATTGAGAATTTTCAATTGCTGTTTTGACTAATGTCTTAAGGGATTCATCATCAGAACTTTCTGAATAGGCGAGACCCACTTTTTGATCTTTGATGAGCCTTACTCCTAAAATTTGTGGAGCTGAAATTTTGTATTCATCAAGTTTTCCTTCATTGGCCTTAAGAGAAGTACTTTTGGCTTTTGAAGCAAGAACTTCACACTGAACGATTCCTTGATCTTTTGCCAATTGAAGAATCTTTTCCATTGAAGGCTTGAGTGAAAATTGATTTGCTGTTTCTAAACTCATGATTGACCTCCTACTAGAATTTCATCAACTTTGATTGCTGGTTGTCCTACAGTTGTTGGAACAGCTCCACTAACAGATCCGCACATCCCCGGAGTTAGTTTGAGATTGTCGGAGATCATTGAAATCTTAGTTAAGATTTCAGAACCTTTTCCAATAAGTGTTGCTGATTTCAGAGGGTCAGTGATTTTCCCATTTTCAATGAGATAACTTTCATCAGCTGCAAAGTTAAACTCTCCTGTACCTGGTAGAACTGAGCCTCCGCCCATTTTTTTACAATAGATTCCATGCTCAATACTTTGAACCATGTCCTCGAATGAGTCATTTCCTGATTCAATATAGGTATTTCGCATTCGGCTTGCTGGGGCAAATTTATAGTTTTGTCTTCTTGCTGAACCAGATCTTGGAACACCCACTTTTTCGGCACCAATTCGATCTGAGAGAAAGGCCGTAAGCTTTCCGTCTTTAATGAGTTGAGTTTTTTGGGTTTCCATTCCTTCGTCATCGATATTTATTGATCCCCATTCATTTTTAATGGTTCCGTCATCAACGGCGCTAAGGACATTTGAAGCGATCATTTCTCCCATTTTGTCGTGGAAGACAGACGCCTTTTTAGCAACAGAAGTCGTTTCAAGAAGGTGACCACAGGCCTCATGAAAAATAACTCCACCAAAACCATTGTCGATAATGACTGGAAGTTTTCCACCTGGACAAGCTTTAGCATCAAGTTTGATAAGAGCTGTGCGAGCAACATCTTTAACTGATGATTTAATGTCAAAGTTATTGGTGAATTCCCAACCGAGTAAACCTCCAGGTCCTTCGAAGGCACTTTGTTGTTCTGCTCCATCTTGAGCGATAACCATCATTCCTACACGGATATAGTTTCGAGTGTCGGCAATTGCGAGACCTTCAGAGTTGAAGATTTCCACTTCTTGTTTTCTTTGAATTCCTCTCACGTTAACCTGGCCAATCTTTTCACTTTCTTCTCGGGCCCACTTATCAACTTTAAGGTAGTAGCGGACTTTATCATCAAGAGGGACTTCACTATCAAGATCAAGCTTTGTTGGGTGAAGATCTGTTGGCGATTGTAATTTAAATTTAATCGCCTCAGCCTGAGGTGAGTTTTTGTCCTTGTATAAAGTCGCAAGATTTTGAGTGAGGCCAATAAGGTCATTTTGATCGAGGCTATTTGTGTAACCATAAACGACATCAGTTCCATAGACTAGACGGATGCCGATTCCAAAGTCGATACCAGATTGAATCTCATTCACTTCAGAACTTAAAATTTGGATTGTTGAAGCATGATTCTTTTCAACAAAGATATCACAGAAGCTTGCTCCATTTGATAGAGCGTGGTCGATAACCTTATTGGCAATTTCAGGGTTAAGCATAAATTCTCCAAAAGTTGCTTGTTGTTTTGGGCGATTAGTCTTTTTGCTTGGGTTTGCTTATGATTTTTCGCTTTTTGAAAATTAATTTTACGGCTTGCAGATAGAGACCTGCAAGTAGAAAGTAGGGTGTATTATTAAAAAACCAATGCCAAAAAGTTTGGAATTGGTTCCCTACGGTATTGAATAGAAATTCCCAGTCCATACCTTGCAATTTTAGCATAATTTTACGCTGCTTTTCGAACACTTCGAAGATCGAGCTTTGATTGCATGTTGCGCAATAGTTCAGGATATTTCTGAATAATGGTGAGAAAGTCGGTTTTGTTTAATTTATAGAGGTCACAATAGGAAGAAGCCCGTACATCGGCGTTTCTTGTGGTTTCTTGAAGAAGAGCTGCTTCTGCGAAAAGCTGACCGGATTTTAATGAGGCGACTCTCTTTGCATCACCAATGATAATATCAACTTCACCATGAGCAATAATAAACATTTCCTCACCAATTTCACCGGTTTGAATAATTGGTTGTCCTGGAGAGTAGAAAACTTGCTCAAGATTTTTAGCGACTTTCTTTAAACAGTTATTTGAACAAAGATTAAAAAACGGGAAGACCCTGAATGAGCTTAATGTTCATATAAGTTTTTAGTTCTTGCTGTAAGGCCTTGGGAAGGTCTCCAATAATTTTCCCATCATTGTCACCTAAAATGTGAAGCTAAAAGGTAAATTCAGTGAGGGTTTCTTGGTATTCACGGATGATTTGCTCAACAATTTTTTGAGTCGGAATAGTTGAATTTATAAGTCCGGAAACTTGTCCTATTTCAAGTTCACCTTCTTCGATGTCACCATAGAGCATACCCTCTCTTGCACGACCTTTACCAAGATGTTCTTTAAGCTTTTCTGAAGAGGCGCAGGCCGACTCAAGAGCTTGGATTTCTTTTGAGAACTTATTATCAAGGAGTCTTACTGGAACAAGTTCCTTCATGCAAAGCTTAGTCGATCCAGCTTTTCCATCGATGATCGCATTTTTAAAGTTTTCATGGGCACTTGATTCTAAAGCACAGACAAACCTGGTGCCCATTTGGATTCCCGCTGCTCCGAGGGCCAGACCTGACATTAATGACTTTCCGGTTGCAAATCCGCCAGCAGCCACAACTGGAAGAGAGACCGCATCTAGGACCTGTGGAATTAAGGCCAATGTGGTGATCTCATCTCTGCCGTTATGACCCCCGGCCTCAAAACCTTCGGCAATAACAAAATCACATCCAGAAGCTTCGACTTTCTTGGCAAGCTCAGGATGAGCAGTAACGTGACCCACAAGGCAGCCCTTGTCTTTTAGAAAACGAGTGTATTTTTTCGGTGAGCCTGCAGAGGTGATAAAGATTTTTACTCCGAGATCTAAAGCGGTTTGAATTTGCTCCTCGGCTTGGTGGTAGAGAAGTGGAACATTAACCGCTAGGGGGGCTTCTGAGAGGGTTTGAAATTTTTTAATGTGTTCTTTAAGAAGTTCAGGTTTCATAGATCCTGCGCCTATGGTTCCAAGGATTCCAGCGTTACTTGAAGCTGCTGCGAGTTTGGCCCCTGAGACCCAAACCATACCACCTTGAATAATAGGAAATTGAATATTTAAGAGCTTACAGAGGTCTTTGGATCTTTGTGGGAACATTTTAAGTTTCCTTATCTAAGTCAGACAGAGGATTGCCAATATCTGTGAGTTTTTTATTTTGGTTTTTTATGGCCCTACTCATGGCCCTTTTATGAGCAAAGCCTGGTCTTTGTTCGACTTCCCAGCCAGATGATAAAAGGGCGTCTCGAACTCTTGCTGATGCACTATATGTCGTTAAGAGGGCCTGGTCATGACATCTTAAATTGATATCTTTAAACCATTCTTTGGTCCAAAGGGTAGGGTTCTTTTTTGGAGAAAACGCATCTTGAAAAACACAATGAAACTTGATTTCGTTTAGTTTCTCTTTGAGGATAAGTTTGCGAGCATCTCCTAAGAGAATGAGCCCTTTTATGACTTCATTTTCAATGCTTACAGATTCGTGATTAATCTTTACATCAAAGTCTTTAAACTGCGTTTGATAGGGCCCATCGTTGATGCCATTAATCACTAATAAATCATCAATTTCAAAACTTACAAACTGGCAATGCCCAGAATCTTTTAAAGTTTTGGCTGTTTCAAGAAAACCAACTCCAAGTCCAAAGCCGATTTCTAAAATATTTAAAGGATTATTTTTCGTAGATTCCTGGACTTTTTCTTTAATCATGCACCCATTTATGAAATTATGGACGGTTTCTTCTCTTGCTCCGGCAGTAGAGTGAGTGATTTCTTTGAAATAATCAGAGTTAATTGCGAAACTTCCATCATCAGTTTGGATGATCTCATAGTCACAGAGTCGGCCAATGATTGGTTTGTTTAAGTTTGTCATAGGGGTATTATGGCGAAGTTTATCCTGATTTTGTAGCTTTAAAAAGGTTGAGTGAATTACTTTGTTGGAAATGCTTTTCTCAAGAATTTTAAAGTAAATTTTCCAAGTTCTTAAGCCGATTAGACTGGTAATGAAAAGTCTCGTTTTTCTTTTTTTATTCATTTTTGTCTCTGGCTGTGGTCAAGGGAATCATAATTCGAGGTTGAGTGAAACGGCTATAGGCGGAGAACTTCTTGAAGCTTCTAATATATCTGGAAATCAGCGAGATGTAGCTCTTAGAATTTGTTATGCTTTAAGGGATAAGCGGGTCTATTATCGTTCAAACTACCTCAATAAAGTTTTTGGTTTTAAAGTCATTAATAGAGACTGCTCTGGTAATTCAGATCAAGAAGAAATTTCAGCAATACTCACAGCAACTCTCACTTCAAGTCCTATGTTTTATAATCTTTCTGAAAGTGATATGGACTTTAAAAGAGAAGTTATGACTGATCGGCAAGGTGATCTCGTTTCAATCTGTAATAGTCTTTTTAAAGGTCGTGAGATTAGTAATCTCATCTCTGACTTAGGGACGACTCGTATGCAGGTGAACTTTCTCGAAAGTACAGGTAGCGGTGACCAGTTTATGTTTCTGACTGCTATTAAAAACACTGAAGGCCAATATATTGTATCCGAGAGATCTTCTTATTTTGTTCATACCGAAGATAAATATAAAACCCTCCCTGAGTATGGACACATTTACAAAGTTGTCGAGTCAAAGACATGTGATAGTGGCACTTCTAGCACAGAAGTCGATACTCTTGAGCAGAATACTGAGATCTATCCAACTTTCGAAGAATCGAATTAAAATTATCTTCTGAGTTTCCAGTCATGGAAAATACTCATGAGTCTTGGCTCAACAACTTTAACGTAGTTCCAATAGTATTCACTTCTCGCTTCATCAATTTCTGCATGATTTTTTAGGACATCCAATGTCTCAAGATAAGACCTTGCCCAAGCAATGGTTTCAGCGTGTTGCATGAGACCGTCAATGGCCTCTGGTCTTTGCCATTGTTCAGATTTATGAATGAGGTTCCAGTCGGGCTTTAATTCACCAAATAAAAGAAGGAGAACATTCTTATAGTATTGTGATGAGAGCTTATGAAAGTGTTTCTCTTCTTTTGATTGACTACTAAGAGCACTTGTTAGGGGATTGCCACTTAATGTGTGTTCAATAATATTGTCAAAGAATGACTTAGGAGTAGTAAGGATTTCTTTTACGAGATCCTTTAATGTCATTAGAGCTTGAATTTGGCTGGTTCCCTCATAGAGTAATGGCCCAAAGCTGTCTCGATGAAGTCTTTCAATTGGATATTCTTTAATAAAGCCGTAACCACCAAACAATTGCAGACAAATTTTACTCATATTGGTGAATTGTTCACAGGCATAGAATTTCACCAGGGGAGTTCTTTTTCTAACGATGGCCTTAACTCTTTTGTATTCCTGTTTTTCCTCTTCACTAAGATCATCAGTCTTTGTCTTTTTCAAATCATAAACTTGAAATTGATCGTAGGTACTGATGGTGTCAACTAAAAGGGCCTTAATCCCTTCAAACTCAAACTGAAGATCGTCGAAGTTTCTTTTAAAAAGGGGAAGGTCTTTGAGGTTGCGATCAAATTGTGATCTCTCACTTGCGTACTGAGAAGCCAAGGCCAATGAGCCTTCAATCCCACCAAGTCCCTGCATGCCAACTGCAATTCTCGCTTCATTCATAAGATGAAGCATAATTTTAAAGCCTTCACCTTCTTTTCCAACAAGTCTCCCTACTGTATTTTCATAAAGGACTTCACAGGTAAAACTTCCATGCATCCCCATTTTTTCTTCATCCTTTACAACATGATAATTGAGCCCTTCTTTTAAAGGATCATCTTGTTTTACGTAAAAGAGTGAAAGCCCTTCAAGGGTGTCTGGAGCTCCTTTAACTTTTGCAAGGACAAATTGAAGGCCACCGCCTGCATTAGTAATAAATAGCTTTGAGCCATTGAGAAGATAATGACCTTCTTCTGTAGGGCTTGCGATAGTTTTTATCTTTGAGAGATCTGAACCACTTCCTGGTTCTGTGAGACACATACTTCCTGAGATCTCACCGCTGGCAATTTTAGGAAGTGTTTCTTTCGCTTCCTCTTCATCAAGAAAACGATAAACCATGTCGCCAATTGAGGCGAAAAAAGCGAACTGAGTAGACGAGGCCACACAATATTTCGCGATTTGACCCATGATAACAAGAGAGAGTGACGCTGGGGCATGTAGACCACCACAATTTCTTGGAAAGGGAAGTCCAAAAACTCCTAGCTCTGCACAGTCTTTATAAAAGGCTTTGAGATGTTCATTGGGATAGGTTTTTCCATCTTTAACTTCCCCTGCGCCATGTTCATCCAATAAAGAAGCCCGCTCTTTTAATGGGCCTTCCGCCCAGTCACTGGTTGAGCTTAGAAGTTCATGAAAAAACTGGATTAACTCTTCTTTTGATTCAATTCCGTCTTCAGTTGGAAAACTTGGGTAATAAAGAGGAATGATTTTATCCCAATCAATACCTTTTTCAATTAACCATTTCCAAGATTGATCTTCGCTGTAGCTCATGAGTTTCTCCATCAATTATTCGTGAATGCTAGCAATTATAACAAATTTGATAGGGAAGTCACAATGTCTGGATTTAGGAATTAATCCTCTTTATTTGAGTAATTAAGTAGAGCTTCGTTGATTTGGTCTTTGGTAAGAACTGTATTGTCACCGTCAGGACCTTCTTCATCAGAGGTGTCTCTAGCGTCTTCTAAAAGACCTTGAGATTGAATTTGTCTTTGGGTGTTTTCGCCGTCAACTTCACTTAAACTTTCTGGGTTGTTTTCAAACTCTTTGTTAAATGTTGCGATGTTTCTTGAAGAGTTCCCTTTGTCGTCTTGAACATCAAGAAATGAACTCACAACATTATTAAAGTGGATAAGCTGTTGCAGTCTTTTGGTGTTTGATTCAAGTTCTTTTCCAATTTTTTGAAGAGTGGCCACATCGCTATTGGTTACTTGGCCATCATCTTGAGAAGTTGTTTCATCCATTCTGTCGAGAAGGCTTTCATTAAGTGTGTCAGCTTCACGTTTTTGTCTGCTGACGAGTTTGTCTTTTAGATTCGCAAAACCTTCTTTTTTGATGAGATCTGCTGCTTGGTCTTTTTCGTAACCTTCTTCTTCGAGAACTTCAATAAGTTGGGCCTCATCCTTGATATTGTCATAACGTTGATTCATGGCCTCTTGTCTGAGTTTGTACTCAGCTATTTGTCCTTCTTGAGCACCACGATCTGTTCTTAGGAACTCTTCGCAGACCTTCGCATCAACGATTCTTCCACTACCTGTGCTATCGAAACATTTTTTGAACTCTTCTTGTTTTTGTTCATTAACACCTTTAAGTCCTGATTCATGAACAATTTCATGTGAAGAAACATTCGTTAGGTTTGAGATTGAAGTTTCTCCCTTAGACTCATAAAACTCAACATTCCCAGCATTAAGCATTTGCGCTTGTTCGTTTCCAAAGAGTTTTGTGTAGCGGTCTTTTATAGCATCTACTGAAATAATCGCCTGTCTTGCGTTTTCAATGAGGTCAACAACATTACAGGCCCGTTTACTTGAATCTTCATAGCTTTTAACAAAACCTGCTGTCCCATTACATTCAGACTTGATAGTGATTCCAGATGATCCGATATCTGCACAGTATTGGCATTTTGCTAAGGCCTTTCTTTGTGCTTTATCAGTAGTGGCACTTGTAACACTTGAATCATTGGCGCAATGATTTTTAATTTGAGTTTGCTGAGCAGGTTGTGAGTAGCGAGAGTGTGGTTCACCATAGCAAAGGTTTTTTAAGTTCCTTAAGCAGCTTTGCCATTGCACGGCACTTTGACTTGATTTTTTAGTACTTCCATCTGGTCCAGTTGTTGTAGTTGCAGTACTCAGCCCACCAATATGTTTTTTTCGATTGTTTTCTTTTTGAGCTTCAGTCGTGCCATCAAAAAGTAAATGAAGGGTATTGGTATTTGTAAGACTTGAAAATGCAGTATCCAGACAGTATGAGGAGATACCACTGATTAAATTCTTTCCTATCTGATTTTTATAAAGATCGTAAAAATTATTATGTCCCACAACCTTTACCGTGTCAGACGGAGCTCCTCCAGTTGGAGCATCGCCATTTGAATCATCACCACTATAGCTATCTCCATAAAGACCTTTCATAAGATGATTGTAGAAAAAGTCTTCAACTTTCTTTTCAGGAGAATCTTTATCAGAATTTTTGGAAGGATTAACACCATCTCGATAAGGAGAGAGACTTACCCCTTCATATTTTGGAGCTTTGCCCTTAGAAGCAGGAGTTCTGTCTCCTGGGTTTTTCTCTTTTTTCATTTCAAGGTAATCAGAAACATGGGCCTTGGTGTCTGGTGGGAGAGTGTTCCAGATGCAATCTCCCAAATTTGAGCCAGAGGGATATCTGCCACTTGATTTTTTGGTCTTCTGGCAGTTGTCTACATGCTCTTTAATTTTTGGATGATCCATAATTTCAGCTAAGCCTGTAGGAAGTGATGAGTCTGAATCACTTGCGCTAGTTGGAGTATCTGAATTATGAATATGACTGCCACCGGCGGTTTTTTGGTCGGCTTCTTCCATAGAAAAAGCAAGACTACTTTTTAGAAAAAGTCCGATGAATAAGAGGTGAGCAAAATAAGTCTTCACTCTCAAATTATCGGGTATTTAGCGATTAAACCGTAGTGTAAAAGTCGGGAACTCTTTTAAATCAGCATGTTAGAGACTTCAAAGAGCCACTAACCCACTTCGGGTCTGCCTTTATTTTTCGCAAGAAGAGCATCCACAGAGTATTTTCCGGAACCCCCAGCAATGAGGGCGCCATAGGCATAGAGATAAACGAGTCCAAGTTCTTTTGATTTCCAAGGATCTCCGCCATGAATGATAAAGACGGCCACAAGCATACAAATGAAAAGGGGAATCGAGACGAGTCTTGTTTTAAGTCCAATGATTTGAAAAAGTGAGCAGAGCACTTCGGCAAAGACAGTTAATGCTAAACTTGTTTGACTGCCAATCCCAAGCGGATCAGGAAAAACATCCATCTTGTCACTGAAGCCTAAAAGCTTTGACATTCCATGGGCCCAAAGCATGGTTGCCCCGAATGTTATTCTTAGTATTAGCAGTGCAAGGTGACTCATAGGGATCCTTTATTTAGTTATTCTGATATTCAAATTTTGGAAGGGTTATACAAAAAATTGTGCCTTTCTCGTAAATCGAATTCACTGAGACATTGCCACCAAACTTTTCAAGCTCATCGGCGACAGCATTGAGACCAATTCCTCTTCCTGATACATTTGAAACTTGGTCCTTGGTTGAGAAGTCGGGAAGGAAGATTGTCTGGTAAAGCTCTTCATCGGTGAAGTAGGCGTAATTGATTTTTGATTTTTTTAATTTTTTTCTAATATCTTCAAGGTCGATTCCTTTGCCATCATCGGCAATGGTAATCTCTATGTGTTCAGCTTGATCAATTATTTCAATGGTTATCTTTCCTTCAAGAGGTTTCTTGGCCTTGGTTCGATTAAAGGGGTCTTCGATGCCATGATCGATAATATTGTTAAAAATATGAATTAGAGAAGCGAAGAAGTTTTTATAGGGAGGTTCATAGACTAATACCTCCTTGCCTTTGATTTCCAAAGGGAGAATCTTTTTTCCAAGCTTATGGGAGAGTTCCTGGATATGTCCTTCATAATTTCGAAATGACTGTTCAATTGGAGTCTTAAGGAACTCATTGAGAAACTTTGAAGCAAGTTCTGTATGGTTAGACTTTAGAATGTCTTTATAAAAACTTTCAAGTTGATCTAAAGGTAGCTCGCGAGAAACTTGGTTTTCAAATAATGACTGACCGAGAAGTGGAGAGTAATTTCGATAAAGTTCTTCGTAAAAATCATTAAGCTCTTTAGCTGTTCCAGAAAAGAGTTCCGTAAGATCATCTTTTAGTATGCTTTCAGCATCGCTGATCTTTTTTAATTGAGTTTCCCTGCTTTGAATAGAGTTTTGAATGTCAGTGAGATGAAAGTACGAGGCTGCACCTGAAAGGGTGTGAAGAAGACGTTTCGCCTCAAGGATATTGGAAGGGTCGAGATCCTTTCCCCATCCTTTAAGTCTTTTTGTCATATCTTTGAGTTCTTGAATAAAATCGGAGAACTGGTTTTTGTAAGTGAATGCTTTAAGAAGAAATTCACTTTTTTTATCTTTTTCAAACTGTTTGGATTGTTCCTTTCTTTCAAAAGTTTTGTTTTCAATGATGACCAAAATGGAAAGAAGCTTTTTATTTTTCGTCTGATTGTTATAAATTGGTCTGTAGTTTAGTTGGAAGTATTCATCTTCTTTTTTTGTTTTTATTGTTTTCGGGCCAAGATTTGCGATTTCTTCAAAACTCATATCAGAAGTAAAGAAAAGCTTGATCCAACCTTTGTAGTTTTTTATTTCTTTTGCTGCTAGCCCGAGAATTTCAAGAAACTTTTTATGGATAATAGAATCATCGGTTAGTATTTCGTGGCAATGAGGAGATGAAAAATCAAGGATTCTTCCGGTTTTATCAAAAAAGAGATAGTAACGGCTAAAAGTACTGAGCACATTTCTCATGTTAACATCAAGAATTTTTATGGAATCATCAGGATTTTTCTCAGAATAGGCTTCAAGGTCTAGGATAAGTTCTTGGAGCAATTTTTGATCGTCGTGATCTTTCAAGTGATATCCTTGTCTATAAGCACTTATTGCGCTTTCTTTAGTAAAGGCTTCTCGCGCATTTTAAAATGCAGGCAAATAGGAATGTTTTTATAGAGAAAAACGAGCTTTTTACTTAAGGGGTAGTATTCTTCTTGTCCGTGAATTTGTAAGTTCTCTCCTGTTATCACTGCAGGGATGGCCATTTGAAAATGGAAATCGAGGATTTCGTTGAGCTTACTTTTGATATTTGAATAGATAAGATTAGTGAATTCTCCAACAAAATCCATAGCGACCTTTTCAATCTTGTCTGTTTCAACGTTATAGCTCTCTTTGAGAATCATGAACACAGCTTCTTTAGTAAATTGGCAAAAGAGGATACCTTCTTGGTCTGACTGGACCATGCCAACGATTCCACAGATATCAAATTCTGGCAGTTCTCGCATTTGTTCATTTGAGTAAGTAACGTCAGCTTTCAGGGCTTTTCGAAAGGTTTGTTTAATGGCCATGACTAATAATTCATTTTCAAATGAATCATTAGTAAAGTCTCGAATATCAAAGTTTTTTGTCAGTGCTTCCAGACTTAGGCCCCCACGAGTTTTTGGTTAACCTTTTTTATTTTTTCAACAAGAGTATCAGGTGTTAAGGGTTTCACAATATAATTAGTGACGCCTTCAGTGATGGCCATGATGACACTTGATTTTTCATTTTCAGCGGTCACCATCACAAAGGGGATATTTCGGAAGGCCTCATCGCTTTTACAGACTCTAAAAAGTTCAAGACCATCCATTTCTGGCATATTCCAGTCACTGAAGATGACATCAAATGGTTCACCCATGTCCTTGGCAAGTTTAAGCTTTTTTAATGCTTCTTCGCCATTTTCGGCCTCGTCAAGCTTGAGATAACCTAGTTCCATAAAAGCATTTTTCATCATAACTCTCATCATTTCAAAGTCATCAATAATAAGAATCTTGCTATCTTTGGTGATTTTTTTACTTTGGATTTGCCCACCAGAGCTTTGCTTTGAAGAGCTTTTTTCAAGGGCCTTTTCAATGTCTGAAAATGAAAAAGGTTTTTTCAGGATTCTAAGTCCATTAAACTGTTTAACCTCATGGTAAACAAGATTAGATTCTTCTTCACCGTAAAGCATAAGAAAGTTTGATTTTAGTTTTTCAGGAAGATCAGTGTAGATGTCAACGCCAGTGTGTTCATCAATGAGGTAAGAACAAATGACTAAGCCTATGTCCTTTTGATCTCTTAGAAGCTTTTTTGCATCTTCAAATGTAGAGGCCATATGGAAATTTTCCATTCCTTTTTTGTGAAGACAAGATTTAACAAACCTTCGAGAATCAGGAAGCCCATCGACAATTAACACGGAACAAGTTGCTGAATAATTCATTTGATTACTACTCCAAAATTTTTAGATATTTGAAGGCGCAAATGCTACAAAAATCTATAGATTTATTAGAACAAAAAGGCCCATTTGAATCAATGGAAAACTTCTCTATGTCGTTGAGATTTGGTCAATTATTTCAATGATCTTACGAAATCGGCTAGTTGAAAACCTTTCTGAGACCAGCTGCAAGGCCATTTTGGGATTTTTTAGGTAATCCTCATTTTCAAGAAGAAGTTCAAGAAAGTACTCTAAGACCATGAAAGTAGAGGAAATAACGGTTAGGCTGCCAGAACAATGTGGCGAAAAACCCACTCCATTGAGCATTCCGTGATGTTGTCTGATAATGACTTCAGTGTTTGGTGGAGCTGAGGGAAATTTAAGGACAAGCTGACTTGCAATCTGAGCATGTTTTTCCACAGCACTTTTTTCCTGTGGGGTAAGGTTGGCGTTTGTCAGTTGTTCTTTGCTGTGAATTTTGCTCAGCTTGTCATCTTGGATCGTGATGTCATGAAAGAGACTCGCAAAACTAAAGGCCTTTTCAATTTCTGGAGTTCCCCAGTCGATTTTTTGAATGATTTGGATGCCATAAAAAGTTAAAAGCTGAGTGTGGAGAAAACTATAAGAATGTTTGTTGTTTAAGAGTTGTTTTAAAAGGGCTTTTAGGCCTTTGGACTTCTTTGCCAATGCGACAGTATTTTTTAAGGCGTTTTTTGTAATATCGACATTATTTTCAGTTAATCCAAGCTTCAAAATTTTATTAGAGAGTAAATGCATTGACTGTTCGGCATGATCAAGTTTCTCGTCACTATTGAGTTTCTTAAAGTCGAGGTTTGCCACCATGGTTTCAGTTAAAACTTCAGTGAATCGAACTCGATCATTTTTTTGCACATAAAGACTTTTAACTTTTTTGTTTTTTAGCTTTTCAATTAAACCTAAATCATAGCTTTCATGAAGTCCCGTTAGTTCATAATCTCCTTGAAGGTTTTGTTTATAGATATTAACCGGTGTATAGTCCAGTTTTTCAAAGTATTCAGTATCAATGGGAAAATAGTCAGGAACATCAAGCTTGACCATATCCATTGCACTTATCCCCATTTTTTGTGCCGAGGTTTTAATAATCGATTTAAGACCTAACCCAGAAGAAATAATAGTGGTGTCACCGCAAGTGTCTCCCATTTCTCCTAAAGCGATGACGGGAATATTAAGTTCTTTTTTGGTGATATATTTATGCATAATTTTAGCACAGAGTTTTCCCGAGATTTTTGAGCGACAAACAATAAGCCCTACAGCATTAGGATCAGCGCTAATATCGATAATTGCTTGATCAGGAGTGGGATAGTAGGAGACAGGCATACCTAGATAGATGACAAAGTTGAGAGAATAAATACTCCCAAACTCCGTGTTGTCTTCAATTAAGATTAACTTTTTCTTCTGCATTGGTTATCATTCTAGCTTAAATCAGTAGACGAGCAGAGAAAAATTTTAATAATGCGGATGGGAATACCCGGTTATTTATGAGGAGTTCTTATGGATACTTATCAAGGTGATGCAGCTCAATTTGAAGCTTACTTGAACGATTATGAAGAGTCACTTAAAAGTCCCGATTTTTGGCTTGATAAAGCAAAGCGACTTGACTGGGATCTCTTTCCTAAAAAAAGTCTTACTGGTGGTTACAAAGAAGGAAGCTTCACTTGGTTTGAAGATGGCAAACTGAATGTCAGTGTGAACTGTGTTGATCGCCATGCAAAAGCAACTCCTGATAAAACAGCTATTATTTGGGCCAAAGACCAGCTTGGCGAATATGAAAGAATTAGTTTTAAAGATCTCAAAGAGAGAGTCTGTCAGTTTACTAATGCCTTAATTGATCTTGGTGTAAAAAAAGGTGACCGTGTCTGCTTATACCTTCCTATGATCCCAGAGCTTCCTGTTGCGATGCTTGCTTGTGCGAGAATTGGTGCGATTCATTCTGTGGTTTTTGCAGGCTTTTCATCCAAGGCCCTGAGAGACCGAATTGAAGATTGCCAGTCAGAAATCGTCATTACTTCTAACGAAGGTCTTCGAGGAGGAAAAGCAATCCCACTTAAAGAAATTACTAACGAGGCGATAAAGGGTCTTGATTGTGTAAAAAAAGTGATTGTTAAAAAATATACTGATACTGAAGTGGCTTCAGGTTCCCGCGATATTGATTGGGATGAATTAATTGAAGGGAAATCCTTCCAACATATTCCAGAAAGCTTTGCTGCTGAAACACCTCTTTTTATTCTTTATACATCTGGTTCAACTGGAAAACCTAAGGGGCTACTCCATACTAGTGGTGGCTATCTCACTTATGCTTCTTTTACCCATGAGAATGTTTTTGCTTGCCCTCAAGGCTCTGAGCGGCAGTATTTTTGTGCTGCCGATATTGGTTGGATTACAGGTCATTCCTACATCGTTTATGGACCGCTTGCCAATGGAGTAACGACAGTTATGTTTGAGTCCACTCCAGTTTACCCTGATGCTTCAAGGTATTGGAAAATTATTGATGATTTAAAAATTGATGTTTTTTATACAGCACCAACAGCATTAAGGGCCTTAGCTCAAAAAGGAGATAGCTATCTTGAAGGAACTTCCAGAGAGAGTCTGAAAGTTTTAGGAACGGTCGGTGAGCCTATCAACCCTGAAATTTGGCATTGGTATTATGACAAGGTCGGAAAAAATCAAACTCCTATTGTGGATACTTGGTGGCAAACAGAAACCGGTGGAATATTAATTTCTCCAATTCCTGGGGTGACTCCTTTAAAAGCTGGTTCAGCAACTCGACCACTTTATGGCATTGATCCCCTTTTAGTTGAAGCTTCTACTGGTGAAGAACTTATTGGTAACGCTAAAGAAGGGGCACTTTGTTTGAGAAACCCGTGGCCTGGTCAGGCGAGAACAATTTATGGTGATCACGATCGCTATCTTCAAGTCTATTTTTCTCAATATCAAGGTCTTTATTTTGCCGGAGATGGAGCAAAAAGAGATGAGTCAGGAGATTATTGGATCACAGGAAGAATTGATGATGTGATCAATGTTTCAGGGCATAGACTCGGAACAGCAGAAATTGAATCAGCGATTATGAAATGTCCTCTTGTGGGAGAGGTGGCAGTCGTTGGTTTCGATCACGAAATCAAAGGGACGGGAATATTCGCTTATATTATAAAACAAGAAGATTCCACGGCCACTGATGAAGTGATTCAATCAGCAACGGAGTTTGTGGCAAAAGAGATTGGTAAAATCGCCCGCCCAGATAAAATTCAAATCTGCACTGGCCTTCCTAAAACTCGAAGTGGAAAAGTGATGCGAAGAATTCTTCGTAAGATTGCAGGTGGCGAATATAAACAGCTTGGAGATATTTCGACTTTAGCAGACCCTGCAGTTGTTGAAGGTTTAATTCAGGGACATAAAGACTTGTCGTAAAGGCTTATAAAGTTAGCTAAGTTTTTCAAGTAAATACTTGAATGTTATTTCAAGGTCGTCGTCGAAGCTTTCGACGGTGACTCTAAGATTTGACTTAAGTTTTGTCGGTTCAACAAAATGGTCGTGCATTGGTTTGACTTGTTTTTGAAATTGCTCTTGAACCCCTTCTGGTGTTCGTCCTCTTTCTTCCACGTCTCTTTTGAGACGTCTTGAATATCTCAAATCTTCTGGGGCCTCGACAAAGATTGAATGATCAAACTCATTAGATACATTTTCTGGATGAAGGATGAGGATGCCGTCAATTAAGAGAACGTCTGGAGCGCTTAAGTGATTTGTCTCTTTCTGCCTTGTATGGGTTTTAAAGTCATATTGAGGTATCTCGATGCTTTGACCTCGTTTTATTTGCTTAAGATGTGTTGCCATAAGGTCAAAGTCCAAACTTTCGGGGTGATCAAAATTAACTGATCCGCCATCGTGATCAAACTTATGACTTTGATCGATATAGTAATTGTCTTGGAGAAGGATTTTACAGGTGAGGTGAGGATATTGATTTTCAAATCTCTCCTTTAATCTACTGGCAAAGGTGGTTTTTCCTGAGCCACTTCCTCCTGCGATCCCGACAATATAGGGTTGTTTATGAGATTTCATCCTTACTGGATTCCATAAAGGCGATCTCCTGCGTCGCCAATACCTGGCAAGAGATAACCTTTGTCATTTAAACCTTCTTCTTTGGATACAGCATAAACTTCCACATCTGGGTGAAACTCTTCGATCTTTTCAAGAGCGAGTGGAGAGACGAGTATTGAGACAATTTTAATTTTTCCAACTTCGTAGTTTTTAATTCTGTCTAAACAAGCAAGAATGGTGTCGCCTGTGGCAATTAGTGGATCCATAAGAATCAGAGGGTGATTTTTGTAGTCTTTTGGAAGTTTAAAATAATACTCAACAGTGTTTCCAATGAACTTATCCCGATAAATTCCTATATGACCTGTACTGGCAAAAGGAAGTAGTGAAAGGGCCCCTTCAAGCATGCCATTGCCAGCTCTCATAATAGAAAGAAGGATGGGTTTGTCTTCAATTCTTTCACAGTTTGCTTTTGAGATAGGGGTTTCAACAGATATTGATGTGGTTGAAAGATCTTTTGTGGCCTCGTAGACCACTATTCGACTGAGTTCATTCATGATGCCTCTAAATTCTTGAGGCTTAGTTTCCTTGTCTCTAAGGAAACTCAATTTATGTGAAATCACGGGATGAGAAATTTGATGAAAGTTCATATTTGCTCCAGTTTCAATTTTATTTTTAAAAAACGGTTCCATCGCTATCAAGCTTTAATGGAGGCGTTCCATCACTTCTTTTTTCTTTTGCGGCCTTGCGTCCGGCCCACCAAGTTCCACCTTCTAAAACTTTTGCTAGGGGAAACTCTTTAGCGCTAAAACCTAATGACTCTCTGACAATATCAGCAATTTGATCAAGTAAAGTTATAGTGAGGGCGCGCCATTCGATAATAATTTCACTTGAAGGTTTATGGGAAACTTTCAGAAGTTCTGGATCTCTTAATGAAATAAGACCCTTATCAATTAAAAGGCCACCGTTACGGTATTCAGCAAGTCCGGTGAGATGATGTGGGTTTAAAATCTTAAATCCGGCCTCTTCAATCGGTTCAACTAGGGAATAGGTAAGCCATTGTGAAAGCTTATGAAAAGGAACAAGAGAATCAAAACCTTCTTTTTCATCAAGAAGAGAATGTTTCCAAACGTCTCCAAGATGAACATCTCCTGCTTGAATTCGCCCTGGCCAAATTGATCCTAGAGAAAGAAGGACTGATTTCAGAAGATCTTGGGCCTCAACTTCATTACCAAAGTTTGATTGAAGGTAATCAAGGAGCCCACCAACTCTTCCATCTGGAAAAAACGTTTTGTTATTTTCAATACATTTTCCTAGAGAATTAATGAGGTTTACACGTCCTTCGACACCAACAAGCGGGTTGTCTTCTTTGACTTGAAAACAATCTTTAAAAGTCTGGGTCGTTAGGCCTTTTAGGCCTTTCATGTCTGCTTGAAGAGGGTTTGTCTCGAGGCCAGAGAAGCGTCCTTCAAGAAACATATAAAAGCTTGCGACGCCAAGTCCTTCTGAGCGATTGAATTCTTTTTTAGATGACTCTTCATGATAACTCCAGTCAGGACCAGCACCGGCATCTAGTAAGACCGATGTGACGACGAGATCAATTTTTGCTTTCGCCTTTTGCAGTGGAGTTAAGTCTGTTTTTTCAAGAGATTGATCGAGGTTGTCGACTCTGTTAATTCCCCCAACTTTAAAATGACCCCATCTTGAGTGAAAGGGGATCTTGAGGTCTGGGTAGTTTTCTTTAATCGTCTCAAGGACAAAGTCAGAGACTTGTTTTAATTTCTCTTCGTGAATTTGAAAGTGAGTCTTATCATTCAGCGCTCTTTCGTAGATTCCTTTCGTTCTTTCTCTAATCGCTTTAGGGGAAAGAAGATAATCAACTTGTTCTTTTGTTAACTCCATTAATTATTCCTCTAGTTTTCGACCTTGAACTTTTTGAAGTTCATTATCGTCTTTAACATCATCTGGAGTGAAATATCCTGCAGCTTTTTTCGCCTCAATTTCAACCTGGGCATCGTCAGGAATGAGTTCTTTAGGAATTGAGAGTCTGTTAATCACTTCAATGCCGCTACCAACGATTGCGTCGTATTTCATATTACTCATTGAGTGGAGGTTATGAATCTTTTTGACTCCAAAGTAATGAAGGATATCAGGCATGAACTCTTGAAATCGAGCATCCTGAACCCCTGCAACACATTCTGTGCGGTGAAAGTAGTTAGCGGCACTGTCGCCACCTTCTTGTCTTTTTCGAGCATTATAGACGAGAAACTTTGTCACTTCTCCCAAAGCCCTTCCTTCTTTTCTAAAATAAACAATGAGTCCAACACCGCCACGTTGAGCAGTTCTCGCCGCATCTTCAACGCCGTAGGTAAGATAAGGTCTGCAGGTGCAGATATCTGATCCAAAAACATCAGAGCCGTTGCACTCGTCATGAACACGACAAGTCAGTTCTATATCTGGATTTGAAAGGTTTTTAACATCACCAAAAATATAGGCGGTTGTACTTCCAATTGGCGGAAGCAGAACTTTAAGATCTGGCCTTGTAATGAGCTCAGGAAACATTCCCCCCGTTTCTTCAAAGAGGACTTTTCTCAATTCACCTTCTTCAAGGTTAAACCTTTTCGCCATCTCAGGAAGATGCCATACAGGTTCAAAAGCAACTTTGGTGACTTTGACATCTTTATTTTCTGAAACAATATCACCATCAATCTTTAATCGACCTTTATCAATGGCCTCTTGAACTTCTGGGATATGAAGGCGTGCCTGAGTTACGGCAATTGTCGGTTTAATATTAAGACCCTTATCAATAAGATCTTTGAAGACAACATTAACATGCGCTCCCCATGGATCAATTGAAACCATTTTTGTTGGATCAAACCATGAAGGTTGTGGAAGAATCTCACTTGTCGGTTCAGTATTTTCAAGATCAGGTTTATGATCTTTTGGAAACGCCCCAGAGGCGATCGAAAGGGCGCGATAAACTGTATAGCTTCCACTATGACTTCCAATGGCGTTGCGATCGCCTTTGTCTGAGATCGTCGCGACTACGGGTCCTCTTTCTTTAGGGTCTTTTGCGCCCCATTTAACAGGTAATGTATCTTTGTAACTTTGGTTTGCATGTGATGTGAGAACCACATGTGAAACTCTTTTGTGCTCACTCATAATTTTTCCTCAAATATTTATGACATCCAATTATTATCTTTTTGCATTTCCCATTTCGTTGTGACTTTTTTCACATTGCTCCAGAAGTTTAGGGAATGAACTCCTGTGATATCTCCATGGCCAAACTTAGAGTCGTTAATCCCACCAAATGAAAATGGTTCACGAGGAACAGGGACACCTACGTTGATTCCGACCATTCCTGCGCTGGCTTCTTTAGATACTCTTTCAGCGAGAGCGCCGTTATCTGTAAAAACGGAACAGGCATTACCGTAGGGGGTTTGATTTTCAATTTCGAGGGCCTGAGTTAAATTCTCGCAGCGAATGATGCTTATGATTGGGCCAAAAAGTTCGACTCTGGCAGCGTCACTCTCGGGGTTTACATTGTCGAGAATTGTTGGCCCCACCCAAAATCCCTTTTCATATTCACTGGGAACTTGGGTCTTTCTTCCATCGAGTAAAATTTTAGCTCCATCTTTTTCTGCTTGAGCAATTGAATCATTGAGAAACTGAACTTGTTTTTGAGTGATAATGGCACCCATGCTTTTTCCAAGTTCATTGGACTTTGCTCTTTTTACAATGTGTTCAATTTGAGTGTCTGTGTCGCCAACTGCAAGAAGAACACTTGCGGCCATACACCTCTGACCTGCACAGCCAGTGAATGAATCACTGATTCCGCGGCCAGAAATTTCATTGTCAGCGTCTGGAAGAAGGATGATATGGTTCTTTGCTCCACCAAGAGCGAGGGCCCTTTTTCCTAAGCTCGTGGCTTTAGAATAAACAAGTTTTGCAATTTTAGTTGAACCGACAAAACCCACTGCTTTGACTTTTGGATGTTCAATAATGGCATTAACTGATTCTTTCTCACCCTGAAGAACAGTGAGGACACCATCAGGAAGACCAGCTTCTTTAAAAAGCTTTGCCATATAGTGAGAGGTAAGAGGTGTTTTTTCAGATGGTTTCCAGACATATGAGTTTCCAAGTGTGATCACAATGGGAAGAGTCCACATAGGGACCATCGCTGGGAAATTAAAAGGGGTAATATTAGCAACAACACCTAAGGGTTCTCTTCGGTATTCACATTGAACACCACGAGACACTTCCATTTTTGCCCCAGAATCTAAGTTTTGTAAGCTTAGAGCAAACTCTAAAACTTCAATCCCCTTAAGGATTCCTGCTTTTGATTCTGCGTGAGTCTTTCCATTTTCCGCAGAAACAATATGGGAAAGACTCTCGATATCCCTTAAAAGAAGATTTCGAAATTCAAACATTATTTTTGTTCGTTCTTTTAAAGGCGTTTGTTTCCATTTGTGAAAGGCCAAATCAGCAAACTCAATGGCCTTGTCCACATCTTCTTTAGTCGATGAATTTGAAGTTCCGATTACTTCGCCATTATAAGGTGAGTGAATATCAAATTGATCACCGCTGCCATTTACAAATTCTCCATTGGTGAAGTTTTGGCAGTTCATTTTTTCGTTAGGTATTTCCACTGACGTCATTATCAACATCCTTAAGTCATTAAGCTTGTAAAATTGGTAATCGGTAATGGTATGAATTCCAAAAGCTTATGTGTAGACGCTATGAGTATAAGATACGGGTTTTTAGGTGCTTGGGGCGGTTAAATTTGTCCGACTTGTGGTGAAGTTAACGCTTCGCCGTGATGTCTATGTTGCAATTGGCTAATCAGATGTTTCTCGTGAGATAGAGGATTACAAGAAGGCGGCTTAGCTTATTTTTTGTTGGCGGCCTTATTCATGCTGTCTTGATATTGTTTTAAAATATCTGGATCTATGTCTGTTGGAGTGAGTTTTTTAAAAGAATTTCGTGCGTTTTTAAATTCCTCGCATTGATGTTTGCCACCATCCATATCAAGAGGAACTTTCTTTTTTCCTTCAAGAACCCAAACAATTTCTTTTCCACAGTAGCGACAATTTGCCATTTCAAAAACTCCGATCAATCTAAACAAATCGATACTAACACAAATTCACTAGACTTATACAGGTTTTAACGCAACGCAGACCCAATCTTTATAAAAATTACTGAGAATAATCAGTTCTTGATCTGTTTTGTACGAATAACAACTTATGATTTCTGGAATAGATTTTCTCTATCTCTTTCATTATAAGGAATAATCCTATGAGAACTACCGCCATTCTAATACTCGTATTTAGTGGATTCTTGGCCAAAAACCTTTTCTCTGAAAAAGCTAGCTTTCTCGAGAGATTTCAAGATGATCCCAAAGCTGCAAGTTGGGAACCTCCTCATAAAACCTATAAATACGGTCGAGATGAACAAGACTTTTCGAAATTTAAAAACCAAAGACAACTCCCTAATATCAATTTTAAAGCAGGTTATAAACGAAACGATGATATTGCCAACTTTGTTATCGAAGGTGAAATCATAAAAAACTTAACCGAGATGGAAAGTTATCAATTGGCTTCTGGACGAGTCAGTGAAAGGCCTTGGTCTGATGATTATTGGGCACTCGCTAAAGGTGGTCTTGGAGCAAGGTATAGTGATCCAGAGTTCACGAACCACTTTGAATTTAAAGAGCTTTATGATTATTACAAAGAAAATCCCTCGCCGCTTTTATGGGATGAAAAAAGAATTGATATGATGTCGCCTTCTGAGAAGTATGATCTTCTTTTCAGTTCACAAAACTTTCCCCTCACCGAGTATAGCTGGAAGTCAGGACTTCAGTATTATTATAAGTATGGTGAAGTAGAGAGCTGGATGGGTATCTGTCATGGTTGGGCGATAGCTTCATACAATCTCAAAAGGCCAAAGAAAGCCGTGACGGTGAAAGCATTTGACGGTGTGACTGACATTAAGTTTTATCCAAGTGATATCAAGGCCCTAGCATCTCTTTTATATGCTAACGTGAGAACTCCAACTCTTTTCATAGGTGGCCGTTGTAATAGTAAAGAGCCAAAGATAGATGAAGAGAATGGCAGAGTCATCGAGGATGAATGTTATGACAATAATCCAGCTTCGTTTCACATGGCCCTTGTTAATGAAATAGGTATCCGAAAGAGAAGTTTTATTATGGATGCCACTTATGACTATGAAGTTTGGAATCAACCAGTCATTGAATATTCCTACCAATACTTCAATCCCAAAACTCAAGAAGAGACTGACAAACTTGAAATAGCAGAAGTTGCAATTGATAGTTTTGAAAACGATGTTTATCAAAACTATAGATCAGAAAAAGCAAAGTATGTTGTCGGTGTTGTAGCAGATGTTATTTACGCCCTAGAATCAACACCAAGCCACAGAGAGACAGATGGTGAACATAACGATAACGAGGCCAATGTTCGCTATTATTATGATCTTGAATTGAACGCAAACAGAGAAATTATCGGTGGTGAATGGTATCAGATGATGCATCCTGATTTTTTATGGACTAACGTTAAAAACTCAAAAGCCGAAAGTATCGCAGATTCCTATCTTGGATCTTATAATGACTGGAACATAAAAGACTCCATACCCTTACGTTGGAAACAATACTCCATAACAGCTTCTAATAAAGGACAACCCATGGCAAAAGTTCTTGATAAATTAATCGAAGAAAGTCGTAAGAATAACGATGTTGCTGAAAATTAAATTTTTATTTCTGTTTTTTAAGTGACTTAAAACTAAGATCGCTTAAAAGTAGATTAAGAGCATTACCAGAAATTTGAATTTCAATTGCCGATATTGTGAGAGAGGCAACCAAAAGCACCAAGCTGGATTTAAACCCTATAAGTGCAGCGTAGCCCGAACCCTCTAAAAGTAAAAAAATACAAACAACACAAATTAAAAGACTCACAATGCCTAATGCCTGCATCCATCTTATTAAACTGAGCCTTAGTTTTAATCGCTTGATCTGAGCGAGCAGGCCCTCTTGAGGATTGTTTTGGTATTCGCCGTAAAGCTCACGTATAAGTTTAGCTAAGGCCAAAAAACGATTCGTATGAGCGAGGATCAATAGCGATATCGCTGGAAAGAGCAGAGCAGGGGTCGATAATTCTAAATTCATGGCAATAACTTTTTTCAAAATAAGGAGAATATTCAATTCAGGCTTTTAGCATAATCTTACATCGACTTATAGTCTGTAAAAATGACAAGGTTGATTTCGAATTATTTAAAATTGTTGCACCTTAGCGCAATGCAGAACTCTAAAAAGCTAATTTCTTACATTTTCGCCTTCCATATCTTCTTTCTCACTCCATTAATGGCCCAA
>JBMYPC010000001.1:0-62543 GCA_049599895.1 Bacteriovoracaceae bacterium | reverse complement strand
CTCATGAAGTCGCCGAGGAACTTCGAAAACAAAAATCCGTTTGCAAAAAAGTCCATATTTTTGTCAGAAGCAATCCTTTTCGAGAAGATCAAAAATTCTATAAAGGAAACCACTCTTTAAGTTTCCTCACTCCCACTTCCAATACTTTTAAAATCACGGAACTGGCCCTAAAGGCCCTTGATCGTATCTATATCCCTGGAATTGAGTATAAAAAACTAGGTGTTCAAGTCAGTGATATCCAAGATGAATACTGTCATGCTCTAAGCCTTTTTGAAGAACCTGAGACTCCAAAGGAAAAGGCCCTTATGACCCTTATGGATTTTGTGAACAAAAAAGAAGGTGCTAGAACTCTTAAATCTTTTGCTTGTGGAATTAATGATTTTGCCTGGTATATAAACCAGAATTATAAATCTCCGCGATATACTACCAGCTGGAACGAAATACCTGAATGTTAAATTCATTAATCAGAAATTTTAGAAAGTTCAAGATATTGCTCAAAACTAATTAATCCAGAATTAAACTGCTCCTCAAGATCCTCTTCGTGACTTTCTTCTGGTGTTTTTTTGCTTCGAGATTCAATAAGACTTGGGAGACTCTCACCATGAATGTCCTCATTTTCTAACTCTTTCACTTTGAATATCTTCTTCAAAGAAAAATCAACAAAATAGATGAATCCAGTAATGAGAAGCATTGTCCTGGAAAGAGATTCTATCGATTGAAAGGCATCAGGGATGCGAATAAAAAGGGAACTGTAACGGACTTTTAAATTTGCCATATCCCCTTCTTTAAGAAGAGATTCGATTATTTTAAGCTGATCCAGATGAAACTGTATAACACGTTTCTTATCTTCACTATTTTTTAAAAGTTCTTTTTGGACATGAGCAATCTCTTCTTTTAAAAGACTTGAATCTTTTATTGTTTCTAAGAAAGCAATCCGCTTTTTAAACTGTTCAGAATAGTAAAAAGTGCCAAAAAGCTTCTCTAGGAATGATTCAGAGCTCAAGTCGTTTAATATTTTATCAAATTCAGAAGATGGCCCTAGGCCTTCGATCTTTTTGAATACAGCTGAAAGACGTTCTGAAACGGAATAGGAATCGAGTTCAAGAAAGCCTGGACGTTTATAAACCCCCTCTTTGAACCAAAGCTTCTTGGTCTTTAAAAGAAAAAACGCTCTTTTCTCCACAAGGCTGAGTTTTTCCCCTCTTAAAGATTTTGCCAAGATCTTTTGCAAATCAAAGTTGATCTCATCTAAATAAGTAAAGACTTCTAAGATTTGAGAAGACTTGAAACCTATTTTTCGACGAAAGGAAAAAAGACTATGACTCTCGATTTCTTCGAGAAGACGAGAAAACTTTTCTTGATTTCTACTTTCCTTAAACAGTTTAAGAAATTTTTCATGGTCGGACTTTTTTAACGAAAGTTCTTTTATGGAAGTATTTGTTTGGGAGGAATGAATTTCAATAAGGCAGCTAAACGAAGAAGCCGAGTATAACATCAGAATAAATAATGAAAACCTTAAAACTCCTACTCTAATGATGACTCCTCCTCGAAAATGGGAAGATTCCTTATTCTTTCTTTAAATCTCTCAAGGTCTTTAATCACTTGGTCTGATTCCATCGTTTTACGAGCATGTTCTAAAGCCGCCTCAATACTGACATCTTTATTGCTCTGTCTTGACTCTAAGACTTTATCAATTAAAGCAAGCTCAAAGAGGCTTGTGTAATAAGTCTGATGGAGATTAATAAAGTCAATTGCACTTAGGTATGCGTGCTTTTCAATCACATTATCAATTTGAGACATTCCAAGCCATAAAATTAAAGAATACTTAAAAAGACCAGGGGCAAACCTATCTGTCATTTTCCCGACAAAACCTTTTGAGTTTTTATAAAGAAGAAAATGAGTCAATATCCAAAAACCAGAAAGCCCCATCCCAATAGGACCAGAAGTCGCAAGAAGTTTTGGCATTCGATAAAGTCTTGAATCTAAGAACTTCTCTGTGGCAAGATGAGAAGAATTGACGACTGCTTTAAGAAGCTCATTTTTTTCAATAACGATTTTTCGATAACTTTCGAGGTCCTCATAGTCTTTATAAACTTCTGCTCCTGATTCAAAGTACTCAGAGATAAGTTGTTTAGACACAGAGAAAAGGATTTCTTGCAATTCTGCGACAAGGTTTGTGATATGATCTTCAATGTGAATATGAGCTTCAAGTTGATCATCGATCCAGAGGTAAAGAGGAATCGAACCGAGGAGAAGAAGATTTGAACTTAGGAGTTTATCTGTCCCCTGTCCAAACTGACCGGCTACAGATTTAGAAAACTTCCGATTGACCTTCATTTTACTCTCGAGAGCGCCAAATTTTGATCCCACAACTTTTCTTAATGACTCAAGAGACTTATAAACAGAGCCTTCAACATATCTCGAGATTTTTCCATTGAGTAATAGTTGGTTTAGTAAAAATAAAGAATCATAGATGGCCACAGAGACATTGATTCGGCTTTGGCGACTAATTGCCTTTTTATTCACACTGAGAGCTTCGATGGCCTTATTGAGTTGTTTTGTAATTTCAGAAACTTCTTTAAGCTCACTTATTCGTCCAACATTTTTAGCACGCTCAGTTTTTGTCATGACAAGAAAGCTATTATCAAGATAAGGAACTTTTAGATACGGAAGAAGAGAGACCTTTTTCTTAACTTTATCAAACTTCTCTAAAAGTTTTTTGGCCTCTTTCTCGTAGCGAAACTCTGTTGTTGGGTTCTTAGGATCACTCATTTTAACAATGGGACTTAATTTTTTAAGGTCTTGATCAAGATAATCATCACCAAAAAGACTCTTGCCAATTTTCATAAACCACTGAGTTTGCTCTTCGATGGAGGCTGTCTGACTTAAAGGGTTCGTTTCCGACTCTCTTGCCATCTCAAGCATAAGCATAATGTTATAAAAAGAAGCTTTTTCAGACTCTGTCCAAAGATTAATGTCAGTCACACCATCTTCATCTATCTTAGATAAAATGCCTTCGGCCTTAAAAACCTTAAGAAGTTTAAGCATTTGGGGATTGTTCATTCCAAAATAAGCACCAAAAGCTCGGTTTGGCCAAAAACCAGTCGTTAAAGGCATCACAAGAGATGAAACCATTGTTCCAGGTAAAGATGAATTGAAAAGAGATCTTGCGATTTTATCAAACTCAGCTTGCATAAAAAACTGAGGGGTCACGTAGGCCCTATAAAGAAGAAGGTCTAATGCCTTACGCTCTCCAAAACTTTGCATACTTGTGAGCCGTCCTCTTAAACGACCTTTAAACTCATTATAATCTTCTAAATTAAAATCTTCACTATGATCAGACTTATAGTCCTGCTCAAATATATGAGACGTAAGGGCAACGACGGGATACTGAAGTAAAACGTCTTTATAAAGATAATTGATAGGATTGATTGACTTTTTAATATAATCGAAAAAACGATTGGTAATCGTGACTTTCCCTCGACTTCCAAAACTAAAATTCGACTTTGCGATATTTGCAGGCATTGTCATCCACCAACCAATGAGATTATTCGCGGTGTGAACAATAAGATCAAAATGAATTCCTAGACTTTCATCACCAATAGGCAGTTCAAGAAAGTTATCTCCGGAGCCAAAAGATCTTTCGCTAGGGTCGGCAAGAGATTGCCTTGCCACTCCTTGAGAAATAACTTCTCCCAGAGTATCTGAAATCCCTAAATAAAAGGCTGCTTTAGCATGCTCTCCTTTGATTTGGATTCGCTCGACAGTCCCCTTCCCTGTTTTGACTGCATCGCTACGAGTACTTTCATTGATAAATTTTGCTACTCGATTATTAGCGGCAAGATATTTTTCAGGAATAAAAAAGTGAGAATAAGATTGAGTAAAATGCGCCCAACGGTCCCAGACTTTGGCCACTTGCCCCTCTGTCCCATAACCTTTAATAAGCTCATTATATTCATCTAATTTTTTAAAACTTTCATCAAGACTCTTTTTTAAAGCATCATAAGACTTCACGGGTACGACAGATTTTAGTTCATGAAGTTTGCCCATAACCGTATTAAGATCTGAAGCATGAAGATAGGCAACGCTATCTATTCCTTTGAGGTCTAAGTCTTTATATCTGTCATGATGTCTTTTTAATAATCCTAAGACTTGAGCTTTCATTTTCCTCATCGTCTGAAGAGTCTCCGTTTTTCCCACAAAGACTTTACACATTTCTGTTTGAGTTAAGATTTTTAAAGCTGCTTTTTCAGATGACTTTTTTAGACCTGGAGTCACCTTCTCAATAAGCTCAGAGAGGATCTCAAATTGCTCTTTATAACTTTTTTTATGAATATTTTTAAGTTCAGCTTTAGTGATGAGCTTATTCTTTTCCGCGAGCTTTCCTAAAGTTTTAATAGCATGCGCTGGGTATTCCATATTATAAAAGTTTCGAACAAGTCTTGCTCTTAAAGCTGTTTGAACTCCATCGACAACTTTTCCAGCTTTACTTCCTATTCGATTCAAGGCCTTGTTTTTGCCAAATAGGGACTTCGTTAATCGAAAGACTTTCAGCTTGTAGTGATTGAGAGCTTTCATTAAACTTGGAGACTGAGATTTTAACTTCAAAGTCTTTAAGGTTCCCACAATGATAGCAACTGTAAAGAACCATTTCGTTCCGCTTGCCTTATTGAGTTTTAAAGTCGTTTCAAGTCCATTAAATTCTTCTTCAGTAAGAATATTATTCACTTTGAGATATTCAAGAACGTCCCTATCTGAAGCAGAATTTCTTAGCTTTGAGATAACAGGATCTTTCATAAGATCACTCACTGTCACATCGGGAGTTCCTAACTTTTCATCTAAAAACTTAATCACATTGCCAAAAAGACCAAGAAAAAGGAATTGGTGAGTCCAAGAGTTTCCTTTGATTTGATTTTCAAGGTCAATGAAAAGGTGTGTTCTTCTCACTGCGGCTTGTGAACGTAATTGAAAAAGAGAGACCTCTTCCCTTTTTTGTTTTCCTTCTAAAATGAAGTTTGATTTCGTCTTAAAGTTTGAATAGAGCTTAGGACTTTCGATTTGAGATAAATCAACGATAAAACTCTCAAGATACTGGGGTTTAAAAGGATCGCGAAGATCATAGGCATGAATAAGATTGTTTTTTGAATCGAGACTCAAAAGAACATCACTTCCTACTTTGGGATCTCGAATGATAGTAATCTCACCATCTCCAATAATTTCTTGGGAGTTACTTTTAATACTGAAAAGCCCAAGGTCATTGATGCCATTCAGTTCATTTTCACCAGACTGCTCTTGGTCGATTTCTTTACTTCGTTTTTCATTAAGAGTTTCACCCCCGATACCATTAGGATTTTTTACCGCAAAAGACTTTAGGAAAAAGCTTTCAGTATTCTTTTTTTCTACGATATGAAAAATCACATAATCTTGTGTATCTTGACTGGCAAAATCATAAATCTTTTTATCCTGAAGTTCGTGGGCCACTCCAACTTCCCAATACGGAACAAGAAGACGGTTCGGCATTCCCTCTTTGACAATCTCACTAGACGCTTGCGGGATGACCTTGATTGTTTTTTCACTTGCAAGATAAAGATAATCACGACTTTCATCGACGGCGACAGTGTCCTTAGGAATCATCAAACGATAATCCGATTCATTATCTCGAACGTAGACAGTTCGCTCTCTAAGATGAGTTGTTGCGGCCAGTGATTGTAAAGACACTAAGAGGGCAATTAAAAATGCAGAGACTTGTCTTAAAGACATGTTTTGAGGTTCCTTTAAATGTTTGAAATTCTATAGCAATTTTATGACGGCATAGGATTTAACACTAGAGATTACTTGGGAATTGAAATTATTATAAGTTCTGGGAAAGGCTTTGGATCGGGGATTTGGGTTTTGTGAGGGGAAACTGTTTAAGGTTTTGACGGGGGTGAAAATAATGCATGTTATTGAATAAGTCTGGGAACTTTTTGATCAGTTTGCGCTGACGCTCCCTAGTCCTGTTCTTTTCGAGACATAGGTCATTTAAGCCTGCTCTAATGAACAAGCTTTTTGATCTATAGGAATTCTGTGTATTTTGATTTGTGTGTGAGGTTAATGACTAGTGTAACTTCTACTCATTTATTAATAGTTTTATATATGTTGGCCCAGTTCCATAATAGTCTCTGCTTAAAACAAACTGAAGCTTGTTTGAGTTTGCATCATAACGTACAGTGTATCTTGCATATACATTTGGATTAGGATTTCCACAATTTGCATAGTCAGATATCACCGTAAGGTCGGTGTTTTTAATGTTAGAGCTACCAGATCTGTCACAGTGGTATCCAGTTCTTAAATATGTAAAAATACCACTCTCAGCATCAAAGAAAAATTCGAGATTATCTTTATGATAACCAACCATGGTAACACTGCCCTCCACTTGTCCTTTACTCGAAATATCAACCTCATAATTTATAGCATTTGTAGATCCAGTTCCGTGATTACCTGGAGTCTTCCATATAATCATACGTCGCTTCAAACTTAAGGAAGCTTCCGCCTGTGACCCACTTAATTGGCACCAACTAATCCTATCTGTTCCACCATCATCATACATCTCAGCAGTGAGAAACAATTTAAGAACTTTATCTCTTGCTCCAAAAGTTTTTTCTGCTTGCTTTGTTTTTTTAAGCTTTACATGTAGTTCTATAGCTCCCGTTTTTGGAATGTCACTTATCTTGATGAAGTTTATATCAGTAGTACCATCAGGCTTAATTCTATTTACTGGCATTGTTATTGATTCTAATTCTAGCCCACCAATAACAAGCTCATCCTTACTCCAAAGAATATCTCTACTGGCATTAAAAACCCCTTTTTTGCTATCAAAGGTATTATTATCTAAGATATTATTGCCATCAATACTAAGACCTGCTCTTAACTCTGTTGTTGGTGTGGTTAGATCAAAGACCCTACCAAAGGTGTTAGTACAAGCATCACGATTTCTAAAAGTGTCTTCAAGTAATGCTTCAAAGTCTAGAGCTTCTAACCCGACCTGAGTTGTGCGAACAACTTTATTACTATTTTGCATCATTTTACCAACGGCAAGAAACAAACCACTTACAAGTCCAGCGGCGATAATAACACCAACAAGACTTATACCTTTGCTATTTAGAACTTTTTTCACGAGTAACTACTCCAATCATAAACATTTAACTCCTCAACATCCTCACACTTTTTCTTTGCTTTTACGAGCAAAACCACAAGGCTAAGTAATTAGAGTGGGACGGATGAGAAGTTCACGGAAGAAGAGCCAATATCAAACTCTTAACGTCATATTAGATGAGCTCAAAGCAAGACTTTAGGAATTGTCTGGTTGAGTTGTCATTTTCTCGAATTGGGTTTGGAGGGTTTTTGTGGTTGGTTGATCAGCTTCGCTGATTGCGATGTTCGAAGCAGCAGTCCCAAATCATCAAAACTGCCCACTGGGCACTTTTGCTGCTTTGTGAGAGCTAACGCTTCCTCCTTGCATCTATACGCTTACGCGCAAAAATTGTCCGCAGGACATTTTTTTCGCGAAGCGTGGTAGGACCGGCCGGATTCGAACCGGCGACCCCCGCCATGTCAAGGCGATACTCTAACCAACTGAGCTACGGTCCTCCATCGAATTGAATCGAATAACCTTTATATTTGGGGACATAGGCCTTGTCAATGAACATTGAGGGGGTTTTAAGTATTGCAACATGCCAACTGTTTGAATTTAGGGTAGTATCCAGGTCCAAATAGCAAGCACCGCGCTTACAGTTTAAGGAGTATATTCCATGCGAACTCTTAATGTTCATCCTGAAGTCACAAAAACTATTGAAGAATTTAGCCTCCCTCAATCAGATGAAGGCCTAACTTTCGGACAAGTTCTCGCTCCTATTATGATTGAGTGTGATTACAGAGATGGCGCGTGGGCAAAGCCGGTTCTTAAACCCTATTCTCCTCTAACACTTGATCCCACTTCTAAAATTTTTCATTACGGTCAATGTGTTTATGAAGGGATGAAGGCCTACCGAGTTGATGGTGCTGGTCCTTATCTTTTTAGACCTCTTGATAACCTTAAGAGAATCAACCAATCAGCAAAACGAATGGCCATGCCCCAAATAGATGAACAACTTTGGATGGACTCAATCATTGGATTAGTCAGACATTGCCACGATTTTATTCCTCAAGGCTCAGGAGAATCTCTCTATATAAGACCTTTTGTTGTTGCAACAGAAGAGCACCTTGGGATTAAGCCTTCGACACAATTTAAATTTGTCATTGTTGCTTCTCCTTCAGGCGCTTACTTCACCGGAGGAAGCATTTCTGTTCTTGTTGAAAGAGAATATGTAAGAGCTTGTCCAGGAGGAACAGGAAGTGCCAAGACAGGTGGAAACTATTCAGGTGCCCTCGCCTCTTCTGTAAAGGCCCAACAGCATGGACTCAATCAAACTCTTTGGCTCGATGCTATCCACAGAAGATATGTTGAAGAACTCTCAGGGATGAACTTCTTTAGTGTTATCGACGGATCACTCGTAACTCCAGAAACATCTGATACGATTCTTCCAGGGATTACTCGAGAATCACTTCTTAAGCTTGCAAAAGATGACGGGATTAATATTGAAGAAAGACCCATTGATATTGATGAACTTAAAGCAGCAATTAAAGATGGTCGATGTACTGAAACATTCGCTTGTGGAACTGCCGTTATTCTTACACCTATTTCAGAAGTTGCTGAAGAAGATGGTGAAAAGCTCACTCTTAAAGAAAGTTATGGGCCGGTTGCTAAAAGTCTGAGACAAAAAATGCTTGATCTTCAAGAAGGTCGCTCTCATGATCCATACGGTTGGCGCTTTGAAGTTCCAATGTAATTAGAAAGCCGCTCCAAGCATCAATTGGGAAATGAAACAAAGTGCTCCATTTAGAGATTTAACATATTGAAATTTCGAAAGCTTATCAATACCAATTCATCACACCAGGAATGTAATGAATCCCAAGATTAGTGGGAGGTGTGATATACATTCCAGCAGAAGTTTTTCTTTCATAATCAATTGAGAAAATAAAATCGAGACGGTTGCTCCAGCGAGTGTTCATAGGAAGTGCTCCAATGAATTTTCCATTGAAATGATCACTTCCATAAAAATGAACAAAGTCTGCTCGATTATTATTATATTGAAAGACTTTAGCATAAAAGTTTTTATTGTCAGCATCACTTGGAACACCTGAAACAGTCACCACTGCCGTTGTCGCCACTGGTGGCGACCATCTTTTGTTTCCAACCAAACAAGAGTCTTCAGTTCCAAGAAGCGCTCCTAAACAAGGGGCCTTTGATGAGAGATAAGAAATCTCATCTTGAAATTGAGGACTTCGATCATTTTGGCCATACCGATAAACAAAAAGTTCTGAAATCATTTCTCGAAGATAAATTGCAGAAAGAACTTTGTCTTCCATGATCATCAGGTTCTCTCCATTAATTCTCATCGCCCCACCTGACCAGTTTGCGGAACCATTGAGAAGAATAAGACGATCCCCTACGCCAACCACGGCCCACTTATTATGATTACATCCATAAGGACCAGTGAGTTGGTTATCAAACATCGTGACGACATTTCGATAATCACCAGGGTTATGAGCATTTGAAAACTTCGCGATTGATTTATTGAACTCCCTTTCAATTTCTTGTTTTTTCTCTCTCTCTTCAAATAGCAGACCTGCCTCACTCATGCGCATCTCTACTTTTTTAATCGCTCGATTTCTGAGTTTCTCACTATTTTCCCCTTTGAGGTGTTCAAGATGAGGATTAATGACGTTCGGATCTCCAAAAAAGCCAAGCTTAGTCAGATTGGGAATTTGAGAAGAGAACATATCATCAACGAATCTCCCCTTATCAAAAAATGCCCTGACTCTCACACCATTTTCTTTAAGTTTATTAAGAGCTGAAGCAAGTTTATAATTTGTAATGAAATTTGTTGAAACATAAACAAATGAATCTTGTGGTTTTGAAAGAGGAAGATTTAAAACTTCAAGCATCCTCGCCTCAAGGTTATCTTCAGGAGAAAAATAAACTTTATACTTTTGTCCACTTTGAACATCTGGTCGCTTCCAAAACTTTCGATCTGTTGAAGTCAAAGTTCCGTCAACATACCTCTCAATCCCTGAAACTTTGGTAATCAATGTTTCGATTTTTTGTTTCATGGAATCAGATTTAAAACACTTTGAAATATCTTTCATCGTTGGATTATTGGTTTGATCAAGAAGAGCTTTTCTCTTTCTATAACTTGCAGACTTAGAAAGTTTTTTACACTTTGGATCTGTAAAATCTAAAGCTGAGTCATTGAATGTCCCTTTAGTAAGATAAGTATGCATTTGAGGATCATAATTTGAAGGACCCTTATAACAAATGTGAGGGTCAGTACTCTTAACAAAAATCTCGCATACCGCTTTACTTAATGAGCGTAGTTCGTTCATTTCATCACGAAATTTTTTAATAATTGATTTTTCTTTAATCGCGATGACGTTCTCATAATTGGCGAGCAAGCCCATGCTTGAATAATTCGCAGAGCCAGTGATGAGGATCTCATCATCAATAAGAATAAGTTTATTATGCATCTGAGGATTTCCTCCTCGCATAACAGGAATTCGAAACTTTGAAATATTCGGATGCTCACCATCAAGCTTAGGCCAAAGCTTATTTCCATAAGAAAGTTTATAGTCCACCATATACTCAACTGGTATGGTTTGCGCTTTTTCATTAAGAACGTCAGCAAAGTCAGCAATAGACATATTATAAGTCGCAATTCGAATCGATTTCTTTGCTGATTTTAAATAGGCCCTTACAGCTTCAATAGGAAGGTCTTGAGGAGTAAAGTAAACACAGAACTTGTCATCAGGAGTACAAGTTCCTTTATTGTAAGCAGGAATACCGGAAACAAAAGAGTAAGCTTTTAAAGAAATGAAAGTTAGTATTAGGGATAAAAATCCAAGTCGAAAAGTTTTCATGATATCTGCCTCAAATGAGATTATTTTTCTTTTATCTCTATCATGGGAATCATTCTCATTGGGAGGACTTGTAAAAATTCTAATGCCTAAAAACTTCAATATTAGCAGGAGGTTAGATTCATTTTTAAGTTCTAGAATAATTACAATTTTTCGATACGATCGTTGCATTGAAAGCTTAATCATCATAAATCTAATGAGCAAAAACAAACCTGAATTTTAAGTTATGGAAATCAAATGAAGACCACAATTTTTCTTGTCATGTTCCTTTCACTAACTCACAAAGCTTATGGAGTTTCAGCATCTAAATGTCCTGAAAAAATGACTCTTACAGATGTTAAGCTCACAAGTATTGGAGGCTCAGAATGGCAAATTTCAGACGCCCCCGAGGACATTACCGATAATACAAACTTTCAAGATGATGTTGAAGGTATTGAAGAGCTTCTTGATGTCCCTTTTGAGTTTGAAATCCTTGATCCCAACTCCACTAAAAAGGCTGCATCAAAGCTCAATCTTGAGCTTCAATTGACGAATACAAGTGGGAAAGGACGAAGTACCAAATGTCATTATGATCTTAAAGGTAGTGGGCCTGTTTCGATCTACAATCAAGATGGCGAAAAGGTCAAAGAGCTTGAAAGTAAAAGAGAAGTTACTGGACGAGCAACACTTAAGGACGGATCAAAAAAAGCAACTCTTTCGATTATGACCAACCTCATGCCAAAAACCATTTCTTCAGGAATTTTTAAAGGAGATGGTCTAGGTGGTGCAGATCATTACCTAAGCTATTTTTTCAGAAAACAAATTGATGTCGAAAGTAAGCAAACTGAAGTGAAGCTAGATGGCTTCAGTTATATGTTTCATCTTGCTTCTGGGAGAATCAATACTACAACAATGACATCTAAACTTTTTATTGAGTATAAATCAGAAAAAGAGCAATAAAATAGCGCCCCATCGGGGGCGCCTTCTATTATATCCAAATTTGAAATCGAGTCTTTATCTATAAATTTGGCAACGCCAACATACAAATAATCGTCACAATCGTTGGGAACATTGATCCAAGAAGAAGTTTTAATGGGTTAATCCCTTCATCTCCAAATGAATCTTTTAAAATCCCAAAACCGGCTGGGTTTGGAGCGTTGGCAATAACTGTTAAACCACCACCGGTTACGGCACCAGCAACAAGAGAGTATTTAGCAGTATCTGAGAGCTCAACCAATGAACCGAGATAAGTAAGTGCAGCGTTATCAGTAATACCTGTTAGGAAAGTTGCTCCAAAGAAAAGTGGAGTATCACCCATGCTTGCAAGAACTGATTTAAGCCACCAAGCCTGCATAGAACCTAATGTTACAAGTCCACCTAAAAAGAAACCAACAAGAAGTGATTCTTTTAGCTTAACTGTATCTTGGTACTCTTGAGTCACAACTGTAAACCCTAAGAAGAAAAGAAAAAGTCCTAGAAAGAATGCCATGTGGTGAGCTGTATAAACACAAAGTCCCATAAAGATTAAGTGAATCAAAGTAATCCACCAAGTTGGAACCATATAGTTTTCGTGTTTGGCTTTAATTTCAAGCTTACCAACAAGTTCCTTTTTAAAGATAAAGGCAATTGTAAGAGTTGAAATGACAATTGAGATGACTGACTTATAACCAAAGTGAGTCATCATATGCTCAATCCCCCACTGCCATTTTCCTGCAACCATGAGAACAGGAGGAGCGGCAAAGTGAGTAAGTGTTCCACCGATTGAAATATTCACGAAAAGTAAACCAATCGTTGCATACATAAACTTTCGGCTCATTTCAGAGCTATAAAAATAATCAAGAAGGATAAGGGCCGTTACCGTCATAGCAGCTGGCTCTGTGATGAATGATCCAAGAATCGGCCCAATGATGAGAGCTGAAATATAAAACGCCATTTTTCCAGGAAGAGGAATGACCTTTGAACATTTCATAATAATTTTTTCAGCAAGAAGAATGACTGGTCTTGTTCCGGCCATGGCCATGATAACAAAAACAAACGCTGGCTCAGTGAAGTTCAGGGCAGAAAGATAATTAACTGCACCATCAATATATTCACCACCAGTTGTAAGATATTTTTCAGCTCCACCACCAAAGACAAGTTTATGAGCATCATCGTAAACAATAAAACCTTTTAAACTCGCATAGAAACCAATAAAGACAGCGCCCCATAATCCAAAAACCGCTTCAACTTCACCAAGGAAATGAAAGAGGTTTTCCCCAATAGACCCTTCTGGGTATTTATGGGCAATGTGCAAAAATTTCTTAACCAGAAACGTGTGAATAACAGCCATACCGAAAATCACCGTTCCAATAATCTCAATTGTACTCGGGTTCATAATTCATCCTTGAACATAAAGTTTGTAGAAAGCTTACGCTATCCATTGTATTTATTTGATATTACTCAAATTCTATCAGAAATCTTGTCGGTTAAAAGAAAAAAGCCTTAAATCCTTGGAAAATATCACTTAAAAACGATAGCCCATATCAACCTTAATAAAGGTACAGGCTGGGATTGAATCAAGTGACTCAACTACTTTTTGAACAGATCTGCCCTTGTCTCTTTCACTAGTATTAAAGCTAAAATAGTCCCGATTCTCTGCTGTATAGATAGGAACATTGAGCGCAAACCAATCAACTCCCATGAACACTTGATTTTTAAAGAACCAACGGCTTCCCACTCCAAGGGTAATACCCGCCACATCTCTTTGAACCAGTTCGTTTCCATAAGTATTCTCTTCTTTTGCATAATCATATAAGGAGTCCATGGCCTCATCGCTAAAAAAGATTTTAAAAGATTGATAGAAGAACCCGTGTATTATGTTGAAGGCCCCATCACCTGGAAAATAGCGCCCTAAAAAAGAAAAGCGATATTCAGCAAACTCACCTACTTCATCAAACAATGTATTGGTATCCGAATACTGAACCAAGAACTCACTTGTATAGCTTGGGCCCCAGTTAAAACTTAAGCCTCCTCCCAATTTAGCAGGGAGCCAAGTATCAATCAGAGAAAAGCTTCCGCCAAATGAAGCAAACTTTTTAACTCTTGCATCTTGATCAGTGGTGAAACCTTTTTTGTAGGAGGAAACATCAAAAAAGCTATTGGAGGCGAATGAATTTGCCCCTATAAGAAAAAAGAAAACCGACAGGAATCCCCGAAGCTTAACCATCATCGCCAATGGAAGCGACTGGACAAGCGTCTAACTGCTCTTGGCAAAGTTCGATCTCATCTTCAGTCTGTGGCTGCTTCTTAACATAGGCGTTACCGTCTTCGTCTTCTGCGAAAAACTCTGGGGCCCCTGTATAACAAACATTACAAGCAATACACCCTTCACCATTTTCATCATCTGGGTCAGTACAATACCAAGCACCTTCAATATTTTTGGAATGTTTGAGACTAGGATTCGCCATGAATGCTCCTTGGGAGAAAAACCTGTGTGATATGGTCCCCAATATGCTTAAAACATAGTGAAATGACAAGGTTTTCTGATGCTCTCTAACCCCATGTCTATTGCCAATTTTTCACTATTTTGGGAAGATCCGTTCAATCATTTGAAATCATGACCTAAAGGATCTTAGTATGGAACCAACCATTCTAGAAAAAGCAAAGTATTGGGCCACTAGCGAAGAATTTGACGCAGTCCACAGAGAAGAAATTCAAAAACTTATCGACGCTAAAGACGAGAAAGCCGAGAAAGAACTTACGGAAAGATTCTACCGTGACCTTGAGTTTGGAACCGGTGGGCTGAGAAGCATTATTGGAATCGGTCCAAACCGGATTAATGTTTATACGATAAGACGAGCTTCCCAAGCTCTGGCCAATGCCGTTAAAGAGAATAACCCAGGTGGCTCGATCGCTATCTCTTATGATTCAAGAAACTTTTCTTTTGAATTTGCAAAAACAGCAGCGGGAGTTTTTGCAGCTAATGGATTAAAAGTTTGGATTTATAAAACTCTAAACCCTGTGGCCCTCTTAAGCTACGCCGTGAGAGAACTTAAATGTTCTGCTGGAATTATGGTCACAGCAAGCCACAATCCACCAGAGTACAACGGCTACAAAGTTTTCAATGAGCATGGAGCCCAAGTCATCCCTCCTCTCGATGGGAAAATCATTAGCCAGTACAACGGTCTTGCAGACTTTTCAAAGATTCCTTTTGTGGATTTTGATGAGGCGATGAATGAGAAAAAGATCGAATGGATTAGTGATGAAATTGAACAAGGTTATTACACTAATGTCGTTGAATCGATTGTGACAGACAAAGAACTTTGTGATTCTAAAGGAAAAGATCTCAATATTGTTTATACGGCCATTCATGGAACGGGTCTTGAACCATGCTCAAAAATCTTAAAAGCAGCAGGTTTTACTAGTCTTAAAACAGTAGCTGAACAAGATGCTCCAAATGGGAACTTCCCTACAGTCACTTCGCCAAACCCAGAAAACCCTGAAGCTCTTGAGCTTGCTGTAAAGCTCATGAAAGAGACAAATAGTGATCTTGTTTTCGGGTCAGACCCCGATACCGATCGTCTTGGTGTTGCCTTCATTAAAGATGGTGAAGTCAAATATCTTAATGGAAATCAAATTGGTCATCTTAAACTTTTCTACTTACTCGAAAAGAAAAAAGCTAACGGGACTCTTGGGACAAACTCTTTTTTCGTGAACACCATCGTAACTTCTCCCCTTCAAGAAAGAATTGCTGATGAATATGGAGTCAAAACTTATAAGACTCTCACAGGCTTTAAGTGGATCTGTGGAAAGATGAATGAAGTCTTTTCAGAGAACTCAAATGCCGATTTTCTTTTTGCAACGGAAGAATCTTTTGGTTATCTCAACCATCCTTATATCAGAGATAAAGACGGAGTCAGTGCCGTCGTTCATATGGCCGAAGTCGCTCTTTGGCTTAAAGAGCGAGGAATGGATCTTCAAGATGGACTTGATGAAATCTCAAACCGCTTTGGCTTTGCCGAAGAATCTCTTGTCAATAAAGTCTATCAAGGAAAAGAAGGCGCTGAAAAAATCCAAAGACTTATGGGCTTTTTTAGAAATGATCTTGGTCAAGAGCTAGCGGGAATCGGTATTACAGATAAGCTTGATCTTTTAAATGAAGGAACAGGTTATCCAAAAAGTAATGTTCTTGGCTTTAAACTCCAAGATGGGAACCAGCTATTTGTTCGTCCATCAGGAACAGAACCTAAAATCAAGTTTTATGTGATGATTCAAGCTACTGAGGGCAATTTAGACCAAAAGAAGGCCTTGGCCCAAGAAAAAACTGAAACAATTATCCGGTTTATTGATCAAGTGTGTGAAAAAGTTTAAGAGTTTTCCTGTAGTAAAAATATAAGTTGCCGAAATAGCGACTTTTGTACAGAAGAATCTTCATAATGAGCAAATCACAAGAACTTGCAATTGTCCTTGTTAGCGGTGGCATGGACTCACTCACGACTGCGGCGATTGCCAATGGGTCTCATGAAAGGCTTGCCTTTCTTCATTTAAATTACGGTCAAAAGACCGAGGCCAAAGAACTTGAATGCTTTAGAAATATTGCAAAGTTTTATAATGTCCCAGAAACTCATCAAAAAGTAATCGATGTAAGTTTCTTAAGTCAAATCGGTGGGAGCTCTCTTACAGACCAAGGAATCAACGTGAAAACCTATCAAGGGGAATCAGATGAAATCCCTGATAGCTACGTTCCTTTTCGAAACACACATATTATCGCCATGGCCGTTTCATGGTCAGAAGTGATTGGTGCAAAAAAGATTTATATCGGAGCCGTTGAAGAAGACTCATCAGGTTATCCCGATTGTCGCCCAAACTATTACCAAGCTTATAATGCTCTTATTAAAGAAGGGACAAAAGAAGGCGATATTGAAATCGTCACTCCGGTCATTGATCTTCAAAAATCTTCAATCATTCAAAGGGCTATTGATTTAAAAGCTCCTCTGCAATTTACTTGGTCTTGTTACGCTAGAGAAGATAAGGCCTGTGGAGTTTGTGATAGTTGTGCTTTAAGGCTTAGAGGCTTTCAAAAGATCAATATTGAAGACCCCATCGAATATGAACAACGCCCTAACTATTTAGGATAATCTATGAAGTCTTTGATTCTTTTTTCTCTGATCTTCATGATGGCCTGTGGAAAAGAAGAATCCGGAACTCGAAGACCTCAAGTTCAATCCCCAAAGAAAGTCACTCTTAAAAGCTTATGTGAATCGACTTATCCTTATCATAAATGGATAGAGAGACCGGTACTCAATAAATCATTTAAGCTTTTCACTTTTTCTCTTGAAAAATTTAACAGCGAAAAACCATCAATTCTTCATATTCAAGGGGGACCAGGAATCACTTCCCATATCCAGGACTCTCCCATTAGGCACTTAAAATCTAGTCATAACATTCTCTCTGTCCATATTCGAGGGGGTGGATGCAGTGAGATGCCTCAAGGTGAGAAATTTGATGAACTTCTTTCCACAAAACATTTTGTTGAAGATATTAAAAAGATTCAAAAAGCTTATGAACTCGATGCGTGGGATATGATCTACGGAATTAGCTACGGTACAAAGCCAGCCCATCTTTTTGCCCACCAATATCCAGAGTCAGTCAAAAAGCTCTACCTTCAATCAGTTCTGCCTTCTAAAGAACTCTCTAAGAACTCAGTTCTTGATGAAGTTCTTATCTCCAATGTCGATCAACTTTTTAGTCGACTGCAAATTCTAGAAGAGCTTAAGGGTGTAACACTTAAAATGGTTAAATCTTTTTATTTTGATATTGCTCCCCAGATCTGTGGTGAAATACCAGGCGAGAAATGTGTTCTTCAAAATCGACTTTTTGAGCATCCTGAATTAACTGAACAAGTTAAGCTTTTAGGATTAAGGCCTGAGTTTTTCACAAGCCTCTATTATCTTCGTTATCTTGGAACTTTCCCCACATCAAAACTCGCTCAAAAGTTTCAGCAAAATATTGCTCTCACTCTCGTGGGATCGACTCTTGAGTTTCTAGACCGAGAACCTAACCAACAAATGAAAGAGGGTTTTACTTGGATGTATAAAAGATATATTGAATCAGAGCTTTTTGTTCCTAAGAAGCCTGAAGTTGTGAGAACTTCTGACTTAAGAAGAAACCCAAAACTTAAGTCTTTTTCCAACCGAGTCTTTAAAAACGTTTATCAAAATGATCGAAAAGATCATCCTGATTTCAATTTTAAAAACTTTCCACTCTCAACTCCAACTATCGTAATCTCTGGAGCACAGGATGCCGTGACTCCCTACGTTGGGGCCAAAGCCTATTATGACGAAGCCCTTTTAGGAGAGAAAAAACTCGTTAAGCTTAACGGTGCAGGACATAAGTATATTTTTGACAGGGATTGTGAAGAACAGTTTAACTTAAGTCTCTTAAATGTTTCCGAAAATCCTCTTAGTGAGCTCTTTGGCGAAAATGGAATCTGTGGAAAAGACAATATTCTTGAAGTCTATGAAAACGATTCTTACTAATCTTCAAGATTTTCTCTTGTTTTAAGAATATAATCATTAACCTTTCCCATTTCTTCAACTCTTCCGATCAACATCAGAACTTCATGAGCTTCAAGAAAAAGATCGAGCGCTTCTTTATAAAAATTTCGTCGAAACTTACTTTTTGCAAGATTCTCTAAAGCGTAGGCCAAAAGTTTTTGTTTTTTAGGATCTTTTGCCCCTTCAAGCCTTTTGATTTCTTTTTTGTAATAGTCATCACTTTTTGTGTACTTCTCTTGCCATGCCAAGGTTGTCGCTAGTCGAAGCTTAGTGATCTGAGCTTCATCCATGGATCCAGATTCTTTAAAAAGATTAAACGCCGTAGTGAGAGTTTCAGCTGACTGTTCGAGCTGCTGGACAATTCGTTGGTAAACACCCGCTTTGAGAAGATGCTTGGCCTTAGACGGGCCTTCGAGAGAGCTGGATTTTTCAATATGGACAGTTATCGCCTCTAGCATATGATCCATTTGAAGAGGGGCTTCCCTTAGGCCATCATCGACAGTGGTTTCTCAATTAAGCCCACTCATTTCAATACCACTCAATAATCTTCAATATTACCAATTTTAGTGCTTCTTTACTCAAGATCAAGTAGAACTGCTTGGACCAACATGTTCATTTGAACCAAATTATGACAATTTAACCGAATATATCAGTTGCCTGGGAACATCTCTTTGGCTAAATTTATCGGAAATACAATCTTTAGCTCAAGGTAATTCGCAATGCATCAAACCCTTAAAAATATTGCCATCGTCGCCCACGTTGACCATGGAAAAACCACTATGATGGACGGCCTTCTCAAACAGTCCAACACTCTTGACCGAAAGAGCCAGGACCAGGACAGAATTCTTGACAGTGGTGACATTGAAAAAGAAAGAGGGATTACGATCAAGGCGAAAAACTGCGCTATCCATTGGAAGGATCGAAAGATTAATCTTATCGATACTCCAGGTCACGCCGACTTCGGTGGAGAAGTGGAAAGATCACTGATGATGGTGGATGGATGTATTCTTCTTGTTGATGCTGCCGAAGGGCCACTCCCACAAACAAGATTTGTTCTACAAAAAGCTCTGCAAAGAGGAATTAAAATTGCTTGTGTGATCAATAAAGTTGATCGTCATGATGCAAGAGTTGATGAAGTTAAAGAAGAGGCCATTGACCTTCTTCTTGACCTTGCCACCATCGTCGATCGAGAAGATATCGATCTTGATATTCCCTTTTTCTATGCTTCAGCTAAAGAAGGCCGATGTTCAGATGAAATGGAAAAATATGATGAGTGCGCTGACCTCAATCCCCTACTCGACTTCTTAGCGAGTGATTATTTTCCAGCTCCGCAAATTGCAGAAGGCCCAGACTTTCAACTTCTGGTAACAAACCTTTCTTATGATAATTACCTTGGACCCCAAGTCATTGGTCGAATTCACCGTGGTAAAGTTGCAAAGAACCAAGAAGTTCTTCTTCTTGGGAAAGACGATAAGCAGAAAAAATTTAGAGTGACTCAACTTGAAATTTTTGGAGGCCTAGGTCTTGAACAAGTTGATTCCGCAGAAGCTGGAGAAATTGTTCAGATATCAGGAATCACTGGTGCTAATATTGGAGACTCTATTTCTAATACAGAAAAGCCTGAGGCTTTACCAAGAATCTCAATTGATCCACCAACAGTAAGTGTAAACGTCTCTGTTAACACTTCTCCTTTTAGTGGCCAAGAAGGTGAATACCTCACATCAAGAAAACTTGAAGAATATCTCGAAGATGTTTGTCGTCATAATGTGGCCCTTCAATATGAACCCACAGATGATCCAAAAATTTATAGACTTAAAGGTCGTGGTGAACTTCAGCTTGCCATCGTTTTTGAAGAACTTCGAAGAAGAGGTTACGAATTTATGGTCTCTCGCCCTGAAGTTCTTTTTATTGAAGAAGATGGCGTGAAAATGGAGCCCTTTGAGAATGTTGTTATCGATATTCCCGAAGAGTTTACGGGTTCAATCACCGAGGCCATGGCAGAAAGAAAAGGAATCATGGGCAACCTTGTTAAAATCGGCGAAGACCGACAGAGGCTTGAATTTACAGTTCCTTCAAGAGGACTCATTGGTCTTCGCTCAAAGTTTCTCACAATGACAAAAGGTGAAGGACTTATGTCCTCTTACTTTTTAGATTACCGAGAATACCTTGGTTCAATGCTCGCCAGATCTCAAGGTGCGATTATCGCTGATCGAACAGGAAAAACAACAGGCTATGCCCTCTTTAATCTTCTTTCAACTGGAAGACAGTTTGTTACTGTCGGCGACAAAGTCTATGAAGGTATGGTCGTTGGAGAGCATACAAGAAAAAATGATATTAATGTTAATGCTGTTAAGGCCAAACACGTTTCAAGTGTGAGAACAGCAGGTAAAGATGAAAACATTATTCTTCCACCTGTTCCAGAAATGACTCTAGACTTTGCTCTTGATTGGATCGATAACGATGAATGGGTTGAGGCCACACCTGAAAAGATTAGAATTCGAAAGAAAAACCTCGAAGCCAACAAACGTTCTGTGATTAGAGAGTAGAATCAAAAAAAGAATTTATTTCTTTTCTTCTCCATTAAGATTCACAAGTTCAGACTCTTTAGAGTAAATTGGGCTAAACTCATAAAGATATCTTAATCTCTAAAGATATCTTGGGATAGAGAGAAAATTTGCAATATCACTTTCTAATTAAAAACCTGACTGTAACGATTTCCAAAGTTCTTGAAGATCATTAAGCCCTTTGCTGGAGAGATGTTCGTCAATATCACTTTTAAATCGACTTAAAAGCTCAGGCCCATGATAAATAAAAGACGTATAAATCTGTACGGTTTTGCCACCAAGTTTCCAGAATTCAAGAATCTCATCAAAGGAATCAATTCCCCCAACTCCAATAACATCAATTGGCATCTGCTCTTTTTTAATAAAGTCGAGAATCGTTTTTCTCATACTCTGAGACCGATCCTTAATAAGCTTTCCAGATATTCCACCAGCTCCCCTATCGGGCATCACAGTTGTATTAGTGGCAATGATCCCTGAAAGCTTAAAATCTGAGCAAACTCTTACCAGATCTTTTGCATCGTCCTCATTCATATCAGGTGACATTTTAAGAAATAATGGTTTTGGATATTTTGCTCTTAGCTCTTCAAGAGATTTTAAAATTCTTTCAATTTCCTTTCGACTTTGAAGATCTCGAAGTCCAGGAGTATTGGGAGAGCTTATATTGATGACAAGATAGTCAGCAATTTGGTGAAACTTTTCATAGAGTTTACAATAATCAAAAGCGGCATCCTCTTGAGATGTCACTTTGTTTTTACCAAGATTAACACCGAGAAGCTCTGCATTTCTTTTTGCTTTTGAAATATTCTCGTAAGCGATATCCATTCCCTTATTATTAAAGCCCATTCGATTTCTTAATGAAAACTCTTCTTCAAGACGAAACAACCTTGGTTTGTCGTTACCGGCTTGAGGCATTGGAGTGACCGTTCCCACTTCAATGGCGCCAAATAAGAGTTTTGAAAAATAGTTAATCGCCTCAGCATTTTTATCAAGTCCTGCTGCAAGGCCTATAGGAAATCGCCAATCAAGCCCGCCACAAGAAAGTGTGTATTTTTGATCATGAATCTCTATTTCGGGATTAGGGATAAACTTATAACTCAATGATGGAAACTTAGATAATGTCTTCATCGCTAAGTTATGAGCAACTTCAGCGTCTAAGGTAAAGGCAAGAGATTTAAAGAGATCGTACATATGGGACTAGTCTACCAAGACTAGTAGAGCATGACAAAGTCACCCTCTTGAACTGAGCCGCCACTATGCAAAATGGCGATTGCTCCATCGGGACCAAAGTAGTCGACAATCTCAAGGGTTCCTTTGATTTCCCCTTTGGATATTCCAATCAAAGCTCCACTTTCAGGATCAAAGATCTCTTGTCCCTCTGTTAAAACTTTTAAAACATCTGAGATCTGAATCCCTGACTCACGTCCAGCATTAACATAGATTTTGGATCCAACAATTTTTGCAACTCTTCCAATCCAATCAAGCTTTGAAGAGATTTTAATCACTCTTGGTACAACTCTTCTGATTGCAACCTTAACTCCATACCTTAAAAGCTCTCGCCTATAGGAAAGCTTTGACTCTCGATTTGAAGTGAAGAAATTAAAAGAAGCATCTTCAGCAAAGCCGCCGATGGTATCTGAATAAATTTCTTTATTCGAATTGACATCAAAAATTCGAACTTCAATTTCTGATTCCGTGTAGGACTTTGTTTTTCTCACAAGTCCAATCTCATCAGTCTTTTCTCGAATACGGGCCCGTATAATTCGTCCAAAAAGAACGAAGTTTATTCCTTGAACTTTTGCTTTCTTTGAAAGTTGAGCAAGCTTTACACCACCACCAGCGTAAACCTCCTTGGAGCTTCCAAAAAGCTTCTTTCCCATTGGGTCAATGAGAAACTCTCCTGTTCTGAGAAGTTCCGACCTCATATGCTCTGTCGCAACAATTCCAAGATCTTCTCCACCATAAGGAGACTCGTTGAAGAATGTTAATAATGCGACCTTTTTCTTTACTCCATCAAATTGTTGCTTAGGATAATCAAGAGGTCTTTTCCCTTCTCTATCTCGAGAGACAACTTTGCTTTTACATGAAATGAGTGAAAATAATACTAATACAATTACTGAAATTCTCATCATATCTTTTCTTGTCCCTCTGAAATGATCCCAGAACTATCGAGTGTTAAAAGAAGCTCATCAGATCGAGATCCCTTTGAAACCTGCACGGCCTCATTTGCATATGTCTCTTTTGAAAGAGCTGTGTTCATAAGATTAAAAAGTTTCTCTGAATCCCCATTATAGGAAACTTTTAAGGAACTCGTTTGCTTAGAAAAGTTCTCAATCGTTGCTTGAAGACCAAGAGGAATTCCCTGATCTTCCAACAAGTTTTTAAGTTTCAACAAATAAGAAAGATCATGAGGAAATTGAACTATCAACTCCGAATGACTCGCCTTAATTCGAAGAAGCTTTCTTTTAATATTGTGAAAGTTTCCAAGAGGAAGATTAAAAACGGAACTTGCTGTTGAAGACGCAAGAGATTTAGGATCTTGATAAGAAAAGGTCGCGCTTTCTTTTGAGATGTCTTCAAAGGCAATGAGCTTTCCTGTCTCTGAGTTTGCAAGAGAGGTATAAATATTAAACCGAAACTCTTTTGTTTTATCAAAATCTGATTCACTAAGTTTTTGAATATTTACTTCGACCTTAAAATTGAGAATTTTCCCCGATGGTGTGCTCTCTTTAGTCACTCGTAAAATTTGCCCTGATCCACTTTCAGACTCAAGTGACTCAAGATCAGTTTGTTCAATCATACTCTCTGACTGTTCTTCAGTTTCCCCCTCATCAATTGCTTCACTGACTCCGCCGACAAGAAATTCACTATAATTTTTATCAATCCACTTTCTCCATGATTTCTCAAGAGCCGATTTAAAAACCCCTTCATTGAGAACTCCAAGGTCGGTCCAATTACCACTTTCAAGAACAAGCACAAGGTCGAGATTAAAACCGTCAAACTCAGCAATCTTTTTTTCAGTCATTAACTTTAAATAGTATTGGTGAAGAAGTCGTCGATTTAAATCGACCTTAACTTGCATAAAACGAAGGTTAGGGTTTTTTGTTGATCTTGAGTTTTTCTTTATTGAGAACTTACTGACAAGCTTAGAAAGACTTCCCCAAGATTTTCTTTTCAGAAGACGGGCCTTTCTTTTCTGTTTTACATATTCAATCTTATTGGGCTTTTTCTTTGCTGATGAGTTTTCTTCTAGGCCAAAGCGCTTTTTTAATCGATTGTCTATATTTTGAAAGCTTAAGTTAAATCCCTCTTCATACTTTTGCCAAAACTGCTCGGTTTCAAGGCCCATTTCACTTAGCTCTTCAGAGATGGCTTCTCGAAAAGATTCATAAAGAAGTTGTCCCTTAATAAAAGAATAACTATCCCCTTGCTGTCCAAGGAAACGGCTTTTGACTGTTCGGCTTGAAGCAAAGGCCTCAGATGAAAAGCCTTGGACTAGAACTAGAACTAAAACAAAGGCATAAAGCCCAAGACTAATTGATATTGGTTTGAACTTTCCCGTCGACGATATACTGGACACTATTATTGTTAAGAATTTCATTAATTTTTGCCGCCAATTGTGGGGTTGGATTCACCAAAAAATTCTCACCTAGAGGAAGTTGTCCACGGGCCTTGTCTGACTCAAAAACAAAATGGGCCGGCACAGTCCCCCTATAGCTTAGAACAGCCTGGCGAAGCTTTTCTAAAACCCTTTCGTTAATAGTGTTTATATTAACATTTATTCGCACTCCCGTAACCCTTTGCTCTGTCTGATCCGCCAATTTCATAATTTTTGTTGGAAAAAACTTTCGTGGATCTTCTGAAAGGTTGACCTGCCCGGTCAGGATCACAGGCTCTTGTCCATCGAGTAATTGTTCATACTCAAGGAAGACCCTTGGAAAGACGATACATTCAATCTTTCCATTAAGCCCCTCGAGATTTGCAAAACACATTTTATCGCCGCGCTTTGTAATAATATTTTTTCGATCAGTCAGAATTCCACCGAGAACAAAGTCTCTTTTACCCTCTCCAGGCATATCATGAATTTCGTTAATCGATCTTGATGTCATTTGATCCAAGATATCTTCATATTTTTGAAGAGGGTGCCCCGAAACATAGATCCCCATAAGCTTATACTCATATTGAAGCTTTTCATTATCTTCATAATCAGGAACCACATCGAGACTAAGAGCGTTCTCTTCTGATTCTTGAAACTCAGCTCCACCGATATCAAAAAGACTTGTTTGTCCTAACTCTTTTTCTTCCTGTCTCTTTATTCCATGAGTAACGAGAAGCTCCATATTTTCAAAAAGAGTTTTTCGATTATGAGTCTCAATAGAATCAAAAGCCCCTACTTTGATAAGAGATTCAATAACTCTTTTGTTCACAAGTTTATGGCTGACTCTTTCGACAAAGTCCTTAAAACTTACAAAAGGCCCATTCTCAGTTCTTTCACGAACAATTTCTTCTACCGCACCTTCACCAACATTTTTAACAGCCCCCATCCCAAAACGAATATTCCCTTCAACAACGTTGAAAAGCCATAAAGATTCATTCACATCAGGTGGAAGAACTTCGATGTCATAATTTCGACAATCATTGATATAGGTTGTGACCTTATCGGTGTTATTAAGTTCTGTTGAAAGAAGTGCAGCAAAAAATGGAGCGGGATAATAACGCTTTAAAAATGCGGTTTGATAAGCAATCACACCATAGGCAACAGCATGGGATTTATTAAAACCGTAAGCTGCAAACTTTGCCATGAGTTCAAAAAGATCAACCGCTTTCTTCTCATCAAAACCGTTTTTTCTTGCCCCTTCTCTAAAGATCTCTTTGTGACGATCCATCTCGGCAACTTTCTTTTTCCCCATGGCCCGTCTGAGCATATCCGCTTGTCCAAGAGAGTAACCCGCGATAATCCGAGCAACATTCATCACTTGCTCTTGATAAACAATAACCCCGTAGGTGTCTTTTAAAACTTCTTCAAGTTCAGGAAAAGGAAAGGTCATGGTTTTTCGACCATGTTTAATTTCAATAAAGTCATCAACCATCCCTGACTCAAGTGGACCAGGACGGTAAAGAGCGTTGATGGCGGTAATTTCCTCAAGGCTGTTAGGCCTAATTCTTTTACAAAGATCAATCATCCCCGATGATTCAAGCTGGAAGACTCCGACAGTCTTTCCGGAAGAAACAAAATCATAAACTTTTTTGTCTTCCATATCGATGCTCTCAATATCGAAAGCAGCATCGTAATCTCTTTGAATAAATTTTGAAGCTTGATTAATAACCGTAAGAGTTTTAAGACCAAGAAAATCAAACTTTACAAGACCTATGGTCTCCGAGAAATCTTTATCAAATTGAACAACCTTCTCACCTTCTCGTCCTTTAAAGAGCGGGCAATATTTAACGAGAGGAAGATTGGTAATAATAACTCCAGCCGCATGGATTGAAGCATGTCTTAATAGCCCTTCTAAACGTCTTGATATGTTGATGATTTGACGGATTTTTGCATCAGTCTTCATAAGCTCTTGAAACTTTGGCTCCATTTCAAGGGCCTTCTCTAATGAAATTCCGAGTTCATCAGGAACAAGCTTGGCGAGCATATCCGCTTCAGAGTATGGAAGATCAAAAACCCGACTCACATCTCGAATAACAGCTTTGGCCTGAAGTTTTCCAAAAGTAATAATCTGGCCAACTCTTTCCTCACCATATTTCTGAGTCACGTAATCAATGACCTTTCCCCGACCACTTTGGCAGAAATCAACATCAAAGTCTGGCATCGAAATCCGTTCAGGGTTAATGAATCTTTCAAAAAGGAGATCGTATGGAAGAGGATCAATATTCGTAATTTGAAGAGCGTAGGCCACAAGAGAGCCAGCCCCAGAACCTCGCCCAGGACCAACAGGGATATCATTTTCTTTTGACCATTTGATGAAATCAGAAACGATAAGAAAGTATCCGGGAAATCCCATCTTAATAATCATTTCGACTTCTTCAGTCAGTCGGTCATAGTACTTTGCTTTAAGTTCTGTTTCCCAATTTTCTTGGGCAACAATTTTTGTAAAATGAGGCCCTTTAAATCTCTCTTCTAGACCTTCAGATGACATTCTTCTAAAAAAGTCATCCATTGATTCCCCAGTATCGATTGGAAAATCAGGGAGATGATAAATTTGGTTTCCATCATCATCTTTCCATTTAAGTTCAACGTTACATTTATCAGCGATTTCAAGTGTCGCATCACAAGCATGAGGAGCGTAATGAAAAGCTTCACGCATTTCTTGGGGAGACTTAAAGTAAAACTCTTGAGAAGTCATTCTCATTCGGTTTTCATCATTAAATGATTTCCCAGTCTGGATACAAAGAAGAACCTCCTGGGCCGTCGCATCTTCAGGAGTCATATAATGGGCATCATTAGTGGCCACAACTTTTATATCGTGCTCTTTTACATATTCGAGGACCTTTCGATTCACAGAGTTTTGCTCAGGGATTCCGTTTTCTTGAATCTCTAGATAAAAGTCATCGCCAAATCTTTCATGAAGCTTATTAATTGCGGAAACTGCTCTTGCGTCTTGATCAGTAAAGAAGTTGTAACCAACCTCCCCTTTTAAACAGGCTGTAGTACAGATAAGTCCGTCACCATACTTATTGAGAAGCTCCATATCCAGTCGGGGCTTATAATAAAAACCTTCAAGATAAGCGAGAGATAGCATTTTACAAAGGTTTTCATAACCTTGGTTATTCTTACAAAGAAGAATTAAGTGATGAATCTGGTGAGAGGACTCTTGCTCATCTTGGTTACTAACGGCCTTGGCCCTTCTTGGAGAAATACGATCGTGCCTTGAGCCTGGAGTAAAATAAACTTCTGAACCAAGAATTGGTTTGATGCCTGCTTTTTTACATTGAATATAAAAATCAATCGCTCCAAACATATTCCCGTGATCGGTTTGTGCGATTGCCGGCACACCAAGTTCACTTGCTCTTTTTATAAGATCCGGAATACGAATCGCTCCGTCCAATAAACTGTATTGCGTATGGAGGTGAAGGTGAACAAAGCTATCAGGCCTACTTACCTGAATGGATTCAGTGTCTTGACTCATCAAATGTCCTCTTCTTCAAGGGTGTTGTGTGTGCCTCGATTCTATCGAATCTCACAAGAATTTTGAAGATGAGGCAGTCTAATTTAGGTGAGACGATCCATCAATGGCCCTGAAATTTGAACAACGCTTGGCTCAGGATTGCGCCCTGGGCCAAACGGCCAAGTACTTGTAAGTGCATTAAGACTCTTGGATTTCTCTCCAGGATGTTGAATTGAGAGAAAAAGTGTCTTTTCATCCGCACTAAAACAGAGCCCTGTTAGCTCTGCGTCAGTAGGAGCGGATGCCATTTGAACGGCCACTCCTGCATCTGGACCAGACATGGGAAAATAGAAAAGCCCGTTATTTTTAAACTTTGTGTATGGTGGTTTATTCATAGCCGAACCTGACATATCGGTAGTCATCCAAAGATTTCCCTTTCCATCAAAAGCAATATTATCAGGACAAGAGAATCCGGCTTCTTCTCCGCCGACTGCAAAATCAGAGGCCTTAAACGTAAGAGCAAGAGGATCATTACCAGTTTCTTCAATTTTTAAAATGGATCCATGGTAATTATTTTTTCTCTTATTATTGGTAAGACAAACAAAAACATTATTTGTTCCCGGTTGAATCTCAACATCTTCAGGTCGATCAAGAGGAGTTGCTCCAAGAACTTTAGCGGCATCTCGACAATGGATTAGAACATCTGTTTGATCTTTAAACTTTGCCTTTAACTTTGGTTGTTTTTTAATATCAAGAGAAAGCCACTTTCCACCAACAACATCAGCAACAAATAACTCTCCCTTATCAAGAGAACCTGGCTTATCAGCGATAAACTTATAGAGACATTCACCTACTTTATCATCCCCAGAATAGACAACTGTTCTTCCATCTTTAGCTTTGATTGTGGTTGCTGACTCGTGAGCAAATCTTCCAAGGGCTGTAAGCTTTTTTGCTTTTGCAGTTAAAAGATCGACTTCAACCACCCATCCATAATGGTAAGGAGAGCGATCAAAATACTCATCCCAGCCGAGTTCTCCCGATTTTTTCTTTTTAGATCCAAACTTAATTTCGCCATAATAATCATGATAATTTTCTTCGCAAGTTAAGACTGTTCCCCATGGAGTGATGCCACCAGCGCAGTTAGCAAATGTTCCAATCGCAGTTTTTGTCCCAGCAATTTTTCGATCAGCAATGATAGGAATTTCAGTTGTCCCATCAACTCTTTTATTAAACTTTGAGTTTTTTACTAACTGCCATCTCCCCATTTCATCTTTTTTAATATGAACAATGGAACCACCTAAAGCTTTTTGTTCTTTAACAATATCTTCTTTCGTTCTTTTTCCTGTCCCTAGAAACATGGGATGAGGATATTCATGGTTAGTCCAAAATAATGCTTCGTCGTTCTTTCCATAGAGAGGAATAAAAGCATTATAGTCATTATTAAAACCGAAAGACTCTGTAGAATTAATCTTATCTCCATGACTTAAAAGAAGCTCATATTTAAGTCCCGAGTTCATAACAAGATCATCTTTTTGAGATGGCCTCATAAGAGGGATTCCTGATTTCGTAGAAGTAGCACAACCACTTAAGGCCCCAAGAATTGAAGTTCCAGATACCAGGGCAGTACTTCCACCAAGAAACTTTACAAAGTCACGACGGTTAAAACTCATCTTTAATCTCCTAAAATTTGGCCATTATCTTCATAAACCATATTAGAATCGACAGCGTTTTCCCAGCCAGAAAAGTAAAAAGTATTGATATCATTAGTATTTCTAACCAAATCTTAACCCCTTAGACAGCTTTTGAAACATTCACCACAGGGCATTGATGACAAATCGAGCTTTTGGTATGTTGCGATTGAGAAAAAGGGCCAATTTTTTAATGAGACGCAAAAAAAACAAAGCCAATAAAGCTCAGCTTGAATTTGATTTTGAACGAAAGCGCGAGCCCGATAGAAATCACCACCTTGGTGGGAGAAGTTTCTATTTCTTTGACTTTGATGACAACGTCGCCTACCTCTCGACTCCTATTGTGATCTTTCATAAAAAAGACGGAAAAGAAAAATTCATCTCATCAGGTGAGTTTGCAAGGGATGGTAAAAAGATTGGTCTCGGGGGACATTATAAAGACTTCTTTTTAAACTTTGATGATGACAAAGGAAGCTTTCGCTACTTCCGTGATCAAGAGTTCAATTTCTTTGATCGCCTCAAAGGAAAAAGACAAACCTTTGTTCAAGACATCTCAAAGGCCCTCGACCAAAAAGATTACCATTGGAAGGCCCCTTCATGGAACTGCTTCTATCATGCGACTTTTAATAAAAGACCTATGAGTATTATTACAGCTCGCGGTCATGAGAATAATACAATCAAACAAGGGATTAACCTAATGGTTAAATCAGGCCACCTTCCCAATAATCCAAACTATTTAAGCATTTACCCTGTTTCCAACCCAACAACCAGAAGATCTCTTGGAGACATTGACCTGCAATCAAGTGTAGCAGAGCTTAAAAGATCGGCAATTAGACAGTCTGTTGAAGCTGCCATAAAAAAATATGGTCACAGTCCTCATCACCGCTTTGGAATGAGTGACGATGATCCAAAAAATGTTGAGCTAATAACTGAAGAGATGAGAGAGCTTAAAAGAAAGTATTCTGATATGGCCTTTTTCGTCTTTCACACTCATGAAAATTCATTTGAGCGTTACGAGATTAAGTATCATTCAACGAGAAGAAAAAGAGCGACGACTGAGAGAGAAGCTCAAATGTCTTTGATCTAAGTCTAAAGAAAGAAATGAAAGCTCTCTTGAAAGTCTTTAGTGTCCCTGACATTATTTCTTTTGGGAGCGATTTCAATTTCCCATTGGCCAAGACTATCAATACTTAAGAATTTCTTCACTTCGCAAACATAGTACTCACGAGATCCAGCTCTTCGATGAGTATACTTTGCCTGACAATGGGCTTCAGTTGTCACTTGAAATTCTTCAGCATTCACTTTCAAAGTTGCTTAAAGAGAAGTGATTTGAGCATTTGCAGTTTGTTCAATTAAAGGAGTACAACCTGAGGTGTCTCTTCCATGAGAGATTTGAGAAAAACCTAAAAACACCATTAATACGAGAGTCCACTTCACAATCTGTCTCCTTAAGTCATTTAAAACCAATAACCGGCCAGAACACTACATACTGACAGTCTTTCAAGTCCCGCTCCACGAAATCAGGGGATTTTAGAGATAAGTCTTTGAATTCTTTTTGTGTTCCCTTAAAATTAAATAATGAGCACCCTTTTAAAATCCAATTTAAAATCCAAGATAAGGAGTATAAAAAGCTTGAATATCCCCTTGCATGCAGGGGCACTGGCTTTTCAAACAATCCTCGTCATCATTCCCCTTTTAATCCTGGTTTTTTGGTATTTGAGAACTATTGGCTTTACCAAGACTTGGGCGGAGAAATTAAAAAGTATTCTCTTGGTTCATCTCAATGTTGGTTCAGGCCAGCAATTCGAAAAGTTCTTTGATCAAGTCATCGGTAGTATTTCAAGTGTGAGTTGGGGTTGGTTAAGTTTAATTATTTTTATTCTTACGGCGCTTTCATTCCTTTATCGCTTAGGAAATTCCATCGACACCATTATCTTAAATCATGAAAAAGACGATCTTCGCTGGCTGCTCTCTTTAAAGTTTTTGGGAAAGCGGGTTCTCATCTTTCTAGCAGCTCCCCTGTTTCTCATTTCCTCTAGTGCTTTGAATTCCTGGATCACCCAAAAGTCTTGGTTTGCCTTCATCTTTAAACTTGAAACTTTTGGGCCTTGGTTTGCCAAACCTCTTGTTTGGTCTCTTGATATTCTTGCCTTTTACTTAATTTATAAATTTATGCCCCGAAGTCCAATCAAAACCAAAAGCGCTATCAAAACTTCAGTTGGTGTTGCCCTTTGTTTAGGCTTAGGACAGCAGTTAATTAAACTTTATGGAAGTTATGCTATTACCACTCAAAAGATCTATGGCGCAGCCACTTCTTTTGTTTTAGTACTTCTTTGGATAGAGATGGCCTATATTATTTTTCTTTCAGGACTTCTTTTTCTTGAAAAGAAAAACTCTATTCCCACTCAATAGTGCCAGGAGGCTTAGACGTAATATCGTAAACCACTCTCGTGATCCCCGAAACTTCATTGGTGATCCGACTTGAAACCGTTTCAAGAAATGACCTTGGAACATCTGACCAAGTGGCCGTCATGCCATCAGTGGAATTAACCATTCGAAGACAAATCACCTGCTCGTAAGCTCTGGCATCACCTTTAACACCGACGGTGCTAACAGGTAATAAAACGGTAAATGCTTGCCAGATTGATCCATAAACTTTGAAGTTGTGCATTTCTTCAAAAAGAATTTGATCAGACTGTTGAACTTGGCCCACAGCTTTTAAATTAATGTCTCCAAGAATCCTGACTCCAAGACCCGGCCCAGGGAAAGGATGTCTAAAAATCCATTCAGGTTTAAGGCGTACTTGGGCGCCAAGATTTCGAACCTCATCTTTAAAAAGCCATTTAAGGGGCTCAAGAAGTTTAAGGTTCATTCTTTCGGGAAGACCACCGACATTGTGATGACTTTTAATTGTTACCGACTTTCCCCCATTTTTGTGGGGACTAATTGACTCAATAACGTCAGGATAAAGAGTTCCTTGAAGAAGATATTCAAAATCAATACCGTGACTTTTTTGATATTCCGTCACTTTTTGATCGAAGATTTCAATAAAGGTTCTGCCAATAATTTTTCTTTTCTTCTCGGGTTCGCTCTCATCTTTAAGCGCTCCATAGAAAGTTTCTTTGGCGTCAATGATTTCAATTTTAAGAGGAGTTTCTTTTTTAAGAGTTTCAATGTGGTGATAATCTTGAGGTCTTAAAAGTCCATTATCCACAAAAAAGCAATAAAGATCATCGCCTAAAACCTCATGGGCAATCGTGGCGGCAACTAAAGAGTCGACTCCGCCAGAAAAAGCGCAGAGAACTTTTTTTCCTTTCGCTTCCCCAACAAGTCCTTTGGCCTCTTCAAGCATTTGTGTTTCAAACCAATCAGGTTCGATTTTGGCCACATCCTTATAAAAATGCTCTAGGAGTTCTTTGCCATGGGCCGTGTGCTCCACTTCTGGGTGAAACTGAAGACCCACAATTGGTCTCTTTGAATGAAAGATTCCAGCGATAAGTTTATTATGACTTTCAAAGAGAAGTTCAAAGCCACTTGGAATCTCAGTAAGGTGATCAGAGTGACTCATCCAAACTGAGAATTCGTTATCAAAAGGAAAGATATTTTTATGAGAACTTACATGAATTTCAGCATGTCCGTACTCTCCAATAATTCCCTTTTCAACAACTCCATTAAAATGTTTGCCGAGAATCTGCATTCCATAACAAATACCAAGAATGGGAAGAGACTGATCTTCAAAAACCCAAGAGTAGTCATGATCATCTTCAAAAACAGATTGAGGACCACCAGAAAGGATAAGACAACTTGGTTTATGACCTTTTTTAAAGAGCTCTTTTGCCTCTTCTAAAGTCACAAGACAACTTGAATAATTAAGCTCTCGAGTTTTCCTTGCGATTAACTGGGTGTACTGTGATCCAAAATCAACAATCCAAATCTTTCTTTTAATAAGATCATTCACTTCTAACTTCATATTTTTCTCAACACTTAAATTTATACTCGATAATTGGGAGCTTCCTTAGTCACCATAATGTCATGAGGATGACTTTCTTTTAAAGAAGCGCTAGTGATTTTCGTAAACTGGGCCTTTTCAACAAGCTCAGTTAAAGTCTTAGCCCCGACATAGCCCATACCGGCTCTAATTCCACCTGTTAATTGATAGACGTTACTGGCAAGAGTCCCTCGATAAGGAACCTGTCCTTCAATTCCTTCGGGAACAAGTTTTCCGAGATCTTCAACGCTGGCTTGGCCATAGCGATCTTTTGAACCTAAAGTCATGGCCCCAAGAGATCCCATACCGCGATAAACTTTATAAAACCTTCCTTGATAGAGAACTCGCTCACCTGGAGACTCATCAGTTCCAGCAAAAAGTGAACCCACCATCACTGAGCTTGCTCCTGCGGCTAAAGCCTTTACGATGTCTCCACTATATTTCACCCCACCATCAGCAATGAAAGGGACTCCGTGGTGAAGACAAACTGAACTACATTCACGAATGGCACTAAACTGAGGAACACCAATTCCCGCGACAACTCTTGTGGTACAGATTGATCCTGGACCAATTCCAACTTTCACCCCATCAACACCAGCTTTAATAAGATCTTCACAGGCCTTAGCTGTCGCAACGTTACCAGCAACAATTTGCACAGAATCTTTAAAATGATTTTTTAAAGTCTTCACCATCTCAATAACACCTTTTGAATGTCCATGAGCGGTATCAACCACAAGAGCATCAATTCCAGCTTTTACTAAGGCTTCTGCTCTTTTAAACTCTTTTTTCCCCACTCCCATTGCTCCCGCAACACGAAGTCGACCAAGAGAATCTTTATTTGAATTGGGATAATCGATACTCTTTAAAATATCTTTGATGGTAATAAGGCCTTGAAGAACTCCGGTCTCATCCACAACGGGTAGCTTTTCAATTCGATGTTCATGAAGCTGATCTCTCGCTGATTCAAGTGAAACACCAACACTTGCAGTAATGAGTTTATCTTTTGAAGTCATGACATCTTTAACTGTTTTGCTGAGATCATTCTCAAATCTCATGTCTCTTGAAGTTAAAATCCCAATGAGCTTTTCATTATTATCAACAACTAAAACTCCAGTGATTTTATTTTGCTTAGTCAGAGAAACAACCGACTCTAAAGTTTGCTCAGGTTTTACGGTAATAGGATTCATCACCATCCCGGCTTCGAACTTTTTCACTTTTTCAACTTCAGCTGCTTGCTCTTCGATTGAAAGGTTTTTATGAATAACCCCAATTCCACCTTCTTGGGCCATAACAATTGCCGTTGGAGCTTCAGTGACTGTATCCATTGCGGCACTGACCAGAGGAATATTAAGTTCAATCTCTTTCGTGAAGCGAGTTTGAATTTGAGTCTCATGAGGAAGAATTTCTGAATATCCAGGTTTGATTAGGACATCATCATAAGTCAATGATGACTCGAAAGGTGTTGATTCCATAGGAACCCCTTTTAGAGATTAAGGTTTGATGTCCCTAGGAAATGTACACTATTAATAAGAGATTTGGTAGTCTTGGCGATAACTTTTTAGGTCGTTAATAAGAGAATTTGTTTCCTTATCATGACGCATTTGATTCTTATAATTATCCATCAATGACTTCTCAAACGGATCCTCTTTTTTCTTCGGGGTAAAGCCCTTTGAGTTGATGTGAGGAACACTTGCTGGCATTCTTGTAACCGACTCTTTTACGTGGTTTTTCACTTTTACGCTTTTCACTTTCTTCACTCGAAGCACAGGCTTTGAGGTTGGAACACGTTTTGCTGGCTTTTTTCCAAAAACTCTTAGTTTCACATTCGACTTCTTTGTGTATTTTGGTCGCCAAGGCTTATTATCCACGTCTTTTTTCATCTTATTCATTTTTGATTTGAGATAAGAATTAATTGAAGATTTCATGTCACTTTGTTTAGGAGATTTGTCTTCGATGTAATGAATTTTTCCAACTCCTGACTTTGGAGTACTGGCAATGGTTCTTGATTGTGAGTTTCCTTTAAACTTCATACCGGCCTGAGCGTAAGCTTTTGAGACTGAAGCATTCTCTCTTGGTGCCGACACTGGTTTCTGAGAAGAAACAGCTGGTATCACACCACTAATTGAAGCCGCTTTAACTTTCTTAGACTCCTCGACGCCCTTAAAGATTCCCATAATTTTTTGAAATGATTTATAACCAATAGGAGTTGGTCTTCTTGGAACTCCACCACTTCCACTACTATCCTCATCTGAATTATCGATATAGCTAAAATGGCCTTCTCTTACAGAAGTCTTAATATCTTGTTGAACAATGTTTCCAAATTGGAATTCACCTTTCACATTGAGAAATTGAGTTTTCCCAACATAGGGATCAAATGAGATAACCCCTTCTCCTTGCTCGTAACTTAAAACTCCATTAGCCGTTTGAACTTGGTAACCATGAGGCTTCCCACCAGTTACTAGCCAAAGATAACCTGCTTTAAGTTCGACCATTCTGTTGAACACTTTTAAGTGAGCGGCTCCAGAAATATGATAGCGATGCTCGTAGAAATCTGAAAACGAAAGGCTCGATCCCGTTTCTGTTCGAATGGTATCGAAATCATAAATATGCGACCCAGCTTTTAAAGTTGAAGTCATATTGTTTCTTGTGATGAAAGCTTTTCCTTTCACAGAAAGGACTTGGGCCCTAGGACTAACACCTTCAGCGAAAGCGCTACTTCCTAGAAAGAGGATCTCCCCTAAAAGAGCTAGAGAAAGAACGATTTTACTGTTTGTACTTTTGAACAATTTCCTCATAATGACTACTCAAGATTTTCCATTCATCGGTGTTACGATACTTTTTTCGGAATTCCTCAACGATTTCAAAGAATTTCGCTGATTTATTCTCACGTAGGTAAGAAAGTCCTAGCCATAATTTTGCCTCTCTGTAATATCCAGAGGTTGGAAACTTTCTCACGAGCTCGCTCAAGTATTGATTAGTCCAATTAGGATGCTTCTTTGACTCATAAGCCGAGACCCCTGCTTGAAATAAAAACAGATCATCTCTTCTTTTATGTGCTGGGTAATGTTTTCCAAAGGCATGGAAAAATTGAGCCGACTTTTCATAGTTCTTCTTTTTAAACTCGCTTTGAGCAATAGCAAGAAGTTGATCAGCTTTCCAGCGATAGACAGAAAACTTCACAAGGTCATTGCCAGGAATCTCAGTCTTCAAACTCGCGATGGCCCTTTTTTGCTTTTTCACGGCCTTTTCTTCAAGCTTAATTGAAAGGTATTTGTTTTTGGCCTTAAGAGATTGAATCTCATAACGAAGTTTACTCACCTCTGATTCGAGCTCCCTATTTTCTTTAGCAAGCTGTAAAGAGACCTTTTCATAATGCATTGATTTTCGCGACTCACTGGCCACTTCATCAACATAATCGCAACTCACGAAGATCCACGGGATGAACAGAATAAGGCCAAAACTTTTTGAAATTTTCATTTTTATTTTCCTCAAAATAAGCTCAAAATTTCCCTTTTAAAGGTTTTCACTGTTCTCAATCGGCATATTTGAGCAAAAAGTTTAGTAAAGCACCTTGCCATTGTGGGAACTTGACAATAAAACCCTAAAAATCCATGATTTTGCTGAAATCCTAGATAAAGTCCATTTCAGTGAATAAAGAACATAAGCTGTTGTTTTTACGATAGCCAAAAAAACAAAAGACCTGTCCCATGAGTAACGACTACATCCTCGCCTACGATATAGGTGGAACAAAAATCGAAATCAGTATCTACAACTTCCTTGAGGGTGAGCATCCAGGAAAATCCTTTTCTTATAAAAGTGACCGCCAGTCTATCTTTGAAATGGGAAAGAAAAGAATCCCAACAGAGAGACAAAGAGGCTTAGAAGCTGTTACCGAAAACCTTAAAGCGGCAACTTTTGAACTTCTCTCCACCCATGAAATTGAACCTCATCAAATTGGCTCAGTTGGGGTTGGCCTTCCAGGTTCCGTTGATCCTCAAACTCAAAAAATGCTCATGGGAAATTCGCAAATCTTTATTGGTTTTGATTTTCACGAATACTTTAAAAGTTTCCTACCTGGACTTAAAAATATTAACGTCCAAAACGATGCGAATCTCTTCGCTCTTGCGGAGGCAGCTTGTGGTGCTGGAAAGCAATACGATTGGAAAAACTTCACCTTAATTGGAATCATTCTTGGAACCGGTGTTGGTGGCGGACTCTTTACGAGAGGCCGACTGCTGATTGGTAAAAATGGAAGCGCCGGTGAAATCGGCCACACCACTCTCCACCCAGGGGGAAAGATGTGTTATTGCGGTCAACAAGGCTGTGCCGAACAATACCTCTCAGGGCCTTCTTTAGAAGCTCTTTTTAATTCAAGAAGGTATTCACAGATTCATCAATTTCAATCAGCTTCAAGTATTTTTGAACTCGCTAAGAAAAGTGATCCTTTAGCACTTGCTGTGCTCAATCAATACCGAAAAGATCTCGCGGCTTTTTTAACAAAGCTTACTAATATTTTTGATCCTGACGTGATCGTCCTTGGCGGAGGAATTAGTAAACAAGAGATCATCTTAGAAGGTGTCGCTGAAGAAGTTGAAAGAAACCGTTTTGTTCCAGGTCTGGCCCCTACAATTTGTAAGCATAAGATTGGAGACTCCGCAGGAGGTCTCGGTGCTGCAATTGCTGCTTTTGAAGGTGACTCAATATGAAAATGATGAAATTGAATCTGCTCTTTTTTCTTTGCCTTTTATGCGCTCAAACTAATGCTCTTGAAATTTGGACATCCAATGAAAATGTCAAAAGGGCCATTGAAAAACTCACTCCTCAATTTGAAAAAGAGTTCAAACACAAAGTAAAGGTCACCATTCTTAACAAAGACCTTACCTCTCAATTTAAGACTGCAGCGATGTCAGGAAAAGGCCCTGATATTCTTTGTTGGGCCCATGATGTGGTAGGAGAACTTGCTTCTTCTGGTCTTATTGAGCCTATTCTCTTAGATGAAAGTTTAAAAAAAGAACTCTTACCAGTGGCCGTTAAGGCCTATACTTATAATGGCAAGGTCTATGGTTATCCCTATGACCTTGAGGCCATCGCCTTTATTTATAACAAAGACCTTCTCCCTCAAGTTCCAGAAACTCTTGAAGAACTCGTAAGTCTTTCACAAAGTCTCAAAACCAAAGGTGCGAAACATTTTGGCTTTCTCTACGATTACGCCAACTTCTTCTTTTCATTTCCTATTCTCAGCGCTGCGGGAGGCTACGTCTTTAAAAATGACGGAAGTGGTCTCAATGTTTCTGATGTAGGGCTTAACAATCAAGGTGCTTTGACTGGCGCAAAATTTCTGGCCCGTCTTTCAAAAACTGGAGTTATTCCGAGCTCAACTGATCGAAGTATCGCCTTTGATAAAATGAAAAATGGAAAGCTTGCAGCAACAATCGATGGACCTTGGTCAATTGCCGATCTTAAAAGATCAAAAATCAACTATGGTGTCGCCCCTATTCCAACTCTTGCGGGACAAAAACCAAAACCCTTTGTTGGAACTCATGGCTTTATGATTCGAAGGTCTTCTGAAAATAAAGAGCTCGCAAAAGAACTTATTGAAAACTACTTTCTTTCAAAAGAAGGTATTGCCACAATGTATAAAGAAGACCCTCGAGGCCCTAGTCGTCTTGATGTCCTTGCAGAACTTTCAAAAACAGATAAAGACCTTAAAGCTTTTATGGAATCAGCGAGTCATGGAATTCCCATGCCTAATGTCCCAGAGATGGGTGCTGTTTGGGCCTCTGCTGGCGGCGCACTTAAAATGATTGTCACAGGGCAAGAGAAGCCAAAAACCGCATTAGATCAAGCAGTTAATCAAATTAACGCAGCGACCTCGAAATAGTCTCGAAAGCAGCGTGTTATTTTGCCTTAGCTTTTATCAATAAACTCCCTTACTTTTTGTGACAAAAAGTTGTCTGGACCTGAATGTTTCGATAGGTTTTGTTGCTTCCAAATTCACAACAAGGTCACAAAACTTATGAAACGATATCAAAAGCATGCCTTTCGCCCAAAAACTCTGGCGCTTTTTTTCACTCTATTATCACTGAGCTTTAGTGCATATGCCGCCGATTGGAGAGATTCATTTTACACTGATGACTCTGAATATTTTCAAAAACTCACAAGCACTGGTTTTAAACAACTCTTTAAAATTCAAAAAAATCATTGTCATCAAGTTAGATCAATTGAAGTTGTTATTCCCAATGCCCAAAGACAAATTAAACCTCCTAAACAAAGCCTTAAAAAACTCAGCTTAGGCGAACTTAAAAACTCCTGGCCTAAACTTTATGGAAGTAAAGATCAAAACTTTTGCTGGCTAGAAATTAATTTTAAAAATCACAATTGGAGAACCACTCCGAACCTCTCTTACTCTTTTAGAATTTCAACAGGCCCCTCCACATATCTTTGGAATGGTCTTGAATGGTCACTTCTTCCTAAGAAAAGACTCGTCAATAATCTCAAGTTTTGGAATCACCTTGGAAAGTTTGGAGCAACAAAAGTAGAAAATGGCGGAGTTCTTTTTAAGATTTGGGAACCAAGTGCAGAAAAAGTTTTTCTCACATTTAAATCCAAACGCTATCCTATGAAAGTTTCAAATATTAGAGAAGTTGGTCACAAGTTTCACTCTCTCTATCTTCCCTATGCAAAACCAAATGATGCCTACCAATTTGAATTTCAAAAAAATGGAAAACTGGAAGTTCTCGAGGTTGCCAATAAAAACCGAATGAGTGCCATCAAAGTTGACCCCTATGCAAGAGAGCTCAGCTATGATGCTAAAGGCGGAAAAAATAATGGCTACATCGACCCTCGGGCCCATGTTGCACCTTTAATGCCCTACCCTTGGCAACACGACAATCAGATCCTTAACCAGGCCCAAGCAGACTATGACAACTGGCTCATCTATCAAATCTGGCCTCTCACTTTTAATCCTAAAAAAGTAAATGGAAAGTACGTTCAGGGAACTTACAAAGATATCGTTGAAAAACTCGACTACGTTCGCTCTCTTGGAGTCAATGCTGTTGAGCTTCTTCCTGTAAACGAAAACCGTTTTTACGCTTCATGGGGATATGCCCTCGATTCTCTTTTTCTTCTCACTAAAGAATATGGATCGAGGCAAGAGCTTAAATACTTAGTTGATCAAATCCATAAAAGAGACATGCGAGTGATCTTTGATGTGGTGATCAATCATATTAATAACTTTCTTTTAAGAGACCCTCTTACTGAAACCAATGACCAATCAAAGTTTTATGACGGCAATACAGATTGGGGTCCAAGACCAAGGTTTTCTTCAATCATGGTTCGTAAATGGATTTTAGACGCTCTTCTCACCCTTAAACGAGACTTCCATGTTGATGGCTTTCGTTTTGATATGATTGAAGTAGCCTATCGAAACAATCCTCCTGCCTATGAATTTATTCAAGAAATGAATCAAGTTTTAAAACACGACTCTTCAAGGTTTTATCTCTCCGCTGAGCAATTACCAGACAATGTCTGGGCAACATACCCAATTGACAACAATGGGCTTGGTTTTGATAGCCAATGGAATGATAAGTTTAAAAATGCTTTTGAAACCGAGCTTGATCATTACCGCCCATGGAATCGAGACCTTGATCTTCTTCCCCTTCAAGGGTCTCTTAGAGGTTATAGTAACCATAATGGAGGCTTAGGTGAGTTTAAGTTTGGGCCACCACTTAGAACAGTAAACTACATTGGAAGTCATGATTTTATTGGCAATAAAGATCCTATTCTAAGACTTGCTTCAGAGTACGAGCAATATGAAAGTGATGGGAAAAACTATTTCTACAGAGTAAGACCTCTTAATTCGAACCAACAAAAAGAAACTTCATTTCGAGTCCTTCATAGCGAGTTCACTCATGATCTTGCTCGTACCGCTTATGGAGTTCTTTTCACAAAGCCTGGATCACTTCTCTTTTTCCAAGGTGAAGAAGCTGGAAACGATATCAATATAGAGAATGAATGGTCTTACGTTGACGCCATTAAAAATAACACCACGCCGTCAAAAAATGTGAATATCGACAAATATGTCGCTTCTCATAGAATGGTTTGGGAATACGTTGAAGCTGAAACAAGTCCTGCCCTTAACTTTTTAAGCCTCAATGAGAAAAGACGTTTCACAGGACAAGTGAAATTCTTTAAAGAGATGCTTAAACTTCGAAGTAAACTTCCAGAATGGAATGAAAGAGATCCTAACTATGTTGACCTTATCTACGGTGGAAAAGTTCTTAGTTACCACATTCAAAACTCCAAAGGTGAATACCTTGTAGTCGCCAACTTTGGTCATGACCTTACTGACGCTTGGTTACATTTTCCTGGAGACTCACAGACTTGGTGGCAAGAAACTTACAACTCATCATCACCAGAGTTTGGTGGAAGCACAGGACTTTACCAAAATGTCATTGCTCAAGTTGGTGGCAGAGATAATCAGATTCGGCTCAAAGGACCCGCTGTGGCCATCTTTGAGAAAACGAAGCGTCCTAAGATGCAAGAAAAACTTTTTGTCAGAGGAACCTTTAACGATTGGAAACTGACATCTGAGCTTAGAGCTTCATCGGATAAAGGCGACCTTTATGTTGCAGGAGTTTCTGTTACAACTTCAGGAAGTCATCGCTTTAAAGTTGCCAATGCCAACTGGGATATTGAACTCAGTAATGCTGATTCAATTCACCAACAAAATATGCAACACTTCTTAGCAACCCCTTCAGGGAATCTAAGCTACGTTTCTCGAGGTGATGATGTTACCCTTCACCTTGATGCTGGGCGATACAATTTTATCTTCAACATTAGGACTTTCAAATTCAGCTTCATCAGATTATAACACTGTCTGAGAGATATAGTTGACGAGATTGCTTGAGCGAATTATTTATTAATTAATTCACTCTTCTCGCTTTAGAAAAACGAAGGAAAACACTTATGAACCTCACGAACCTTCCTGAAAAATTTGCAGGGTTAAATGACATTGCCCACAACCTTTGGTGGTCATGGAACCAAGAATCTTGGGAACTTTTCGAAACTCTTAACTCTTCAGTTTGGAATGAAAAAAGAAACCCAGTCAAAACTCTTTCAAGTGCAACTGGGGAGACTTGGAAAAAACTTGAAAACGATGAAGCCTACGTCGCTCTTTACAATAAAGTTTCTGATAAGTTTCAAAATTATATGAACAGACCAAATACTTGGTTTAATGGAAAGTATGCTGATCATGCACAAAAGCGATGTGCTTATTTTTGTACAGAGTATGGTCTTCACGAAAGTCTTCCCATTTATAGTGGTGGTCTTGGAGTCCTTGCCGGTGATCATGTAAAGAGTTCTTCTGATCTTGGGATTCCAATGCTTTTTGTTGGACTCTTTTATCGTAATGGATATTTCACACAACAAATCAATAATGCCGGTGACCAGGTTGATGTTTATGAAACATTTGATCCAGAGGTTCTACCAGTCAATCCAGCTCTTACAAAAAATGGAACTCAAGCTGAAGTTGAAGTTGAGCTTCCAGGAAGAAAAGTGAAAGCTCAAGTTTGGGAAGTTCAAGCTGGGATTAACACTCTTTATCTTCTTGACTCTCATCACAGAGACAACACAGAAGAAGATAAGCTTCTCACAAGCAGACTTTATGGTGGTGATCGGGAGATGAGAATCTCTCAAGAGATTCTTCTTGGTATCGGTGGTGTTAAGGCCCTCAAGGCATTAGAAATTGAGCCAGCTGTTTTTCATATGAATGAAGGACACTCAGGCTTCTTCCAACTTGAAAGAGTTCTTAACTTAATGGAAGAAAAAAATATCTCTTTTGAAGAAGCAAGAACTGTTGCCTCTTCAAACTGTGTTTTTACAACTCACACTCCAGTTCCTGCTGGAAACGAATCTTTCTCACTTCCAATGATGCATGAGTTTTTTCACACTTATATTAAAAAGCTTAATATCTCATGGAATCGTTTTATCTCTCTTGGTCTTGTTGATGAGAAAAGTGATTATAAATTCTTTAGCCTTACAGTTTTCGCTCTTAACTTCTCTCGTTTTCAAAATGGTGTAAGTGAGCTTCACGGAAAGATTGCTGCGAAGATGTGGAAGTCTCAATGGCCAAATGTTCCTGAGATCGACAACTCGATTACTCACATCACAAATGGTGTTCACGTTCAAACCTGGACATCTTTAGAAGCTAAAGAGCTTTTCGAAACTCATATGGGAGCGAACTGGGAAGATGAGCTAGCGAACCAAGAATACTGGGATGGAGCTCACAAGATTCCTAACACAGACATCGCAACAAAGAAAAAAGCCCTTAAAGGCAAAATGATTAAGATGGTTCGCACTCAACTGAAAGAGCAACTTCAAAGAAATGGAGAAGCTCAAAATGAGATTGATGCGGTCGATAGCTACCTTAGTGAAGATGCTTTAACAATTGGTTTTGCAAGAAGATTTGCAACTTACAAAAGAGCAACTCTTATTTTTAAAGATAAAGAGCGCTTAAGAAAAATTATTTCAAACACTGATAAGCCAGTGCAGTTTATCTTTGCAGGAAAGGCCCACCCTGCTGACGTTCCTGGACAAAACTTTATTAGAGAAATCTATAAAATCTCTCGTGAAGAAGAGTTCAAAGGAAAAGTAATTATCCTTGAAAACTACGACATGAACATTTCAAGACATATGGTTTCTGGTGTTGATGTTTGGCTAAACAACCCAAGACGTCCAATGGAAGCTTCGGGAACAAGTGGACAGAAAGTTCCTCTTAACTTTGGACTCAACTTCAGTGTTCTTGATGGTTGGTGGCGTGAAGGTCATAACGGAAACAATGGCTGGACCATTGGTGAAGAAAAAGATTACCCGAATGATGATGTTCAAGACTTTGAAGATGCAAACGACTTTTATTGCAACCTTGAAGAAACAATCGCCCCACTTTATTACGACAATAATGATGAGTGGATTAATAAATCAAAAGAATCACTTGTCAGTAATATCGCAAGATTCAGTACTCACAGAATGGTTCAAGATTATATGAATAATCTTTATGCTGGAGCTCTTGATTACAGTGAAATCTATAATAAAGAAGATCTTCAAAGTGTTGAAAAATACAATGAAACAAGAAGATTCTTCCAACGCCACTGGGAATACCTCACTTTCCAAGAAGTAGGAACAGATGGACAAATTGTTGAAACAGTTTCTGATTACAACAAGACAAAAGACACTCCATCTCACCATGTTGAGTTCTCGGTTGATCAAACTCTTCCTGGACGTGTTTTTGAAACTTCTCAATGCCAATTCAATGTTTCGATGTATCTAGGTGACATTGCACCTGAAGAACTGGGAGTTGAGCTCGTTATCACAGATGAAAAGTCTGCAGAGTTTAGAACTCTTCAACTTGAAAACAAAGGTGGCAACGGAATGGGTATTGGCCATTACGAAGTCAACTTTAAGTCTGATGACAATCGCCCAAGAAGAATCCGTCTAAGAGCTTATCCAAAGTTTAAAAACCTTTGTACGAAGTTCGAATACGGACTCATTTCCTGGTACTAGTTTCTCAAATTGATAATGGGAAAAAATAAGACCTCCGGAATCCTTCTTCATATCACTTCTCTTCCATCGAATTATGGGATTGGTGATTTAGGGCAAGAGGCCTATTCTTTTGTAGACCAGCTAAAAGATGCCTTTCAATCTTTTTGGCAAATCCTTCCTCTTAACTATCCAGACGAGATTGCCTGCCCTTATGCCGCATATTCAGCGTTTGGGGCCAATATTTATTTAATCTCTCCGGATAAGCTTTTAGAAGAAGGTTTACTAGAAACAATTCCTGAATATTTCAAGAATCAAAACTATTCTGAATCGAGAATGAACTTTCCTCGAGTTAAAGAATATAAACGAGAAGTTCTTCAAGAAGCCTTTCGACAGTTTTGTTCTCTTTCAAATAAATCAACGCTTTTAAAAGAGTTTCAAAACTTTGAGGACAAACAAAACTTCTGGCTTGAAGACTTTTCTTTTTTTCTGAGCCTCACTGATCGCCTTGGCAATAAGTGGACGAATTGGCATCCAGGTCTTAAATCAAAAGAGCAAAAAACTTTAGATGAGTATCAAGAGATCCTCTCTGGAGATATTAAGTTCCATAAGTTTTGTCAGTTTATTTTTCACAAACAATGGGATGAGCTAAAGTCCTATGCCAATGAAAAGGGAATTCAATTCATTGGAGATATGCCCATCTACGTCTCCCATCACAGTATGGATGTTTGGAGCTGGCAAGAAGGCTTTAACCTTAAGGCTGACGGAACTCTCATTTGGGAAAGTGGTGCTCCACCTGATGATTTCAGTGAGACTGGCCAGAAATGGGCGACTCCAACCTATAAATGGGAAAACCACGAGGAACAAAACTTTTCATGGTGGATGGAAAGAATTGATTACAATCTTCAGCTTTTTGATATTTTAAGAATTGATCACTTCTTAGGCTTTGAAAACCTGTGGCATATTCCTGCAAATGATCCAGATGCAACAAATGGTCATTGGGTCAAAACTCCTGGAAGAAAGATTCTTGAGCTTTTAAGAGAAAGACATAAAGACATGCCTTTTATTGCTGAAGACCTTGGGGTCATTAGTGATGACGTTGTCAAACTCAGAGATGACTTTTCTCTTCCTGGAATGAAAATCCTTCAATTCGCTTTTGGAAGTGATGAGACCAACGAGCATCTCCCAGACAACTTTCTTGAAAACTCGATTGGCTACACCGGAACCCATGATAATGACACCATCCTCTCTTATTTATCCGATCAGGAAGAGGAAAGTCCCGTTTTAGAGAACCTTCGAGACTTTTACAAAAAAGATGTTTCCAAAATCGATGAATGGGATCTTATTGAGACTCTTTTAAAGTCCAGGGCCTTGATCTCAGTATTTCCGGTTCAAGATATCTTGGGTCTAGGAGGCAATGCAAGATTCAATCTTCCTGGTACAGTAGAGAATAATTGGGTTTGGCGGCTTGAAAAGAAGATCAACTCTCCAGAGGCTTGGATGAAGCTTAAAGCTCTTACGAAAGAGTACAATCGGACTTTAAGTTAATCAAAAAAAGTTTTAAGGAATCAATATGAAAATACTAAATTCAATAGGACTTACTCTTTTTACAATCTTATCGGTAGTCTTTTTTGCGACATTCCTAAAGCTTGGTCACTATTTTTTAAGTGGCCTTACTTTCTTCGTTGCTGCAATCACAATACTGATCTTTCAAAATAAGAAAGCTTATGCCTATCGTTTCATGTACCCAGGGCTTATCACCTTTCTTCTTTTTATGATTCTTCCGATTATTTTTACAATCTTTATTGGTTTTACCAACCTGAGTACGGGTCATTACCTCTCTCAAAATGAAGTTCTCTCTTCTCTTTTAGAAGAAGTTGTTATCGATGAATCATCTCCAACTATGAATTACCGAATTCTCAAACAGGAAACTGGAGAATATAAGATCCTTGCCACCCAAGGTGATCAAAAGTATTCGGCAATCCTTGGAACAAAAGGATCCTTTCGAAAAGCTGTGGCCCTTGGAAGAGATGATCCTCCTCACCCAAAACAAAATGAAGCGAATATTCTAAGTCTTGGGGAAGTCTTTGAGCTTAAAAAAGACCTTAAAGAAATTCACTTTATCCTGCCAAACTCTGATCGGTTTTATCGCTATTTTCGAACCAACAGACTCAGTGTCTTTCAAAATCTTTACAGATTAAAAGGTGACAACTTAGTTAATACAATAACCAAAGAAGTCTTTACTCCAAACCTCAACGAAGGTTTCTATGAAAATGATCAAAGAAAACTTATCCCTGGTTTTTATGTGAAAGTTGGGTTTTCAAACTTTGCCGAGCTCTTTTCGAACCAAAAGATTCGAGGGCCTTTCGTCAAAGTCTTCCTTTGGACTTTGGCCTGGGCATTTTTTAGTGTCTTGCTCACATTTATTGTCGGAATGTTCCTTGCTGTCTTTATGAACAGCAAGACTCTTAAGGGAAAGAAATTCTATCGAATGCTTTTCATTATTCCCTACTCTATCCCATTTTTCATTTCAGTACTGATATTCAAAGGAATGCTCAATAAAGACTTTGGAATCATTAACCAAGGACTTGAAGCTCTGGGCTTTGCTACTAAAGTCCCTTGGCTTGAAACTCCCTTAATGACCAAGATTTCTTGTCTTCTGGTCAATCTTTGGCTTGGCTTTCCCTATATGTTTCTTGTCACGACAGGTATCCTTCAATCAATTCCCGACTCTGTCTATGAAGCCGCAAGACTTGATGGAGCTGGTCGCTTTGCCATTCTTAAAAAGATCACACTTCCTCTGATTATGTCAGCGATTGGCCCATTATTAGTAGGTTCGTTTGCTTTTAATCTTAATAACTTTGTTGGGATTTATCTTCTCACTGGTGGCGGACCGCCAATGCCAGGAGCAACGACTCCTGTAGGACATACAGATATCCTTATCTCTTATACCTATCGACTGGCCTTTGAAGGTGGCCAAGGTCAAAACTTTGGTCTTGCCAGTAGTATCTCCATTTTGATTTTTATTATTATTGCGATTCTTACTCTTATTAACTTCAAGCTTTCTGGCATGACAGAAGAAAGTTCTCAATCGTGACCATGGAGCCAATATGAATCAAGTTCAAAATAACAACAAAGACATTCACCAAAAGAAAAAGCAGATTGAAGAGCTGGCAAAACACCTCTTTCTTCTCACTGGACTTCTCATCGTCCTTTTTCCCGTGTTTTATATCCTCTCAATTAGCTTTAACCCAACAGGGAGTATCGGCTCAAAGCTTATTCCTGAAGCCCTAAGTCTTAATCATTGGAAATATATCCTTGGGATTCCTTATATTGACTCAGTGACAGGAAAAGAAGTCGTTTCGGCCTTTCCGATTCTTAAATGGATGTGGAACTCAATAAAAGTGGCCTCTATTTCAGCAGTCCTTATGCTTCTTCTTTCCACAACTTCTGCTTACGCTCTTTCAAGATTCAGTTTCAAGGGAAAACAAGGCTCTCTTCTGACCCTTATGATTATCCAAATGTTTCCAAACCTTATGGCGATGATTGCCTTTTACTTTATGCTCGATTTCATCGGTCAATATATCCCTGGACTTGGAACCGATAGCCACGGCGGACTCATTCTCGTTTATCTTGGTGGGACACCTTTTAATATATGGTTGATTAAAGGTTATTTCGATACGATTCCAAAATCCATCGAAGAGTCAGCGATTATGGATGGCTGTACGAGACTTCAAGCTTTTTGGAGAATCGTTCTTCCTCTCAGTACACCGATTCTCGCAGTTGTTGGGCTTTTGACCTTCATCAACACTTTCAGCGACTTTATTTTGCCAAGTGTTCTTCTTAAGTCTCAGGACAAGATGACCTTCGCTGTAGGGATTCAGATCTTTATTTCAGAGGCCTTCTCATCACGGTGGGGACAATTCGCGGCAGCTTGTCTCATTGGAGCATTTCCAATCTCAGCGATTTTTATGTCGATTCACAAGTACATTGTTTCAGGTCTTGCGATGGGTGGCTCAAAGGGCTAACACCATCGCAGCGAAATTTATGATTTATGATTAAAGATGGAGGTTTTTCTCTGTTTTTGGATCAAAAAGATGAATATGGTCTAAATTGAATGTGAAATGAAGAGTTTCACCTTCTCTTGGAAGCTCTCTTCCCATAACTTCACTAATACATTCTTCATCACCAATATTAACTGAAAGAAAAGCATTCTTACCAAGAAGCTCGATAATATCAACCTTGCCTTCTACTCGCCATTCTTTGTGATGATCATCTTCATGAGAAAGATACACATCACTTGGACGAATACCGAGAATGACAGATTGACCGTCTTCTAAATTTTTCGACTTTCCTTCAGGAAGTTTGAGTTGAAAAGAGTTCGCCTGATCTTTAATGAAATAACCCTCGCCCTCTTTTTCAATTGAGCAATTAAGAAAGTTCATTGAAGGATTCCCAATAAAAGAGGCAACAAACTTGGTTTTTGGAAAATCAAAGACCTCAAGAGGTGTCCCCTCTTGTTCAACCAGGCCGTCTTTCATCACAACCAAACGATCCGCAAGAGTCATTGCCTCTAATTGATCATGGGTAACATAAACAGTGGTTGTTTTTGATTTTTGATGAAACTTTTTAATTTCAGATCGCATTTTATGACGAAGCTTAGCATCAAGGTTTGAAAGAGGCTCATCAAAGAGAAAGACTTCTGCTCTTTTCACAACAGCTCTTCCCATAGCAACCCTTTGCCTTTGCCCACCTGATAATGCCGCAGGTTTTCTTTGAAGATAAGGAGTAAGATCAAGCATTTCAGCCGCTTGATGAACTCGTGATTGAATTTCTTCTTCTTTAAATTTTTTAAGGCGAAGTGAAAAGGCCATATTCTCAAAAACAGTCATGTGGGGATAAAGGGCGTAGTCTTGGAAAACCATGGCCACCCCACGATCTCCAGGAGGAAGGTGGTTGATGACTGTTTCATTTTTTATAAGCTCACCAGCTGAGATGTCTTCAAGGCCTGCAATCATTCTTAAAGTCGTTGATTTACCACAACCCGAAGGTCCAACGAGGACGACAAACTCTTTATCTTGAATATCTAAATTAAAATCGTGAACAACTTTAGTAGACCCATAAGACTTTTGAATATTTTTAAGCGTGAGCTGGCACATATCGAACTTCCAGATGATGAGTTAATGGTATGATCATACGCACCAAGGCTAACAATAATCTCATATTTTGTCTAAATATTATGGTCTTAAGAAAGAAGCCTAAAGGACTAAAACCAGACCTCTCCCTGGAATCCCCAAGAGCTTGCATGATCTGTATTGCGGTACGCCGAAGTCCCACTCTCTACACGACCTTTGTTGGCCTCGTTCCACCATGTACGAGTATAGAAAACACGAAAAACAGGTCTTGCCCAAATGCTTCTTCCAGCAGTGACCTGCGGTGCAAGAGTAAAACGAGTAAGCCTTCGAGTATTTTGCTTATCAGCTTCAACCTGAGAGTGCCCAAGGACACTTACGAGTTGGTAATGATCAGTCACTTTATAAACAGGTTGAACTCCTATAGAATACCAGTTTTCTTTTGAGTCAGTTAGTGATCCATTATCTCTCAACTCAATAGCTGCAATCCCATGAAGTTCAAGCTCAGGACTTAAAGAAAATGTTGCGTGATCAACAATTCTGATTCGGCTAGAATCTTCTTGGTCGTATTGGGCATCACTTTGATACTCAGTTAAGGTCGTTCCATAAATGTTTAACCCTTGCATTAGTCCGCGACCATACACAATTGAGAAGTTATTAAAGCCTCCTAAGATACTTTGTGAAAAGAGAAACCCTCCAGCAAGACCTTCATTATCTGAATAAGTTGTCCCATTTGTGAGGTTCCGAGAACTCGGGTTATTGGCATAAGCAAGCCATAATTGAACACTTCCTAAGTCTGGAATCTTAATGTCTTTAATTCTTAAATCATAAACATTATGGGAAACGTAACCAATATCGGTTTGAGCTGAATCATCGACTCTTTTAATATAAGCAATATGAGCTTTTCCAAGCCCAAGAAATGGAATGTTTCCAAATCCTGCACCAGGAGCAGAGAGATCAGACATATAATACCAGTCACTAATAAAAGCATCCTGATCTCGATAAAATCTCTTACCGGCCCAATAGCTTAAAGGGATCCCATCAAGGTTTCCACCTTCAACATAAACTTCTCTAAAAGCTGGCCCTTTATCTCCTTGATCTTGTTCGTAATCAGAGTGAGCTTCAACTTCAAAGGCCATACGAAATTGTGATTTAAAAAATGGCGCGTTTGGACCCTTTCCTTTAAGGTGATGTCCAGTAAAAGCAACTTCCCCATAGGTCGTACATTCGTTTCCAATACGAAACTCATTTCCCCCACCGTTTCCGCCGTTAGAAAAACAAGTTTGGTCTCCCCCTTTAGAGTTTGAACCGATCCCGGAGCGAAAATAACCGTGGTATTCAAAGTTCTCACCAGAGACAGCGAAGACATAGTTAGATAGTCCCGAAACAAGTAAAATAACTGCTGTACTAATTAAGATGCGTCTCACTTTATAACTCCATGGGTTTCATTAGATTTTGAACTTTTCCGATGTTTTTAATCAATTAAGTAGAGGGGAGCAAGGTAAATTTCTGAATTATTTCAAGGCTTTAGATAGATTAAGATTTAAAGATTGAATGGAGAAGAGATTCCCCTTTAAATTCAAACAGTTAATGCTCTTCTCTTACTTGGTGCAATAGTCTTTCTTACATCTTAGAAATTTCGCTTTTGAAACCATCTCCAATGATAAGGGCCATAATGGCTAAAGCCCCTCATCTCACTGTCCAAACAGAATTGACCTTTAACTGACAGTTTAACTACCAAACTGTTTTTCGGGCATGTTATTATTTTTAAAGACATCTCACCTACAGAAATTAGGGTACGACCAGTTATGAAAGTTCTTAAAAACTTTATTCTTTTATTTTTCTTATCTTCTTTTTCAAGTGCATTTGCTCAAGACGTTGACGCTTCAAAACTTGTTGATCTCTCGGCCCATTATTGGTCCCACGAAAACTCAGAGTATCTCGTTCTCAACTTTAAAAATGAACCTAAATGGCATACCTATTGGAAAAACCCAGGTTCTGCAGGTATTGCTCTTAAACCAGAGTTTTCAAGAAATAATCAAAAGCTCACCTTTGAAGAGCTTGAATGGCCAACACCTAAACTCTATAAAGAAAAAGGTGGCATCATTGCCTATGGTTACTCCAACGAATACTCGCTTTTTTTCAAACTCCCAAAGGGCTTTGATAAATCAACAGAGCTAAATGCAAAAGTCGCCTACCTTATCTGCAAAGACATCTGTATTCCTGGACAAAAAAACCTGACTCTTAAAGGGGCCAATCATTCTTCAAAAATTTCAAAAAGAGAAACCTTAAAGCGCTTTGAGAATCTTCCTGAAGTTTATAAGTCTCAATTTCCCTTTAAGATGTCGCTTGCCTATCAAGATGCGACAAGAGAATCCTTAACCTTTCTTTATGAAGCAAGCTTTCAAGATGTCAAAAAACTTGATCCCAATCATGCAATAGTCTCCCCTTTTCCCAATGAACTTCTTGATCCAGAACTTGAAAAAGTGGGCCTTCTTGAAGGTAAGGCCAAAGGGTCTTTAAATACTGCTTGGGATGGAATTTATGCTGAACCTGAAGTTGAACTTCCTAAAACTGGAAGCTTTAAATCTCCTCAAGAGTTTAAGTTTTTAGTTTATCATCCAGGTCTTGAAAAATCCTTTGTCACCACTCAAAGCTTTCAAAAAATTCTTCCTGAACCTGAAGGTTCAACAAAAAAAAAAGAAATAACTAGCCCCCAGACAATCACCGCCCAAACGGAAGATGGGGCCACTTCTCAATCCTTTTTCACTTTAATTTTTCTGGCCTTCTTAGGAGGGCTTATTCTCAATGTCATGCCCTGTGTTTTACCGGTCATCTCTTTAAAACTTTTTGGACTTGTGAATAGTCGAAACCATTCTCATAAAGACATTCTTAAGCATAATCTCTTCTACTCTCTTGGAGTTCTCACAAGTTTTTGGGTTCTTGCTCTGGTTATCATTGGAATTTTAAGCAGTGGTAAATCAATCGGCTGGGGCTTTCAACTTCAATCACCTAGTTTTATTTACGTCATTCTTTTAGTTCTTATGCTGATGACATTAAATCTTTTTGGTCTTTTTGAGTTTAGAGTTCCAGGGGCTTCAAAACTTGGTTCAGTTCAGTTAAGAGAAGGGGCCTTTGGCGATTTCTTTAACGGAGTTCTTGCCACCATTCTCTCAACTCCTTGTAGTGCTCCTTTTCTTGGAACAGCTCTCACCTACGCTTTTACAGCTGGTGCATTTGAGACATTTATTCTTTTCACTTCTATGGGAATAGGACTCGCTTTTCCTTTTATTTTAATTGGTCTCTTTCCAAAAACCATTACTTGGCTTCCAAAGCCAGGTCTTTGGATGGATCATCTTAAAAAGTATTTAGGTTTTGCCTTAATCATAACAATTATTTGGCTTATTGATGTCTTTGTTGCTCTAAGACCTGAAAGCCTCTTTCTTGTTCTTTTCACTTTAAGTTGTTTTTTCTTTGGCGTTTATTATTTCAATAAAATTGCCAGATCGAATCATTGGAGAACTCTTGGTCTCATTTTTATTATTACGATTTCGATTAAAACCTTTTTGAATATTCAAAAACAACCTAAAAATCTTTCTTCAAAAAACACTATTGAAGTCGCAGGAAGCACTTGGGAGCCTTGGAGTGTTGAAAAAATGCAGAGTTATAAAGAATCTGAAAATTATGTCTTCATCGATTTCACTGCAAAATGGTGTTTAACCTGCAAGGTTAATGAAAAGGCCATCATCGATACAGATCAGTTTCGAAAACTTGTTAAGGATAAAAATATTAAACTTCTTTTGGGAGACTGGACCCATAGCGACCCTAAAATCACAGAGTTCTTAAATAAAAATGGACTTGTTGGTGTCCCTGCTTATTTTCTTCAAAAACCGGATGGGACTCTCATCAATTTTGGAGAAACACTCTCTCTTTCAAAGATTGAACGTAATCTCTAAAAACAAAAAGGGAGGCTTAAAGCCTCCCTCTCAATATTAAAACTATTTTTAAGTTTTAGTTAAAACCAAAGTCCCCTTGAAAACCGAAGTCATTATCGTCGATAAATCCAAAGTCATTACCATGTCCACCCTGACCCTTCTTTTTAAGAACAACAGTGATTTCTTTAACTTTAACAGCTCCCTTTAAAAGAATTTGCCACTTTCCATGAGAATCATAAGAAGGGTTGTGAAACTGGATCGTATCAAATGTATAAGCTGCATTTGAACGGAATTCATAAGGATTACCATAAATCGTCTCACCTGAAGTCTTATCATGACCTACTCTAAGCTTTGCTTTAGCGTATCCAGCTTTACTTTTTGCCACAAGCTTAACTTTAACAAGTTTAAACTTATTTAAATTAAGATAAGGGTTTTGCGACTTAAGCTGTCTTTTAAGAGCGATCGAGCTCTCACCTTTGAATTTTTCACCATAAAATTTAAGAGTGATCGATTTTTTCGCTTTCGCTTTTTTAGCTTTTGTAATGATGACAATTTTTTTAACTTTAAACTTTCCATTAAGTTCAAGTTGCCATTTCCCCTGAGAGTTATAAGCAGGGTTATTGATCTTTACACGATCGTATGTATAAGGAGCATTGAGGTGAAAATCATGTCGGTTACCATTAATTGTTTGAGGATAGCTGCTTTCATGTCCAACACTTAATGTCGCTGTTCCGCGCCCACCCATTGTCTTTGCCACAAGGTTTACAGCGACGAGTTGCTTGCCTTGAAGGTTAACATACTTATTCTTTAGCTTTCGTTTAAGAGAGATTGTTTTATGCCCTTGAAACATTTGGTCGTGCATATCAACGATATGTCGTTGAAGACCATTCATATGCTGATTACGATCTTGGCCTCTATTATCATAGCGCCATCTCTGTGCTTCCGCTCCAAAAGCTAAAACAGTTAGCATTAAAACCAACCAAACCTTTAAATTCCTCATAGTGCTCCCCTTTTCTTTTTTTAGTCTCGGACAAAATCGACAAACACCAAAACGATGAAATGCCTTGGGCATTTCCTAGTGGTGATGTTTGGCCACCTAATCCTTGAGTGGTATCCATTGCTAATGACTTATGAGCAAGAGAGGTGCCATCTTAAGAAATGAGATAAAAGAATCTGATGTCTGTACTTTCAATGAGAAGACGCGCTGCTAAGTGAAATTAAAGTTAAGACAAAAAGAAACTGGAGACAAAAAGATACTGAGGCCGATTTGAACTTTGATGGGTTTTAAAAAAAAAGGCCCTCTATAAAGAGGGCCTTATGTATAATTTAAAATTTTGTTTTAAATTATTTGAAAGAAAGTTCTTCTTCAGATGTGTTTTGTAGGTCGTAGAAGAAAGCTCTTACGTTTTCTTTCCCGATCCCACCAAGGCTGTCACTCATGATTGAAAATTGGTCTTCAATTTGAGCTTGGTCACCTGAAAGAAGAGCAGCTTGAGCAGCGTCAACATCAACACCAAGTGCAGCGTTGAAAAGCTCTTTAGCAGCTGTTGTCATAGCAGGATTAGCAATGTTTCCACCACTTTGGATTTTAGAAACTCTAAAAGACTCAGTAGCTTTAACAATTCTCATAGAAACAGTTGGGTTGAATCCGTACTTCTTCTCAAGTCTTGAAGCAACTTTAAATCTTTCAGCTTGCTCTTTGTAAGCCTTTGCAACTCTTTGATCAGCAGGATCTTGTGAGTAAGAATCCTGGTCAAATGTTACGTAGAAATTGTCGATGTCGTAACCTGAGTAAGTTCCGTCATTATTGTCAAATAGATCAAATACAAAGTCATCGTCATAGAAGTCTAAGTAGTTTGATAGAGACTCACCTGGATTGTACTCACCAATATAGTAAGCATCATAAGAATCTAGGTCATAATCATAAACAACAATGTAGTCATACTGAAGAGTATCAGTCTTAACGAGTTCAGCGTCGATTCCTAGATCTTCCCATAGACGCTCAACAAAGATATCCGCTAATTCAGCGTGGTTATAATAAACAGTTCCACTTACGTTAGAACCACCTCCGCCTCCACCACAAGAAGCGAGTACTGCCATAACTAAAACGAGAAACATAGATTTTAAAGATTTCATTTTCATTTACCCCCTGAAGTAAATTTGGATGTTCTGGTGCAATCGTTGTGGACTGTTTAATTGATAACCAGGACCTGTGTCAAAATTATGTTAAGTTTTATCCAAACTCTCGACAGTTCCAAAGTTCATGTCATTTTTTCAGGGTTAGCCTGTTTCTCCTTTTTAAGTTCATATACTTAGGTTTATTTCCATGAAGAGTATCTGGTGTCAGAAAGTTCGAAAACTCTGTATTATTTTCCTAAAAAATTTTTTTTTGAAGGAATTTTTGGAGCTAGTCTGGCCCCGAACAGAAGCCAATAATGTGTCATCAATCGTAACTTTTACACTCCATCTGAGATAATCTTCATTTTTTTACGCCACGTGTTATGTCTAAGTGATACAAATTTTACTTTTACACTACTGAATAGAAAGTTTTCACCAAGGAACGCACTTGAAAGCACAAATTTCTTTTATTCTCCTGGTACTCCTTTTCTCATCCAAACTCATGGCCAATGCCACATATGATGGTTTTGCGGGAACAATTCCGCTAGATTATTCAAGGCCTATTGCCAATGATCTTTATCTAAAAGACGGAACAAAGATCTTCGATACGAATGCTGAAGCCATTCGTTCTGAGTATAAACGTCTGTATGGGACAGACCTTCATACAGTCGAGCCCAAGCATGACAAATTCTATGATCCGCAAAAGAAGTTCCAGGTTCAACTTAAAGAGGTTCCCCTTAATGAAACTCAAGTCGTTGAATTTGTGGGCGAGCTTCCTTCAATGGAGCAGAGTTTAACTTTTCAAGGGCGACAAGGTAATGGCCTTATCAATTTTGATATCAGTCTCGACAATCACAACTTTCTTCTAAGACATGCTCTTCTTAAGAAGCTTGGTTATAGAGTCCCCAATATTAAATGGGTTCCAAAAGTTAGAATTAAATTTAAAAGTCTCTATGAACTTAAGCGATTTAGATACCTCCTCTTTCCACCGAGTGAAGAAGAAGAGCCAGACGCGGGTATTAGAGCTGAAGCTGGTGCCTATTCAATGTATGTTGAGCATCCTGATCGATGGATTATTTCTGAAGACGAGCAAAACTTAGAAATCGTTCTTCAAGATATTGTTGCTTCTAATCCCAATGACTTTACAAACATTGCCGTTGGTATTCCCCAAGCAACATTTAATAAACAAAAGAGAAGTCACGTTGCGCTTCTCATCGCTTACGCTCTGGTTCAATGTCCAGAAAGCATCAATCTTTGTTACCCCCATATTGGTAAAAAGATTAATAACTACATAGGGCTTGAATATCCTCATGGTGAGCTTTTTTACCCAAGTCTTGAAGATGCCAAATGGATGGCAAGGAAAATTCTTTCTCTTAGTGAATCAGAGCTAAAGGGACTTGCAAGAGATGGAGTTTCAAGAGGACAAGAATCTCACCTTCCTAAAGAAGTTGAAATGATCCGAAATGAGATTCTCATTGAAAGAAGAGACTCATTAATCGATCTTTTCAATCTTAAAGGATTTAAAAAGTACCGTGGTGATCTTGATATTTCTCACGGAAAAAGACTTGTTGATGGAAAACTTATTCCTAAAACGAAACCAATTCCAGAAGATGCTGATGAAATGGATATTCCTGAATCTCTCCCTTGGCAAGGAAGAGCTTCACGTTATGCTTATGGTGATCCAAAGTCTCCACTAAGCCTTGGTGAATATGTTGCATTTGGAAAGAGTATCGTTCAATCAAATGTGATCAAAGATCTTGTAAGTCGTTTTAATGATAAGTTTCTCTATGAGACTGACATTAAAAGTGAAGTTCAAGAAAAACAAATGAAACGAGCTTATAAGAACTTTAAAGAATATGTCTCAACAGGAAAAGCTCCAAAAACAGAATTTGGGATTGACGTTATCCCTACAATTGATGGCGATCTTATCGCTTCAAGAGACATCGTTTTTGGAAGTTATTTAGGAGCCGATAATAGAATTCAATTAGCAGATACAATTGGTTTTAGCGTTAAGGCCGGAGCGAGAGCTGTGGCCTATGGCCTTCCGGGGGGATGGTTTTTAAATGCAAGTGCAGATGCTTATCTGACACGAACTTATACACACTTAAAGCCAGTCACAAGTATCAAAAAAGCTTTAAAGACAGAGTTTGAACACATTATTGTGCCTTTTTACAAAAATAAAGTTGCTAAGCTTTTTAAAAACCTTGATGAGTCAGATCAAAAGTATCTCGAATCAAAAGAAGGAATTAAAGAGCTCCAATCATTTATCGAAGAATTCAATAACACCTTTCAGGTTGGAGAATCACTCATTATCTCTTTGAATGTTGGTGCAGGCTTAAGTCTTGGTGGAGGATATGGGTTTAATGATATCCTCAATGCTCAAGCAAACTTCTCTGCTCAGCAAAGAGTTTTATGGAGAACTCATATTCTCAGACAAAAAAATGGGCTTCAGATTTATAGAGACTTTGGTCACAAAGGCACTTTAACGGCGAGAATAAGTTTAAATGCAAGAAACATCCCTATCATTAGCTTTGATTTTAAAGCGGCGAAGGGAGGGGCAACAACTTCTCTCAACACCCTTGATATGCCTGAAATTCCAGAGTCTGTTGCGGTAAAAGCAGGAACAAGTGAGCTTGTCGAAGATATTGAAACAGAAGAACAGGAAGCCCAAGAAGAAACTGAAGTTGATCAAGATGCATTAGAGCTAACAGAAGATGAGAAAACCTCTGTTAGAGAAAGTATCGCAGCTGTTCGAATGATTAAATATCTTTTCAAGCATCACTACTACAGAAAACTTGAAATAAAAGATCCTCCATATGTTTTCTCACACGACTTCACAGAACGAGGTTCATCACTAAGTTTTCTCTTCTTGAGAAGCAAATATTTAAATACAACAGATGATCTAACCTTCGCTTATCCAACAGGAGAGAAACGTCATTTCTTTAGACAAGCAAAAGGTCGAAGAAGTGGGAAAAACTTTGAGGCCCTTTTCACTGATGGACTGAACTATCTTATCGATGAAATGTTTGAAGACTCAGAGTTTAATGTTTCAACTACAAATAATGGCGATCCTGGAAACACCATTTTTGGTTCCGGAACCACAGAGCAAATTATCTTTGAAGTTGAAAAAACAGACGGTGAAGTTTTCGATCCTCTAGCACACCTTTTTGCGAATGTTTCTTACACTAAAAAGGGCTGGTCAGAAGATCATGATGGAGCACTTGAGATCCTCGACAAAATGAACGAGAGATATAAGCATGACTTTTTCCCAAAGAACATTCTTGCTCGAACGGAAAAACACCAACTCTACTCTGTCTCTATTGATATTAACTTCTATAAAGATGCATTTTTAAATTTCATTAACATGGATGACGAGACGCTAACAGCATTGATCAGAGATCATGCCGATCGAAGCAAGATGAAGTCAGTGCAGAGCCGGTTTATAAAAAATAGAACTGTTCGAAACAAAGATATCTCAGTTCGAAGTCTAAGAGGAATGCTTAATCGATACCGAAGCAAAATGAAAGAAGCTTATTATAAACAAGATGCTGAAAAGCTGAGTAAGTACTATCACAAGTACTTGAGTGTCGTTACCAAAGTCTTCTCTCTAGAGGGAATGGCAAGGTTAGCAGGTAATACTGATTCAGACCTTAAAAGTGGAAAAATCATTAATATGTATGCTTTTGGAAACCTTGCAGGCTTTAGAAAAGGTGATGAAAGAGGTTTTCAACCTTACGCATCTAATAACTATGGTGAAATTGGAGACCAGTACTATATGGGACCGATGCGAGGGCTTCGTGATGAAACAAAAATCACAGAATCTGAATTACTCATTCGTTGGATTATGGATTACCTCTAAGGGATAAAGGCAAGTCTTATGTTTAAAAATGTATTTTCGACTCTAGTTCTTGTTAGTACGCTATCGACCTTTCAGGCAAAGGCCAATAACTTCTTTCCCGATAGCTCAAACTCATTCTCATCAGAAGAGCTCTATAGCGGCTATCAGTGGTGGTACCTCTCTAATGAGCAGTTTTTTAACTCTGAAGATCGTGGAAGCTCTATTCCAGTAGAGAAAGATGCTGACGTAAACGTTTCAAACTATCTCGATAAAATTCGCTCGGAATTCAAAAGAGATGTTGTTGTCGCCGTCATCGACTCAGGGGCCGACTTAGGACATCCCGACATCAACTTTTACACAAACAAAGCTGAATGTATTGATGGAGTAAGACCTCTCTCAAACATCACCGATAAAGATGAAAATGGTTTTGCTGGTGATTGCCAAGGTTGGGATTTTACAGATGATGGTAACAATCCCAACGAAGACCTCGTAAAGAATCCATTGCAACCTGGACTTGTTGGTCATGGAACAGCTGTTGCTGGTATTATTGCAGCAAAAACTGGTAATGAAGACCTTGGGATTGCAGGACTGAGTAACAACATCAAAGTCTACCCTATCAAGGCCACAAGTAACTCTGAAAAGCTTGTGACTCGAAAAGGAACTTTAGGTGATAAGTTTGCCAAGGCCATCGAATATGCCACAAGCCTCAATGTTGATGTGATCAACGTTTCAAGTGGCTGGCCATCAATTGCCAATAGCCCTGAAGTTGAAAAAGCTCTGAAAAACGCCTATGAAAGTGGAATCTTTGTTGTTGTGGCCACAGGAAACGACGGTCATGACCTTGATTACTTTCCCTGTGGGCTTCCTTATACAATCTGTGTAGGATCAACTTCTCCAGAAAAGACCTTCTCTGAGTTTTCAAACTTTGGTGGCGCTGTTGATATTCTGGCTCCAGGAGAACATGTTCTTTCAACTAATGCGAGACATATCTATAGTAAGAAGTTCTTTAATCTCCCTTTTCATCACTATGACATAAGATCAGGAACGTCATTCTCTGCTCCAGTTGTCAGTGCACTTATTGCGAGTTTGCTCGGCCTTGAAACTGAATCTCCTCTTAAAAGCTCAGAAGAAGTCGATGAAGTTCTTGGGCGTCTTTACTCAACAGCCAAGTCCATTAAAGATGAAAATAAATGGTCAAATAGCGGTCTTATTGACTTTTCAAAAGCTTTTGAAAAAAAATCAAGTGATCATGTAGCGCCTCAATTTAAAGGAAAAACTTCATTTCTTCTCGCACAAGATCTCACTTTCCAATATGAATTGAAACTCAAGAACTACTCTAAGGACAATAAAGTTCAAAATGTTGTTGTAGAATTTTCTTCAGAAGACTTTGAACAATCAAAAATCGTTCTTTCTAATATCGAATTATCTTCTTACGAACTTAAGAAGATCCCACTTTCTTTAAAGGCAAAGTCTTCTGCAGTTGATTCAAGACAATTAATTGCCGTAAAAGTTCAATCTGAGGGGCAAGAAAAAACTTATAAGACTCGCATTAGCCTTGAGATGAAGACTCAAGTCGCTTATAAGTTTAAACTTCATGAAGATCTTAGCACAGCTCGAAACACTGCTCTTAAAACTCCTCTTGGAACAGTTATTCAATTTCTGTCTCCTATCTTTGATCGATACTCAAATTATGAAACAAATGATTATGTTTCAACAAGATTATCTAAAAAAGATGGTAAAAAGTATCTCAATATTTTCAAGTCAACAAAAGATGGAATCAAACCATTTTCAGTTGAATTAGGAGAAGAAGTTGATAGACTCTATGATCTTCAAAAAATTGACCTTAACTATGATGGGAAAAAAGATTATCTTGTCATCACGATCTTTACGGAAAAAAACACTCCTGAAAGTCAGCCACGAAGAGGTCATCTCAAACTCTTTTTCTTAGACTCAGACTTTAATTCTCTCATTGATCGAAAGTATATCAAGTACAATGATGGTCATAAAGCAGCCCTTACTCACTTCTCAGACCTTTCTTTTTATAAAGCGAAGGTTGATGGTAGAGATATTGCCCTTCCCTATGCTCTTGCCAATGCTCTTAGACCAGAGGGAGCAGAGAGCCCTCTT